>CAYTYF010000027.1:0-6114 GCA_964442205.1 uncultured Candidatus Saccharibacteria bacterium | reverse complement strand
GACGAGGACGCTTTTGAGCTCGATGGACCTGTCCCTCCAGAAGAAATAGAGAGAGTTAACCAAGCAGAAGCAAATATAAATACTATGAATCCAAAAGCAGTATTCAAGACCAACAGGGGAGTGGTAACGCTCGAGCTTTACGAGGATGCAATGCCGGTGACGGTGGGCAACTTCGTGAAGCTGGCAGAATCAGGTTTTTACAATGGCACCAAGTTCCACCGCGTTATCGATGGATTCATGATCCAGGGTGGCGATCCTAACTCAAAGGGTGACAACGCAGCTATCTACGGCACTGGCGGTCCAGGCTACACGATCCAGGATGAGTTTGTTGAGGACCCACGTCTCTCGAACGTACGCGGAACTATCGCCATGGCCAACACCGGTCAGCCCAACTCAGGCGGCAGTCAGTTCTTCATCAACACTGTCGACAACCTCGGTCTTGACTACAACAAGCCTCCAGCAGGTTCTAGTCATCCAGTATTCGGACATGTTGTAGCAGGTATGGATGTGGTTGATGCTATAAGCAGCACAGAGACAGGAGTGGGCGACCTGCCGGTCGAGCCTGTTGTCATTGAGTCAGTTACGATAGAGCGTTAAGAAAATTAAAAAGCGCGCCCGTAGGGGGCGCGCTTTTTTCTAAGTTTACCTTAAAAGCTTTCAGGTACGAGGCGTCAAGTCGTGAGAGCGTGAGTCGTACTCGATGTACGGTGAGCGCTCGAACGATGAAGACAACGAAGTAGATGAAACTTTTCAGGCAAACTTACTACGCTACGTCGACAGCCTTCTTAGTTCGAACAGTCCCATCGAACTTCGTCTTGCGCATGTTGCGGAAAGATACAACGCCGTCCTTCATTGCGAAGAGAGTGTGATCGTGGCCGGCACGTACGTTCTTGCCTGGCTCCATCTTGGTGCCGCGCTGACGCACTATGATCTGCCCGGTCTTCACCTTCTGGCCGTGGTTGCGCTTGACGCCGAGATATTTTGGTTGTGAGTCACGCAGGTTTTTTGCTGTACCCGCGGCCTTTTTAGTTGCCATATGTGGTTACGGTATAATGCTTGAAAACAATGGGCGCCAGTATACAAGATATTGTTAGTAAATTCAAGGCGTTCCTGCAAAGCGATACGGTTTTTACCGCTTTGCTGCTTATTATCGTTGCAGCAGGCTCTTTTGGGCTGGGTAGAGTGTCGCAGGGCGGGGAAATGGCTGAAATGAAGCCTCAAGTGGCAGCCGTAGTCCTTTCTGAGCCAAAGGGTCAGCCGCCGGTCCCACTAGCGAAACCTGAACCAGAACCTGAGCCTGTCGAGACCGCTCAGTTCGCTCAAGTAGCAGGTGAAACAGGGGAAGCTCAGTACGTAGGCTCAAAGAACGGCACAAAATTCCACCTATTGACCTGTCCAGGCGCGAAGCAGATAAAGGAGGAGAACAAGATCTTTTTTAAGTCGAAGGAGGAGGCAGTAAGTAAGGGGTATACTCCGGCCTCCAACTGCAAAGGCATATGAGAAAGTCCAAAACCACTACATTGCTTTGTTGGACGTCAAAAAAAGATCTTCACTGGACAGTTGTCCCATTCAGATCTTTTTTCTTGTCCGCCGCGCACTGTAGCGGTTTTGGACTTTCTCTCAGTGATTTTCGGCCAATTAGGAAAATAGAAATGCTAGAATATAACCACTACAGCGCATAAGCTATGAGGAATTTTTTCAAACTGATCAACGAAGCGCTTTTGCTCTGGTTCAATCGCGGCAGCGAAGTAATGGCTGCGGCTGTCTCGTACTACGCGGTATTTGCCCTGGTACCGCTCATCTTTACCTCGGTGTATGTTGTGAGTCTCTTTTTTGGTGAAGATCTGGTCACAAAAGTCATGCTTTCGTGGGGAAGTAGTATGGGTACTGGCGTGCTTACGCTACTCAAGACAGCAGTGAACGAGCTTCCGAACTCACCGATCCTCTCACTCGCTCCTATCGGCAGCTGCGTCTTTCTTTTCCTGGCAGTGCTCGTCTTCTTCAATACCCTTACCGAAGGTTTCCATCGACTCTGGGATTACCCGCCTTCTGGTATTGAAGGCTTATTTAGAAAGTTCTTGCGCGCTCTCTTCTGCATCTTTCTCCTCCAGTTCTTCATTGCAGCGCTCATTGCAGCTGAGTTCGGTTTCGCTCTTTTCTTTGATGAACTTGAAGGACGCGCTTATGCTACCTTCTTTGTGTATATTGCAGCGCTCACTGTACTTTTCACACTCTGCTATTCGATTCTGCCGCTCGGCAACCTTCCTTCACTAGGAAGTCGCTTTTACGGTGCATTCATAGCCGCTGTGCTGTTCTCGCTGGCAAAGACAATGGTTTCAATACACATCGCCCTCACGCCGGTACCGGGCCTGTTCGGCGGAGCAGGGGTGGCACTCATCCTGCTGCTGTGGGTCTATGTATCAGCTTCCTTTATTTACTTCGGAGCAGCCTTCGCAAAGGTGCATGATGTCGAGCGTAATAAAACCAAGATCTAGTATGTTAGTCGTTGATGTAGAAGCTTCAGGTTTGAGTGCAGAGCGATGTTCGCTTGTTTCGGTCGGCGCACTCGATCTTTCTAACCCAGAGCACCGTTTTTATGGCGAGTGCCGGGTGGGATGGTGCACACATCATGGAAGATGCGCTCGCGGTAAATGGATTCTCTGAAGCTGAGGTCACTGATCCGAACAAAATGAGCGAGGCAGAATTGGTCACCCAGTTCCTTGAGTGGTCGCAACACCTCGCTGATCGCACCATCACCGGACAGAATCCTTCTTTTGATAGAGACATGCTTCGGGCAGCTGCCGGTCGGGCTGGTCTTTCGTGGGATCTTGCGCATCGAACCATCGATACGCATACGCTTGCGTTCGTGCACATCGTGAAGCGCGGCTTGCCGCCACCTATAGACGAGCAGCACCGCCGCTCCGCGCTCGACCTCGATGCGGTACTGAACTACTGCGGTATTCCGAGCGAACCAGAACCGCACAACGCGATGACTGGCGCACTCTGTCACGCTGAGGTCGCTTCGCGACTTCTTTTTGACAAACCACTTCTCCCCGAATTTGCACAGTACCCAATGCCGTTTTAATGCTACACTTACTACGATCATGGTAGGTAAGTTATTTCGTAAGAAGGTAAAAGTTCATAAGTCAGAGAACTTCTGTCGTGTTGTGACCGATCTTCTCGATCCTACAGGCGAGCATGGAGATGCGGTGCAGTCCTGGCGTGTGTTCAGGATCATGTCAGAGTTCGTGCAGGGCTTTGAAATGCTTCGCCGACACGGGCTGTCGGCAACTATGTACGGCAGTGCACGTTCCAATCCTGGTCATCCTGACTACAAAGCCGCTGAAGAGCTATCGGCTCGCCTTGCTAAGAAAGGTTTTTCGATAATCACCGGCGGCGGTCCCGGCATCATGGAGGCAGCCAATGTAGGAGGTTTCAAGGTCGGTGGTAAATCTGTCGGCTTCAATATCAAACTCCCGTACGAGCAAAAGCTCAATCCGTACACCACGGAATCGCTCACTTTCGATTTCTTCTTCTCTCGCCGCGTGATGCTTGCGTTCGCGTCGGAAGTGTACATTTATTTTCCGGGCGGCTTCGGCACTCTCGACGAACTCTTCGAGATGCTTACCCTTATCCAAACCAAGAAGATAGCACCTATTCCAATCGTGTTGTACAACAGAGCTTTCTGGGAGCCTTTCGTTAAGATCTTCGAAGAGCAGCTTCTTGCGAAATACGAGACCATTAGCCCTGAAGACCTAGACCTCTACCAAGTTGTTGATTCGGTCAATGAAGCAGAAGACTACATTCTTTCCCGCATTGATTGCAGTAACATAAACCAGATCTAGCGTATGGCGAGCGCTCTCGACACACTGCGCACATTCGACATCAAGAACATTCCTGAGCTTGATACTGTCGTCGAGGGTGCTCTTGAGCTGTTTGCTGCGACAACACTGCCGCCAGTGGAGTTCTCAGCCGGTACCCGTTTCCTGGTGCTCGGCAGTGTGAACGCACTTTCGACCGGCCGCATCATCTTCGATCAGTACGCGGCGTATTTTGCAGACGAAAGCACCTACCGCGAGGCGCTTCAGAAACTTTCGGATATCGACACGATCGTCATCGTGAGCGCTTCCGGCGGTAAGCATGCGGTAGAGATAGCAGAATGTGTGAGGTCGCAACGTAAAGAGGCGCTGTTATTCACCAATAACAAAGAAGCGCCGGCTCGACAGCACATCGAAGACAAGAATGTCTTTGTATTTCCAAAGAATAGGGAACCGTACTCGTACAACACCTCGACCTACCTCGGTATGATCCTCGCTGCTACGAAAGAAGACCCGGTCGCTATCCTCTCGTTTCTGCAAAACGATATTTCACCAAAACTCTTGCGTAACTTCGAAAACTACGGAGCATACACAGTGATCGTCCCTTCAAAGTTTGTGCATATCGTACCGATGATTCGCACCAAGTTTGACGAACTGTTTGGACCTGCTGTCACGGGTAGGGTATTTACCGAGGAAGAGGTAAAGCATGCTAAGACCATTGTCGAATCCCCAGATGAGCTTTTCATTTCTTTTGGTTCAGAGAACACAGACTTCGGTATTCCTGCGCACAGGCTTTCGCTTCCGCTGCCGATAGGCGGCGGCTACGCCGCCGCCCTTGCCGCTACCTACTTTGTAGTGGGTCGTATCCAACGCGCCCACCCACCGTACTTCAAACAGGGCATCGAGCGCTACGCACACAAGGTCTCCCAGTACTTCAATCAAACCATTTCGGCTATTGTAGAATAAGCATCATATGGCATACGTTCTTTTTGACATCGGTGGCACTAAAACGCGCGTTGCGGTCTCGAACGACCTTAAGTCTTTTGGTGAGGTCAAGAAATTCAAAACCCCAAAGAAGGCCAAGGACGGCATTGAAGCAATAGAAAAAGCCGTAAAGGAACTCACCAAAGAACCTATTCGCGGTATGGCCGGCGGTATTCGCGGTACGCTTTCTGGCGACAAGATGGAAATGGTGCACGACAGCGTACTTACCGGCTGGATAGATGAACCTGTTGCCGCTGAACTTGCTAAGAAATTCAAGACCAAGGTCTACCTTGAGAACGACACTGCAGTTGTGGGTCTCGGCGAGGTGCGCTTCGGTGCAGGGAAGGGGCATGAGATAGTCGTGTACCACACGGTCTCGACCGGAGTAGGCGGTGTGAAGATAGAGGACGGCGTTATCGACGACTACTCAGTTGGTTTTGAACCTGGTCAGCAGATACTCGACATTGACCACACCATTTTAGGTGACGATATACCTCCTACGCTTGAGAATCTCGTTTCTGGTGCAGCGGTGAAGGAGCGCATGGGTGTAGAACCATACGAGATACCACAAGAAGACGCCATTTGGGACCAGCTCGCGTATTTCCTCGCGCACGGCCTTCGTAACACTATTCTCTACTGGTCTCCCGACGTTATCGTGCTCGGAGGCTCAATGGTGGTCGGTGATCCGCGTATCTTCCTCGACGATATCGTAAAGCATACCAACGAAGTGCTCGACGACATCACACCGTGTCCGCTTATTCTCGATGCTACCCTCGGCGACAACGGCGGCCTCTACGGCGCTATGGCTCTGCTTTCTGATAAGGTGTAAATGAAAATTTTACTGTTTGACTATAAGCAAAGTAAATAGTATTTTTCGGATACATTACATGTTAATTTCCTGCTTTTATGGGCAGGTAAGACTATGAATTTCCTTGATATTCTCGCTTTTTTAGCGTCGGTCCGTGGTCTGCTCCTCATCTTTCTCATTATCGTCGTTGCGACAACTATCGTTATAACTCCCGGCAAGCGGGCAAAAATAATCGAGCGTCTCGGTAAGCCGCTTGGTGCTGCTCGCATGCCAGGACTCAGCCTCAAGCTCCCGTGGCCATTTGATCGCGTGGTTGCTTCTGTAAATCTTCAGTTACAGGAAATAGGTGCGGATGTGTCTGTAAAGACATCAGATAATGCGTTTATGACCCTTCCGGTCAAAGTGCAGTACAAAGCCAGTAGCGACCTAGCTGGTGCTGTCCGTGCACACTACGAGCTCGAGAATCCAGAGAACCGAAACGGCGATGACGAGACCGTCCATCCG
>CAYTYF010000026.1:7951-13718 GCA_964442205.1 uncultured Candidatus Saccharibacteria bacterium | reverse complement strand
CCTTTTGGATCGACTAGATACGAAACGCGAAGCGTACCCATGTACTTCCTACCGTACATCGACTTCTCGCCCCATGCGCCGTACGCTTGGATCATTTCTGTTGATGGGTCGGAGAGCAGTGTAAACGGCAGATTGAACTTCTCAGCAAACCTCTTGTGTGAGCGAGGTGTGTCTTTGCTTACACCGAGCACTGTCACACCGAGCTTTTCGAAGTCAGCGTAGATCTCTGCGATAGCGCAGGCTTCCTTGGTGCAGCCAGGCGTGTCGTCCTTCGGGTAGAAGTATATGATGAGCCACTTTCCCTCGAACTCCTTGAGGCTGCGTTCAGTATCATTTTGATCCTTGAGCGTGAACGCTGGTACTTTGTTTCCAACTTTGAGCATAGGTGTAACGATGCTAGTATACACCGCACATAAATCGTACCTGGAAAGGTGGCTGAGGGGTTGAAGGCACCGGTTTCGAAAACCGGCATAGGGGCAACCTTATCGGGGGTTCGAATCCCCCCCTTTCCGCAACGAACGAAGTGAGTGGGAAAAGGGAGTAAAGCGCCTGCGCGCTTTGCGTGGGGATTCGAAGGTCGCAGCGATGCCGGAGGCAAGCGAGACGGGGTCGCGAAAATTTTGCGCAGCAAAATTATTTGTGACCGAATCCCCCCCTTTTTTTCCGCAGAGAATACTGGCTGATGCGGATGCTAGAATTTCAGTATGAAAACATTCGTGGAGGTCTTCGGCTGGTATGGAATGGTCGCTATCGTGCTCGCGTACGTACTTGTCAGTTTTTCTGTCTGGGAATCATCGAACATTTGGTATCAGGTACTAAATCTAACCGGCGCCCTTGGTCTCGGTTCTATCTCCTTCTACAAACGCACGTACCAACCTGGGGTTCTCAATATCATTTGGGCAATTGTCGCCACTGTCGCCCTAGCGAACATATTGCTCTAAACTTCCTCAATAAAATAGTTGAACGCCAGGTTGTGTCCTGGCGTTCTTCGATCGAACCTCATTGGGTTCATCCTTTGGTCGGAGCTTGCAGGCACTCCTGCGTGAACACGATGCCGTGTTGGGAACGCTCGTCACCAACTTGATGACAATGCCGGCAGATGACCCGGCCGGGACCAGTGTTGGAACGTGAGATCTCATGACCCAGCTCGGCAGCTCGGTTGACCGCCTCCTCAGAAACGAGTCGGTGAGCGGACATATTTCTTCTCCATGGAGTTGCTTCCAACGCCTATGACGCACAGGGTCAAAAAACCTTACAAACGGCCTGTTTTCTTGCAAAATATGGTACACTTTTCGGCATGAAAATCGTTTCCCTGAATGTTGAGGGCAACAATCACTACAAGCGTGTACACGCTTTTTTACGTGACGAGCAGCCCGACGTGCTCTGCCTTCAGGAGGCTCCAGCCTACTTTAGCCAGACGCTGCGTGCTCTCGGCTACTCCACCGCCTATGCCCCGATGAAGATAGAGACGATGAACGGAGAGACCTACGAGGCAGGCATTCTCATTGGCTCAAAGCTCCCGATGGTCGCGCGCGAGAACTACTACTACGGCTCGCGTGAGTTGGTCACGGTCCATAAGCACGACGTTGAACGGACAGACCGAGAGATACACCCATACCTGATCGCGACCGTGAAAGACACAGATGGTGCTGAGTATGAGATAGCGACCACGCACCTCATGGTGACCAAAGATGGTCTCGCTGATGATTACCAGCGTCAGGGCTGCGAGGCCTTCCTAGCACTGATCGATGCCGAACCAGCACACGTTCTCTGTGGTGACTTCAACATGCCGCGCGGATACAACGAGCTCTACGAAGTGGTGACTAAGCATTACACCGACACCATCCCTGCTACGTACAAGAGCAGCCTCGACCGCGACCTGCATCGCATGGGAAAAAGCACGGGGTTGAATGCACCCATCTTCGACACATACATGGTCGACTACCTTTTCACACAACCCCCATACGAAGCAAAAAATGTTCGGCTTCAATTTGGTATCTCAGACCACGCTGCAATTATTGGCGAGATCACTAAAAAGAGCTGAGGATTATTCCACGAAAGCAAAGCTTCCTGTCAGCGTTCGCTCGGTCATAGGTGAAAGTAAACTTTCCCCCGCGACATCTTACAGATGCAGTACACCTTTTGGATATTCCTCATACTTCAGAATATCTCAAAAGGTCTTGCGGAAACGCCCCACGTTTCCTCACTCGCTCACTCGACAGTTACTGATTTAGCGAGGTTGCGGGGTCTATCGACATTAAAGCCTTTAGCTGTCCCGACGTAGTACGCGAAGAGTTGAAGCGGGACCGTGGAAACGATGGGCTGCAAAAGCGGGTGGACCTTCGGCACGTAGATGACATCAGAAGCGATGGAGCGGATCATCACATCGCCTTCGGTAGCAAGTGCGATAACGGGTGCATGGCGAGCACGCACCTCCTCGATGTTGGAGACCATCTTTTCATAGACCGCGTCCTGTGGCGCAAGCGCGAACACTGGAAAATCTTTATCGAGCATGGCGATCGGGCCATGCTTCAATTCACCGCCAGCGTAGGCTTCGGCGTGGATGTACGCGACCTCTTTCAGCTTTAGGGCGCCTTCGTACGCAATAGGTGCGTGCATGTGGCGGCCGATATACATCATGTCTCGCGCGTCTGCATACTTTTTTGCAATACGTTCAATTTCTGGAGCACGACCCAACACATCTTTCAGTACTTCTGGGAGTGCGAGAATACCGGCGACTATCTCCTGCCCTGCCTCGAGGGTCATACCGCGCTCACGACCAAGGAGGAGGGTCAGTAACGACAATACTGTTAGCTGTGAGGTGAAGGCTTTAGTCGAAGCAACAGCCACTTCAGGCCCTGCGTGATTGTATACGCCAGCGTCAGTCTCTCGAGCGATGGCTGACCCGACCACATTCACGATACCGAGCGTGAGGAGATTCATCTCCTCAGCTTTCTTGAGTGACGCCCTTGTGTCTGCCGTCTCGCCGGACTGAGTGACAGCAAGCACAGCGCTCTTCTTATCGGCGTAGACCTTCTTATACCGGTACTCACTGCCAAGCTCAACTTCAACGGGCAGATCGGCATACTCTTCGAGCATGTATCTGCCAACCGCACCAGCGTAGTACGCGGAACCGCAGCCGACTATCTGCAGTCGATTGAGTGCCGTTAGCTGTGGCAAGACCGACTCGAGTCCACCGAGTTTTGCCCGACCCTTGTCTTTGAGCAGTCGGCCGCGGATAGTGTTCTCAATGACCTCTGGCGCTTCAAAGATCTCCTTGAGCATGAAGTGTTCGTAGCCGTTCTTCTGCACCGACTCCATGTCCCACTCCACTTTCTCGACCGTCTTCTCTTTCTTCTTGCCATTGACGCTCGTGATCTCAAATCCGTCCTTTGTCACAAGAGCGATCTCTCCGTCATCAAGATAGACGACATCCTTGGTATGGATGAGGAGCGCGGAAGGGTCTGAGGAAACGAAGTTGCCGTGCTGCCCGATACCGAGCACGATCGGACTACCCATTCGAGCTGCGATGATCTCGCTCGGATTCTTCTCACTCATGACCGCGAGACCGTAGGTGCCGCGTACAGCGCCGAGAGCCAATCGTACTGCTTCCCGGAGGTCGCCTCGATAGAAAGAACCAATGAGCTTGGTGAGAACCTCGGTGTCGGTGTCGGAATAGAAGCTAATACCCTGCACGGCCAATCCTTCTTTGAGTTCGCGGTAGTTCTCGACAATGCCGTTGTGCACGAGCCAAACAGTCTCGCTCATATCGTGGTGCGGATGGGCGTTCTTTTCAGTAGGAGCACCGTGAGTGGCCCAGCGGGTGTGGGCAATGCCAGAGCTTCCAGGAATGCTCGCTGGTAGCTTGGCAGCCAAATTGTCTATCGGACCGACCGCTTTTATTGCCCCGAAGCCAGGCACAAAAATACCCGCCGAGTCGTAGCCGCGGTACTCAAGGGTACGCAACCCTTCGACCAAGATCGGCTCAGCGGTGCGTGTTCCTACATATCCAAAAATTCCACACATATCGTTCGTGCTATATAGTACACGAAATACTACCTGAGGGTTACATGAAAAAGAAAAAGGGGGCACTTTGCCCCCTTTCACCAGTCAGGCCCCACCCAGAAGCCCTTTTTTGTGCGTCGCAGCGACGGACGCTTGGGAAATTCCGTCAATACAACTTTCTGATATTGAGGTTTGTACGCACCTGCTTCGAGATCGACATCACGCATGGCAGGCAGTTCAGTCTGAGCAGCTGATAGCAGTTCCGCGAAGAAGAGGTAATCGGAGTCGCACTCCCAATGCGCGGAGCATCTGACCCGAACAACACCGAGAACCTTCTCTAGTTCCGCAGTGGTGAGACCTTCACTGCCCGCATTGATACGATCTCGTCGTTCAGCGCGTAGGCCCAGTTGAGCAAAAGCTTGTTCGGAGAGTTCTTGCTCAAGCCAGTCGATGAGGCGCCGCCCTGTTTCATAGTCGCCCCCATCAAAGAGGGGATGGATGCCTTCAACATTTGTTTGCACGTTCACGGTGGTATATCCCTCCAGAATGGAACGGTTTGGTACTGCTAAACTGCGGCAAACATAGCATAAAATCTGTGCTAGTCCACTAGCGCAGCCTTACGCCTGCAGCAGGTCAGTTTCTGAGACAGCACCTACGCGGATGATGGTCATCTCATCACCGATGATACGGACAACGGTAGAAGACTGTCCACTTCGCGGACCATCATCTATCATACGGTTAACCGTATGATATAGGTTGCGGCCAACAGCTTTGAATTGAGCGATTATTTCTGGCACAGTGGCAAGCGTCGGTTCCCCGCTCACGTTGGCGCTCGTAGCAGTGAGCGCAAAAGGCTCGTCCATGGTTAATTCGTGAATGAGCTGCTGCGCAATCGGATCAGAAGAAATACGAAATGAGAGCGTGCCGTCAGGTGCAACCGGCGGGCGCGGTGCATCTTCTCGAGCTCGCACAACCAGCGTAAGCGGGCCTGGCAAAAACCTTTCTGCAATACGTCGAGCTCGCGGCGACAACACAGCGTATCGTTCGATGTCCTCGACCGAACGCACCAAGAGTGAGACCGGCTTCCCTTCGTCGCGCCCCTTGAGTACGTATAGCTTTTGGAGCTCATCAGCATCAAAACCATTCACTCCGAGGGCGTAGATGGTTTCTGTCGGGTAAAGAATAGGCATGGTTGACAAAATCTTTAGATATGATATTATTGGAAATTGGTAGCAAAAGGAGGGAGTGGTGTCGCGCCTAGAGCGAATACTCGATATTGCCAATACCCCGACCTGGTCCGGTCCTACTCCTCAGTCGACTCTACGGCTCACTATTGCCATAGATTCTCTGCGGACCCACCGTCCTCGGTTCTGGGACGACAACGCTGATGCGTTGCGTGCGCTTCTCGAGACCAATCCTGGAGTGTCGAACATCTTCAATGAGTTCGATGAACGTACCATTGGCTTTGCAATTCGCTTAGCCCGCCTCAACGAAGCACACGAAACAATATAGCAACGGCCTCCAGTCTTATTCAGATTGGTGGCCGTTTTCATTTTGCACCCTAGCAGTCGACTCAACAATCTGCACTACTTGTTCAAATGGAATGCGTGTGATCACGCTCAAAGAATCAGACCGGCTCCAATTTCCATCAGTCTTATGTGTCGACGGATCCGTGCGCACAATATAAATGAACTTTGGATGCTTCTTTTTGTAAATGTGGCGATACTTAGTACTGTAGTACGCCATTAAACGGTCTCCGTCA
>CAYTYF010000026.1:0-7941 GCA_964442205.1 uncultured Candidatus Saccharibacteria bacterium | reverse complement strand
TGATCGGCCTCAGTTCCCTTGATCATCCACCTTCCTGTTTCCTCTTCTGGACGCAGATCAAGTGGTGAGGTATGAAACCCTATCCCAAATCCATACTTAGATACTCGCTCTACATACTCTCTGAGCACAACAGACACATCTTTCCCCGCAGCACACTCCTGCTCCATTCGCTCGAACATATTCAGTCGCAATTCGTGCGGCAGCGACAACGCAGCAATGATCTCCTCGTCGGAGAATTTAGTCATCTCAGCTCGCATCTGGTCGGTCTCATTTACAGAAAAGAAATCTTCTAGTGCTTCAAAAAATTCCTTAACCAACACAGCCTTCGCAACTTCATTGAATACGTGATCTTTAAGGGCCTCTGGTGAACCCTTGAATTCTGAGACAATTTCTTCTGGATTAAAATTATCAATTTCTGAGGAAATGGTATCTTGCGCGCCCGGTGCTCCTTCGTATCTTTTCATATCGATTTTCAGAAAGCTTTATGATATCATCCTACCACTTTCGTCCGATTAGCTCAGCTGGTTAGAGCGCAGCATTGACATTGCTGAGGTCACAAGTTCGAATCTTGTATCGGACACATTTACCCTTTCACCACCTGTCCTGCCGCCTTCAGAGCGCTCTCTTTGCTCTTAGCAACGAAAAAGTGAAGGCTTTTGTGGCAAAAGACTGCATCTTCGATACCGCTCACCGCCGCCAACTCGGTCGTCCTGAGTCCTGCCCACGCTGCCGGGAACTTCTGCTTCGCATTTCCAAAGCCGACAGTCTTGGCAACAATGACGGCCGCCCAATTGGAGCTGGTCTTCGGATCGTCGGGCGTGACCACAATTTCAACATCGGCGTAATCCATGAACAGATCAGATGAGAGTGGCACATCAGAAACTAGAACGCGTTTATTGGTGGTCTTTGCATACACATCGGCCGCAACCGCCTCCATTTCGATACGCGCGTGGGTTCGTATGATGAGTCGCTCGAGGATGAGTTTCGCGACCGACACCGCTTGCGCAAAATTTTTATCTGCATCCTCCTCGCTGTTCTTGGCTGGATTGAATATCGAGATAGCGTCGTGGATCTCGAACGGAAGCATTTCGAGATCGAGCGCAGTGTGAATGGAAACACCGACATCGTTAGCATCGATAGGCAGAACCAGCCGCTCTTCTATACGACGTGCCACTTCAGGTGACCGAGAGATACTTTCTCCCACCTCTTTCCAAATGAGACCGAATGCGGCGTATGGAAGTCCGTTCTCACGAACAGGCGCACCCTGCTGGTGATGATCGAAGCGTTTGGTCATTGGGTCATAGACACCGCCAACATCCACGACCCAGTCGCCATTTGCTATCACTACCTCATCGCGCGAACGAATGACCTCGACCTCCTCTTTACCAAGATAGATCTGGAGAGCTGCGATCGCGAAGACGTCATCGGCATGAAAGACGCCATTGTGTGTGACAATTTTCACCATATCGCCACCAACTATACCCTAGACATAGGTAGAATGTAATGGTCGCAATAATCTGGTATAGTGCCGCCTATGCGCATTTTGAGTATAGAAACCTCAGCCGACGAGACGGCCGTCAGCATCGTAGATGCTGACGGCGCTTTCCCGACCGCGAAGTACACCCTCCTCGGAAATGGTCTTCGTTCGCAGACCGAACTCCATGCCCAGTACGGCGGCATCTTCCCCGCTATGGCCAAGCGTGAGCACGCCAAAGCGCTGGTACCCCTCCTCACCCTCGCACTCGAAGAAGCCGAACTTCTTGAAACAACCAGCGCTCAGCTCGATAGTGAATTAGAGAACGAGCTAAAAAAAATCCTCGAGCGCGAACCGGACTTGGCTGACGCTCTTGTGTCATTCCTTGCTGATCACGCACTGCCGGAGATAGGACTCGTCGCCGTTACGAGCGGACCTGGCCTTGAGCCAGCACTGTGGGTCGGTGTGAACTTCGCGAAAGCACTCGGGCTGCTTATGAAGTGCCCGGTGGTACCGGTCAACCACATGGAAGGACACATCCTCGCTTCCATCTTTGATGCGGTCGAAGACAACGAGCTGGCCCCAGTCGAGTTTCCTGCTATCGCCCTACTCATTTCCGGCGGACATACCGAACTCGTCCTCATGGAAGAATGGGGTTCGTACGAACGCATAGGTCAAACCAGGGACGACGCGGTAGGTGAAGCGTTCGATAAAGTGGCGCGACTCATGGGTCTGCCGTACCCTGGCGGGCCCGAGATAGGCCGTCTCGCGGCTAAAGCTCGCGCGGCTGGATTACCACCATTCAAGGCAAAGCTGCCTCGTCCAATGCTGACCTCAGGTGATCTCGATTTTTCTTTTTCCGGACTTAAGACAGCTGTCCGCTACGCCATAGAAGAAGTTGAACTTTCCGATCAGGATAGACAAGCGCTCGCCCGCGACTTTGAAGATGCTGTTTCAGAGGTGTTGCTCAAGAAGACAGAAAAAGCCATCGATACACATGGCGCCAAGACGCTTATCGTTGGCGGAGGCGTGAGCGCGAGCGCTCGATTGCGTGAAGTGTTTACAAACTCATTCATCGCGAGCCACCCCGAAACCACCGTGTACTTCCCTCCTCGCGAGCTTTCGACCGACAATAGCATCATGATCGCGCTCGCAGGACACGCAAGAGCGGCGGAGGCTCGCACGGCCGGAGCTATTTCGCTCATCAAAGCCGACGGGAACCGTAGCTTGTGAGGTATTGCACTCTATAGCATTTAGGTATATAACACGCACAGCCACAGGACCTAGTGTCCTGTTTTTTAGTGCTTAAAACCCCCACAACGGGTCGGTCCACTGAGTCTCGTACGAGATTCCCCCCAGTGTACCTACCCGCTGTGGGGGTTTGTCTTGCTTTTTCCCATCATACCACTTTGACAGAGCCAGGTGATTGTTTCGCACTAGTGCCTACTCACTTCAAAAAATTGACAGATATGCTCTGCGGTATACCATGTGGGCACGTTACAACTCGTTGGGGGACCTGTTGTACACAAAAGTCATGGTGCTTTGTGTAAAAACAAACCGTCCCCTTCAGACACAAGTGTTTTCCTGCGTGCGTGCGCAGGTTTTTTGTTTCTGAGCATTTTTGTACCACTCGTAGAGCTCTGTTACGCCAACGTGGCGTTCACATGAGAGCTGAGAAAAAGTCGCGGTTCCCCGTTCTTATGTGAGCGGTACGATTTTCGTACCCTCACAGGTCACGACCTTCCCCACAAGAGGAATGTCTCTAGAGACCACCGCACATTTTGTGCAGCATTATCAATTATCAAAATAACCAATAACGTTTGTTATGTCACAGACAATGACAAAGGCAACCGCGATCACGCTCGCAGTGGTTGTTGCAGCAGTAGCAATGATGCTCTTCGCTGCACCAGCTTCAGCATTCGGCCGCGGCGGCAGCGATGAAGAGACCAAGGTCAGCAACACCAACACTGCTACAGTCTCAAACACCATGACCGTGAAGGCCAACACTGGCAAGAACGACACCAACGGTGGCGACGGTGAGGAGGGCGGCAACGGCGGCGATGTTGAGGGTGTTAACAAGTGGGGTCAGGGTGGCAACGGTGGTAATGGTGGCAACGGCGGACACGGCGGTCTTATCCTGACTGGCGATGCAACTGCATACGGCACTATCAGCAACGATGTCAACTACAACAAGACCAAGATCCAGGGTTGCGGTTGCGACGAGGAGAGCGAGAGCCCATGGGCACGCTTCTTCAACTTCGGCGGCAAGAACGGTGGTGACAAGGAGACCAAGGTCAAGAACGAGAACACCGCAACTGTTTCAAACAGCATGGATGTAAAGGCTAACACTGGCAAGAACGTGTCAGATGGTGGCGACGGTGAGGAAGGCGGCAACGGCGGCGATGTTGAGGGCGACAAGCAAGGCGGCTACAAGAACGACGCTTTCTCACGCTTCTTCTCATGGATGAACAAGGGCGGCACGAGCAGCGGCCAGGGTGGTGACGGCGGCGCAGGTGGCAACGGCGGCCATGGCGGTATCGTCACGACTGGCGAGGCATACTCTGACGGCCTCATCATGAACGTTGTGAACCGCAACGTTACCCGCATCACTCGCTAAGCGAGAAATGCATTGAAGCAATAGGGATGTTGCTTTGAGTGGAGGGACATGGTCCCTCCCTCGACCAAGACCTGGTCAAGTTCTCTGAAGGTCGCGATCTGCTTCGTTAGACTTCGAAACAAAACGTTCACTGAACACATACGTTCATCTCACGTTTTATTTCACGCCTGCCTCGCACCTCATCGATTTTCAAAAAGCTTAATTGTGACAAGGTCTTAGAGAGGGAATGCCACTAGTTATAGCCACAACCGCAAAAATGCTCGCTGCAACGATAGCGTTTGCCGCGCTTTTTGGCGTGTACAATTCTGCATTTGCTTACTCCAGCGTGACCAATAAGGTCTCAGTGGAAAGTAATGGCGGCGAATCACACACAACGGTCAAGACCACCATCAATGGAGAGGTGGTCGAAGACGTCACTATTGATTCTGATGAAGACACCGTGTACTCATCACATGTTGAGTCTGAAAACGACCGCACGGTCACGACAGCAACCTCCACTACCTATTTACCAGCAACCACGCAGCTGCAAGCACTCGTCGAGAAGCTGCGTGCACTTATCGCACTCTATGAAAAATTACTCACGCTCTAACTCCCTGTCGCGCGCAGCCGCAACCATTCTTTTCTTCGCGCTCGCGCTGCAGCTCATCGCGCCCCTTGCTGTTTTTGCCGATGAGGTCGATGCTGGAGGCGACACCTCTGTTAGCAACGAAACCTCGGTAAACAACGAAGCTGAGACCAGCGAAGAAGAACCTGCGGAAGAAGTGACTGAGCCGGAAGAGCCGGCAGAAGAAGAGATCGCTCCGACCGAGGAGGAACCGACTGAGCCCGAAACGACCGCTGTAGTGACCGGTGACGCAACCGCAGGCGGCGAGTCCGAGAGCGAGGTCAACACCAACATCATCGACACCACGAGCGCTGCCGATGACGAGGCTGATGAAGAGGGGTCAGACGATGAGAGGGCGAGCACGACCACCGCTGTGGTTGAAGGCGGCGGAGGCGGCTCTTCTTCAGAAGAAGAGACTGAACTCGAGATCACTGATCCAACCAACATCACCATCGACAACGCAGGCACTTCGACGACCGACGGTACCACCACTGCAACGACCGGCGAAAATACCGCGGGCGGAGCCGGCACTGGCGATGCGTTCATCGCAACCGGGGACGCTGTGGCGTACGTCGATGTACTCAATGTGGTCAACACCAACATCGTGAACTCAGATGGTCTTGTTGATTTCATCAATGAGACACTGGGTTACGGCAACATTGACCTCCGCGATGCCTTCCTCGACATCTTCTCTCCAGAGACCGCCGAGAGTACCAGCCCATGCAGCCTGAACCTCTGCGACGACGGTACGACCAGCTACTCTGTGACGAGTAACAACTTCGCCGAGATCGTGAACAACATCACGGTCGGTGCCTCGACCGGCGGCAATCGCGCCGAGGGCATAAACGCGACCATTACGACCGGCGATGCCTATGCTTCGGCGAACGTCATCAACGTTGCCAACACCAACGTCATCGATTCGAACTACCTACTCCTTGTCTTCAATAACTTCTCTGACTACACCGGTTCGCTCATACTGCCGAACAGCGATTTCTTTGCTTCTCTTCTTAATGGCGCACCAGGCGGCCACAGCAACGTCACCAATAACAACACTGCTGATGTCTCTTCGAATGTCGGCATAACCGCAGACTCTGGTGCTAACACAGCCGAGGGTGCCGCTGCAGCGATCGCTACTGGCGACAGCTACGCCACCGGCAACGTGACCAACCTCCTCAACCAGAACTTTGTGAACACGGGCTCATTCTCCATGCTCATCCGCGTCCATGGCGACTGGAGCGGCGAGATCTTCGGTCTGCCTGACGGTATGTCGTGGGAAATGACAGGTGACGGCATCCGCATCTACTCAACTGGTCTTGGTGGCGGCACAGGTGGCAACGACGGTGCTATCGTCAACACCAACAATGCGGTCATCCGCAACAACGTGCAGGTGTACGCACTCACTGGCGACAACCATGTCGACGCCGATGCTGACGGTTTCATCCAAACCGGCAATGCGGTTGCTGATGCGAACATTCTCAATATGGCCAACACGAACATCATCGGCAGCAACTGGTCTTCGCTCATCTTCAACATCTACGGCAACTGGAACGGCAACATTGCCTTTGGACAGCCTGACCTCTGGCTCGGTGTGCGTGCCGAAACAGAGAGCGGCAAGGTTCGCCCAGGTTCTGGCATAACGTACACCTACACCATCTTCAACCGTGGTGACGCTACAGCTCGCGACGTACGATTGGAGAATCGCTTCTTCGCGCCGAGCCTCGACTTCACCAACGATCCAGACTCCGTCGGTTCGGATCACCTCACCTGGTCGCTCGGCGACATTCCTGCCGGGGGAACCAAGGAATTCTCATACAATGCGGTCGTGAACGCCGACACCCAAAGCGGTGACCTAACTCTCATTGCACGTGCCTACGGACATCAGCCAGATGCGAACGACGCTGACAATGAGGACACAGTTGTAGTGAACGTGGTACGCAGTGGCAGCGGCGGCTCAGGCAACTGGACCAAGCCAACAGCAAGCGCTGATTTCACTATCCTCAAAGAGGCAAACAAGCGCAAGGCTGAACCAGGCGAGTCGGTCGACTACACCGTCACCTTCAAGAACAAGGGTGGTCGCCTCTACGATGCAGTGCTTGTCGACATTTTGGAAAACGAGGATGGCGATATCATCCACGAAGAATTCTGGGAACTCGGCGAGATACCGAAGGGCGAAATGATCACGGTCGACTACACTATCGAGATCCCTGAAGATATGGAATTGGGCGTGTACCGAAATCGTGCCCAACTCATCGGCCTCCATGGCAACGAGAGCAGCAAGTACCGCGAGCCGTACGAGTCGCCAGTGGCCACGCACGAACTCGGTGTAGGCATTCAGCTACCTGGCGAGGTGCTCGGCGAGTGCGCTCCGTACCTGACTACTTACATGCGCTACGGTTCGGTCAATGATCCAAGCGAAGTAGCGAAACTCCAGAAGTTCCTCAATGCGTACTCAGAAACATCGCTCGACGAATCTGGCTTTTTCGACAAGTCGACCGAGGTGGCTGTGCGCGCTTTCCAGATGCTTCATGCGGATGAGGTGCTCCACCCGTGGGGAATGACGCGCGATTCCGGATACGTCTACTACACGACACAAAACAAGATCAATAAGCTTGTCTGCGGCGAGAGTGGAAATTTCACGCTCACTCCAGCACAGCAGGCAGAGATCCTTGCCTACCGTACCTTGCACAACTCTTTCGCTGAGCATCGACCAGAACCGGTCTTGCCAGACGATACCCTCTTACCACTTGTGGGACTCGACAACGCAGCACCGAAGCCAGAAGAGGTCGTAGTGGCGCCTCAACCAGAACTCCCACCACTGCTAGACGCTGAACCGCCAGCTCCGCCAAAGAACCTGCTTTCGAGTATCGCAGAGCGCATCGGCAATTGGCTTAGTTCGCTGACTCCTGAACACCTCATCACAATGCGCTAAACCGCTCTCGCCAGAATAGCTTCATACAGCGTCACACTTCGTTCGAGAACGTTCACCGTACACCCAAGTACGCCTCACATTCTCTCACTCGTGCTCCTTGTCTGCAGCAATTCTGATCGCAAGCTCTATAGCAGTGCCATATACATAATGGTTACTTCAAAGGGTCCGGCAACTGCCGGACCCTTGCTTGTATACGCTTCAAAAAACGTTTGATTGTGGTACTATTCGCTTCTAACACACCACCATGAGCGAGCCAAAACCACTACCTCAGCCAAATATTCCCGAGGCGTTTCTGAAGCCATTCAATCATGAGGAAC
>CAYTYF010000025.1:3569-14706 GCA_964442205.1 uncultured Candidatus Saccharibacteria bacterium | reverse complement strand
CTTTTTGAAGCCTGGGTGAAGCGCTACTGGTATACGTCTCGCCACTCAACAAACGTGTAGTCATCTGATGTGTGCGGGGTCAGCGGTGGCGGATCGTCGACAAGATTCGCATCGTAGGTGTTGTAACGGTTATTGAAGCCCGAGGTCCAGGTACTGCCGGAGGTCCATTTGGTACCAACGCGACCATTGCTGACCACCGTACCGTGCATAGTGAGCGAGTCACGGAAACGGTCACCGCCGTTAGCATCTACAGTGTAATGATTCCTTCCGAATTTGCCGTTCTGAGCAATGAAGATGCCATTCAGCACCATGTCATTCGGAACGTCGTACCCGATAAGAACGTCATCTTCAGCAATGGCGAGCAGACCAGCGGTCGAGGTCGATGTGTAGGTTATGTTGCCATGGAGGATGATAGAGGGATCGACACCTACTGTATCGATGTCGGCAGCAGCAAGTGTGACCTTGCTTGCAACGACTCCGTACACCCACACTTTATCTTCTACGAAGATCAGTGGGCAGCCGGCTGGGATAGGGATATTCCTAACAAAATCGGCTTCACGGATAAGATTGTACGCAGTGTAGGTCCCATCCTCGATAGTGTACTCGTTGTGACTCCAGGTACGATCAACGATGTATAGGTCGATGCTGTTGTTGCTCTTGAACTCTATCAGGTACCCAAAATCTCCTGAAGGGCCGAGGTGTATGCCGCCATTGCTATCAGCTCGTGTTTCCATCTCAGCGAGATTGACGGTGAGTCCAGTGAAGTTGATCGGCGTGCTCGGATAATTGAACAAGGCAGCATTTGAATTAGCAGTGGTTGTGAACACGCCATTGCGCGTACCTGATGGGCTACATCCGAAAGTGCTGGTACAGGTCCAGCTATTTTGCTGGCTCGTCACTGTCGAGTTGTTAGTTCCATCCATGCGAATACCGCCGTTGCTGTGGTACGGACCGTAGATCTGCAGGTTTGATCCAGCCCAAACGTCGGCATTGATTATGAATGAATACTCAGCAACTGTCGGCCGAGCATATCGACCATACACGGTACGTTCTATTGCCGGCATCGCATCAGAGCGTCCAGTCGAAGTTATGTCGATGGAACTTACCGACCCGCAGTACGATGTACTATCGAGATCGATGTCGAACTCACCGATGCGTCCGAGCTCAGGGTCATCGAAAGGAATGGTGTAGGGACCAGCAAGACCGGTACCGTGCGTGACATCGCCCGGGTAGTGCGCTAGGTACCATTTGTAGTAGTTGAGTCCTGCCTCAGCGATCTCGCGAGCAAGTTCCTTCTGAATACGAACCGCCTGTGTGCGGTGCTGGGTAACAACGTAACCGAGGAAGCTCGTCACCATCACGAAGAACACTGCCCCGAAAACAATGACGAGTACGAGCAGTGCCCCTTTTTGTCGCGAAGTGGTCATAGGTTGTCTTTAAGGTTACGCAGCGTGGCACCGGAACGAAGCATGTACTCACCTGGGTTGTGAACCTGGTCCACATTCACGATGAGCTGCGAACGGATGAAACGAATGTCAGCAATGGCCGAAGTGGCAGTGGTCGCAGTACCGGCATTCGTATAGTACAGAAAGGTCGACGTTGCTTGAATGAGGTTCTGTACGTAATCAGAAACGACGACCGATTCGGTTGCTGTTGCAAAGTTGTACGCTGGATTGCCTCCGGTCGGTGCGTACACACGCTTGGTGAACCTGGTCGTGGTCGAGAGCTCGTACTCTACATACTCAACACTGTCATCACCATCCACATCGCTGTAGAAACCGACGACGTGCGGCTCCATGCGTACGAGCGGAAACGCGCCATCTTCTGAAAAGATCATTTCGCGGAGGTCTCGAGTCAGCACATCGACACCTCGCCGGGCAAGGTCGAGCTGATACGCTTGCGCCATTGCGTATGAATTATATCGGTAGAGATCAGCAACGCTCGAAGAAATGGCAAGCATCATCACCGTGAACACAGCAACGACAACGATCATTTCGATGAAGGTCATGCCGCGCTTATTGTTCTTAAGAACTCGCTGCATATACATATATTATGGCACCAGTGTGACCGCTATCACTGAACCGCCTGCTTGCACCTCGATGTCGGTCAGGTTCTGCGTGGTGTATCCGCTCTTGCTCACTGTGAGCTCGTAGTCCGTGCCAGCGCCCGGCGTGTCGAAGAGCACTTGTCCACAAGTACTCGAATCAAAGGTTTCAGAATAACCGCCGTCCTCAAACGTAACTGATGCATCGGGGATCGGATCGCCGCTTGCATCGCGAACGTACACACGCATACTGGCTGAAACTGCCGGTACAAGCGTTATTATCATGTCCTCATCATTGCCTGGCGCAAGCGCGTACGGAGCGTACGGACATACTTCACTTGCTGTATAAGCGCCGCTGGTCTCGGTGATCGAGTAGCTACCCCACTCGAGGTCGGTAAGATCGTACTCACCGCTGCCGTTGGTCGTGATGTTTTGAGTATATTTGAGGACCGGCAGACCACCCCCGTCGGTACCAATGGTCTTATTGAGCTCGACATGTACTGGCACACCTGCGATCGGATCGCGTTGTGCAACATACGAGAGCTCCCAGTCCAGGACCGACGGTGTCACGCTCGAGTCGGTGGTCTCAAGCCGCACACCTATAGAAAGTTCGTCGTAAGCTGCACTGTTAAGTGCACGCAGATCGATCG
Source organism: uncultured Candidatus Saccharibacteria bacterium (assembly GCA_964442205.1). GTDB lineage: Bacteria > Patescibacteriota > Minisyncoccia > Phycocordibacterales > UBA918 > OLB19. The sequence goes on along the minus strand of CAYTYF010000025.1, from coordinate 12,012 downwards.
GGTTTGTAGTGAAACCGGCGCTGTTGCCGGGTAGGTCGCTGTCAGGTACGAGGGTCGGGCTAGTGCTGTCGTGGTAGACAAAGATCCGAGCAGTGGTTCCAGGCGCGAACGAGCTATTGATCTCCTCCCAAGAGAACAGGGGTACCGGCGAAACGAACGAACTCCTCGCTGTACCACTCGCAGGGTACACGCCAGCGATATTGAGGAGTGCGAGCGCTCCGCCGGTGACCTCAGTACTGCTGGTTGCAACGAGTCCGGTGTCATCAGTGAACAGATCCTCAAAACTACCGTAGGTGGGGGGCTGTCTGGTCTCGATGGTAAGCTGTCCCACTTCGTCTATCTGGAAATTCATGGTCGAAACCTGACTCTCAAGCACCGAAACGACCGGCGTGGTCGGGTTCGGATTCGACGTCGTGGCAAGATACGTTCCATCACTAGAGTAGCCACTCTTAGTTACATATATTTGGTATCCGCCGCCCGCTGGAGCACCTGAGAGGTAGGCTTCGCCAGAAGCACCGGTGAAACGAGTGGTATCGATAGAAGAGGTACCGGTCGTATTCACAAAGCGCACCTCAGCACCCGAGACCGGTTGCGCGGTCGCATCGAACACATTTACTCGAATGGTGCCGCCGCCTGTGGTGGTCTCGATGCCGAGCGGCACGATGTTGGTGGTGTGGAAGATGGTACTAGTACCACTCTCGCCTGCCCAGGAATACTCAACCTTAACGAGCTTGTAGTCTGAAGTAATGGCGTTGGTATCAGCGCCAGCGAGACCATCAGCGTCGTCATCAACGTACGAGATGAGGATGCGTTCGTAGTAGGTAGAACCATTGAGGACGGCGGTCGAGGTTTGGGGGAGAGTTCCTGACGGTACACCGCCTTGGGTTCCGACCGAAGCATACGGAAGCGACCGGATGTACTCAATGCGCTCGGTAGCGAGCGCGAGCGCGTTGGCTTTGAGTCGAGACTCACGAATTATAGAAATGATGCTCTCGTAGGAAGCGAAGAGGCCGCCGAACACGAGCGCAGCGATAGCGGCGGTGATGATGAGCTCTACAAAGCTGAAACCTCGACTGCCTATCTTATACTGCAAAGTTCTATCTTTCTCACATAGAGCATGCTTAAAAAGCCATTGAGACGAGGCGCACGAACGAGGAGACGCGAGACGTACTCGACTGTACGATGAGCGTCGCTGAGTGAAGTGAAACAAAGTATCAAGAAGTTTTTTAAGCATGCTCTTCTAGATGCTGTCGGAGATAGAATAAATAGGACTGATCATCGCCAACGCAAAGAATCCAACGGAACCACCGATGACGACCATGAGAATAGGTTCAATGATGGTCGATAGGTCCTTGGTTTTTTGCTCGACCTCGCCTTCGTAGAACACGGCAAGTTCTTTGAGCATGTTGGAAATGTCTCCTGTCTCCTCTCCCACGAGGATCATTTCTCCAACCAAGACCGGGTACAGATCCTCCCGCTCAATGAACACTCCTGAGAGCGGACTACCCTTCTCGACCCGAACAGCTGCTTCACCGATGATCTCTTTGTAGTAAACGTTCTGCACCACGTCCTGTGTGATCTTTAGGGCGCGGATGACGTCGACACCTGAAGATAAGAGTGATGACAGGGTGCGAGCAGTGCGAGCAGAGTTCACTTCCTTAGCTATCTTGCCAATGACAGGCAGGCGCGGGATCGCATACGAAGCAGCGCGACGACCGGCCGCGGTCTTGAAGAAGTAAATGGTGCCCACGATCGACGCAATCATGCCAATAAGTGTTGAGATAGTATTCGCAACCATAAAATCGCTAGCTGCGATGAGCGCACTCGTTGTCATTGGCAGGTCCACATTGAGACTCTTGAAGGTGCCAGTTATAGAAGGCATCACGTAGATCATCATGAGGATACCGATGATGACGAGAATGATGATGACGATAGCAGGATAGATCATCGCGCCTTTGATCTTTTTCTTGAGGCTCGATGAGCGCTCCATCTGAATACTAAGGGTCTGGAGTGCTTCAGAGAGACCTCCGCTTTCCTCACCGGCACGCACCATCGCCACGTAGAGCTCGCTGAATACCTTTGGGTATGCAGCCAGGGCTTCGTAGAACTGCGAACCTTTGTTGATGCGTTCGCGCACATCGGTTATCACTCCCTTAAGACGCGGATTCTTTGATTGTCGTTCGATGACCGACAGAGCGCGAGACAAGGGCAGACCAGCGACCAGCATCGAGCCAAGGTTCCGCGTCACCATCACGAGCTCGTCATCTTTGACGCGACTCATCCAGTACTCCAACTGTTTAAAGTTGAGGATCGCACCGACTGCTCGAGCTTTTGCTTCGTCAATAGAATTGACGACGTGCCCGTTGCTGCGAGCGATCTCGTACACAGCGAAACGATCCTTGGCCTCGACTCGTTCAGAGACTGCCTTGCCGCTACTGTCCGTCCCTTGATATATGAACGTTGCCATATTAGTTAGAACCTAACTTGTATTACACCGCCAGCACAGCCGCTTCTTTGAGGTGCACAAGCACACCTCAAAGAAGCGGCTCGCTTGGCTACTCTTACACCCAAAATCTGGCTGCAACAGTTTTGACACTCGTCACCAGAAGGAACTATGTCTCCTCGCGTCGCAACTGTTTCGCTCAGATTTTGTATGTAACAGTTAGCCATGTAGTACAAGTGAGGTTCTCTATTCGTTGATGACGCGTAGTACCTCTTCAAGCGTGGTCAAACCTTTTGCAGCTTTATAGATACCATCTTCGAGCATCGTGATCATGCCTTCTTTTCGTGCTTGCGCTTCAATGTTATCGGCGGTCGCGCCAGCCATGACCATATCCTTTATTGCGGTCGAGATCGGCAAGATCTCGTGGATGCCCATGCGGCCCTTGTATGGGTCCTCCCCTTCCGGCAGTTCTTTCGCACGGTAGAAGGTGACGCTGTTCCAGGTCGCATTGCTCTCAACGACCTGCTCTTCTTTCAAGACCTCGAGCACTCTATCGAGGTCAGCGTGGCGGCCAAGCTCGGCCCGCTCATCAGCAGAGAGGGTGTAAGGGTCTCGCGCAGTCTCAGAGAGTTTTCGGACGAGTCGTTGTCCGACCGCCACCCGCAGAGTTGATACCAAAAGGAAGGTTTCGATACCCATATCGACCAGACGCGCAACGGTCGCTGAAGCAGAGTTGGTGTGCACCGTCGCGAGTACCAAGTGACCGGTAAGCGCTGCATTGATCGCGAGGCTAGCGGTCTCCTGATCGCGGATCTCACCGACCATGATGATGTCCGGGTCTTGGCGCATGAGCGAACGCAAACCGGCGGCGAAGGTGAAACCGATCTCAGCTTTCACTTGCGTCTGATTGATGCGCGGCATCTGGTACTCGACCGGATCCTCGATGGTCGATACGTTCACTTCAGGCGTATTGAGGAGGTCAAGCACGGTGTACAGCGTGGTGGTCTTTCCGGAACCGGTCGGTCCAGTAACAAGAATGATGCCCGTCGTCTGGCGCATGGCGCGCTGAAGCCGCTCGAGTGAAGAGCCGTGGAAGCCGATACCTTCAAGCGTGAAGCCAGAGCGATTTTCACGGAGTAGACGCATCACCACCTTCTCACCGAAGAAGGTTGGCAGAATAGAGACGCGGAATGACACCTTTTGACCATCCATTTCCATCTTGAAACGACCATCTTGCGGCAAACGCTTTTCGTCGAGCTTGAGGTTCGAGAGCACCTTGAGACGCGCCACGATGGTCGGGGCAGCGTGCTTCGGGAGAGTCATGGCATCGTGGAGGATGCCGTCAATGCGGTATCGGACCAGCACTGAGTCCTCCATCGGTTCGATGTGGATGTCTGAGGCACCCTGAATGATGGCGTGCCGCAAAAGCGTATCGACGATACGTACAACCGGAAGATCCTCAGCCATTTTCTTGAGGTCTTCTTCTGACACTTCTTCCCCTTCTTCGGCCACCATCTTGAGGGCAGAAGTTTCCTTGAGTATCAGGTCTCCGAACTCATCTTTGAGTGTTTTCTGGTACTGGATGAGCGCCGCCTTCATCGAATCGGTATCAGTGAGGCGAGGCAAGATCTTGAGTCCTACCTTCTTTTTTATGAAATCGATAGCAGGCAGATCTGCAGTATCGAGCATGGCGACCTCAAGCGAGTCAGCATTCTTTTTGAAAGCGATGATGTTGTGATTGCGAGCGACCGGTTCGGGAATAAGGGTCAAAATATCAAAATCAACCTTAACTCCCTTAAGCGAGACGAAAGGAATACCGAGCACATAGGACTCGACCCGTCGCAGGTCGTCCTCATTCATCGCGCCGGAAGCGATGAGCGCTTCCGCGAGCGTACGTTTTTCCTCCTTAGCGATCTTCTCTGCCTCAGCTATCTCCTTTTTAGGCACGAGACCAGCATCGCTCACGAAACGCTTCAGTTGATCGTCTTGAATTCGCATACACAAAAGAACCCCTCCAAAAATGTGAACGTGGTTATAGTCGTAGTATACCGCACCGAGGTCGCGAGCACGCATCTTTTATGCTACTGATTGGGGGTTTTGACGATGTGTGGTCACCATGCTAGGATGCACACATGACTGATATGCGCGGGCCTTTGGCCCGCGCATATTACGTAACGGATTTTATGAGTCGCCGTGCTCGGCACGGCGTAAGCAACGCACTATGTTCGACTTAAAAGTAATGCACGCCGTTCTCGGCGAAATGGAGGAGGAGCGCGGTATCCCGCGCGCGAAAATGCTCGATGCTATTGAGCAGGCCCTCGCAACCGCCTACAAGAAGGAATTCGGCAAGCGAGGACAGATCGTCCGCGCTGAATTCGATATCGACACCGGCACCACCAGCTTCAGCCAGATCAAGGTGGTGGTGGACGAATCGATGCTGAAGCCAGAGGATGAGGAGGACGAAGAGGAAACACAGCCTGAAACTGACGACCTTTCTACCGAAGGTTTGGTTCGTTTCGACCCTGAGAAGCACATCATGGTAGATACGGCCCGCATGATCAAAAAGGACGTGCAGGTGGGTGAGGAACTCGTATTTCCCCTTGAAAATAAGGATGATTTTGGCCGTATTGCAGCTCAGACCGCCAAGCAGGTCATCATCCAGAAGGTGCGTGAGGCCGAGAAGGAATCAGCACTCGCTGAGTTCGGCCAGAAAGAGGGCGATGTGGTCATGGGCCACGTACAGCGCTTCGAACGCGGCAATCTCTACGTCGACCTCGGTCGCGTAACCGGCATCATGCCCTACGATGAGCAGATCCCAGGGGAACGTTTCAAGCCAGGTGAGCGTATCCGCGCATCACTTATCGAAGTAGACGAGACCGCCCGCGGCGTCTTTTTGAAGCTCTCGCGCGCGCATCCTGATTTCCTTGCTAGCCTTTTCGCCATTGAGGCGCCTGAGATCCAATCTGGCGTGGTTGAGATCAAGGCCATTGCTCGTGAAGCAGGCGCTCGTTCAAAGGTAGCTGTGTTCGCACACGACCCACACATCGATCCGGTCGGCTCTCTCGTCGGTCAGCGCGGTGTTCGCGTTTCAACAGTGATGAGCGAACTCGGGGGCGAGAAGATCGACATCATCGAGTGGTCTGAAGACCCAGTGACCTTCATTGAGGATGCTCTCTCCCCTGCTCAAGTACTCTCGGTCACAGTCGAACGTGAACCGGGTGAAGCTGGTACAGGTGAGGACACTCGAGGCCATGCTGTGGTCGAGGTTGCTCCCGATCAGCAGTCGCTCGCGATCGGTCGCGGCGGACAGAATGTGCGTCTAGCTGCAAAGCTCACTGGTTGGAAGATCGATATTGTCTCAGCACGAGGCGAACAGCTTGCAGAGGCTGACGCTGATGGCGATGTAGACCTGGAAGCTCCGCTCTCCTCTGAGATCGGTGCTGACGACGACGTACTCGAGAACGAGGATGCTACTACCGTAAAGCCAGCTCTGCCGGAAGAAGACGAAGAGATGAGCGATCGCGATATGGTCTCTGACTCGGAAGAGGAAGACGAGGTTGACACCCCTGAAGAGGCAGAGGCTCTGGTAGCTGAGGAGGAGGATGAACGCACTGCTGCGTAAAAAACCTTATTTAGCAACATATAATCATTACCTATGAATCTACTCCACGACATAGCTCCAGGCACAAAAGAGGAGATGAATGTCATCATTGAGATACCGAAGTTCTCAAAGAACAAGTACGAGATCGACAAGGAGACCGGTATCATCGCACTCGATCGCGTCATGCACTCTTCACAGGATTACCCATTTGATTACGGTTTCGTACCGCAGACCCTGTTCGATGACGGCGATGCTCTCGACGTGGTCCTCGTGACCACACATCCACTCATGCCTGGCATCCTGGTCAAGGCTCGACCAGTAGCGATCATGGAAATGATCGATGGTGGTGAACGCGACGACAAGGTGGTAGCAGTGCCTGTGGACGACCCCCGTTTCGCTGAGGTGAAAGACCTAGGAGACCTCAATAAACACTTCGTGAAAGAGATGTCTCACTTCTTCGAAACCTACAAGAAGGTCCAGAACAAGGTGGTCGAGGTCGGTGCGTGGCACGGTGCCAAGGAGGCCATGGAAGCATTCGACAAGAGCCGCGCTGCGTACGAAGCTGACAAAAAGGGATAAAAAATACCCAGAAGATTCGAAAGCGGTCAGACTGCTTCGGATGCGAGGAGTGCAACAACTGCAGTAGCGAAACGTATTCAATATACGGTGAGCGCTGCAGATGGCAGCACGACAAAGCAGCCGACCAGTATGACCGCTTTCGGTGTGTATAGCCCAGAGTGAGTATGGCTTATGTCGGGCTATACTGTTGTCACTAGGCACGGCATGCCCTTGGATGTATGAAAAGTCTCACAAAACCATTGCTTGGAATCGGTATTTTGTGTGCAGTTTTTGCACTTTCCTATTTGATCGCGAGCGCACAGACAACAACTACCGCCAGTTCTACCGAACCAGCTACCACCACCGGGACTGCGAGTCCAGAACCAAATCCCCGCCAAGCACGACTGGAAGAAGCTGTGGTTGCTGCGGGTCAAAACACCATCCTTTCTGCAAGCCGCCAAAAGCGCATCATCAACCTAGCTGCCAACCTGAGTAACCGCATGGATGCGGTGTACTCACGATTTGAGAACATCGCGAATCGTCTCGAAAGCCGCATGCTCAAACTTGAGGAAAGCGGCGCCGACACCTCCGCCGCCCGGGTAGCACTCGAAGATGCTCGAAGCTCCCTATCAATAGCCTCGAGCTTACTCAAAGACATCGACACGATGGTTATCGCCAGCGTTACCTCGAACGACCCACAGAAGAGTATCAGTGAACTCCGAGCAACGTACGAATCGATCGCGACCGCGCTGAAACAAGCCCACTCAGGACTTCGAATATCCCTCTCGCTACTCAGGACCGCACCTTTCACCCCTCCCGAGACAAGTACAAGCACTGAACCTGCACCAGGTGCATAGATAATGGTATGGCTGACAACAAACCTCCAACATTCAAAGACGAAGAACTCAAGGTCCCGGAAACCTCGAGGATGAAGCGGGCTGCTTTCACGCCAATGGAGCGCAATCGGTTTGCTCCAATGATACTCGGTACCCTGATCCTTATTCTTCTCCTCGTACTCGTCGGGCTCTACTACTGGCATGACCTCATTACACAGACCCCAGTCGTCACGAGCATTTCCAACCGACCGACCGAAGTTGAGAATCAGGAACCAGAAAGCACTACCGCGCGTGCTGACACCGATGCATTTGAGGTACTCAGCACCTCTGATGAGATCCCTGCGCTCGAAGCAGACATCGAAGGTACAAACCTCGAGACGCTCGAAAGCGAGCTCAATGCCATTGATGCTGAACTCGATGCCGCACTCAAGGAACGACCTCAGCCGTAGCCCCCTTTCTATTGCAATTACCTCAAGGACAGGTACACTAACCACCTGTTATTTACTAAGTCCGAATCATGGATTTTATTAAGAATTTTACGGTAGAAAAGCAGCCAGATTCACAGGTCAAGATCACCGGCGAGGTACCTTTTGCTGAGCTCGAAAAAGATCGTGGTAAGGCCATTGCAAGTCTAGGCAAGAACCTGAAAGTCGATGGTTTTCGTCCCGGACATATTCCCGACAAAGTGATCATTGAACGCGTGGGTGAGATGGCCATCCTTTCGGAAATGGCTGAGCGAACGCTTGCACGGGTCTACCCAGCTGCAGTCAAGGAGCTCAGTATCGACGCTATCGGGTACCCTTCGATCACGATCACTAAGATCGCGCTTGGTAATCCGCTTGGTTTTACGGCCACAGTAACGGTGATCCCAGAGATGACGCTACCTGACTACCGGTCGGTTGCTAAAACCGTGAACGCAACGCGAGACCCTGAAGAGGTCACGGACGCCGATGTTGAAAAGGCCATTGAAGATATTCAACGCCAGCAAGCTGCCTACGCCCGCCT
>CAYTYF010000025.1:0-3559 GCA_964442205.1 uncultured Candidatus Saccharibacteria bacterium | reverse complement strand
CAGGAAGTACCAATCGAGCGCCATCACGCCCCCCCCATCAGCATCAGCATGACCACGTGCATGAAGAAGGAGACGAGCACCATCACGACCACGAACATGAGCATGAGCACCACCATCACGACCACGAGGGAGCAGGCGATGAGGCTGAAGAAGCACTCAAGGCTCCCCTACCTCCACTTACCGATGAGTACGTCAAAAAACTCGGTAAATTCGAGTCGGTAGAAGATTTCAAGACGACCATCCGGGAACACCTGAAGAAGGAAAAGGAGCGCGACGTACGAGCTGCACACCGCGCCAAGCTCACTGATTCGATCATCGAGACTACTGAGTTGGACCTCCCTAAACTCCTCGTCGATTCGGAACTGGAGCAAATGTTCGGTCAGATGCAGGAAGAGCTCACGCGTGCCAATCTCCGTATGGATGATTACCTTGGACACATCAACAAAACAAAGGAAGATCTGTTCAAAGACTGGACCCCGGCAGCTGAGAAACGCGCCAAGCTTCAGCTTGTCCTGAACGAGATCGCAAAGATCGAAAAGATCGAAGCAAATACTGATGCTGTCGATGAACAGGTCGGTTCACTTATGGAGCGCTACCCAGATGCAGACCGTGAGCGCGTGCGCATCTACGTTGAATCACTCCTCAAGAACGAAGCTGTCATGAAACTGCTTGAGGAGGCATAGCCGACCTGCTAGGATTAGGCGCATACTGACATGATAGTAAACTCAACATTCAATCGTATGCAAAACACTGAGATCAACAACGTGCTCGTGCCGATGGTCATCGAAAAGACCCAGGGCGGCGAGCGCGCATTCGACATTTATTCACGCCTCCTCAAGGAGCGCATTGTGTTCGTCACCGGACACATCGAGGACCACATGGCCAACCTGGTCGTAGCACAACTACTCTTTTTGGAAGCGGAAGACCCGAAGAAAGACATATCTATTTATGTGAATTCACCAGGCGGTAGCGTTTCTTCAGGACTCGCCATCGTGGACACCATGAACCACATCAAACCAGACGTTTCGACGGTCTGTGTCGGTATGGCAGCTTCAATGGGCTCGATCATTCTTTCTCAAGGAACCAAGGGTAAGCGGTACGCACTCCAGAACGCTGAGGTGATGATCCACCAGCCATGGGGAGGTGCTCAGGGCCAGGCAAGCGACATCGAGATCACCGCCCGCCATATTCTGAAGACCCGTGACCGACTCAACCGAATGCTTCAGAAGGCTACGGGCAAAAAAATGGCCGATATCGAGAAGGATACTGACCGCGACTTTTTCATGGATGCAGAAGAAGCGAAGAAGTATGGCATTATTGACGAGGTTCACAAGTAGGAAACTACAAGAACGGGCGGTCCCTTTGGGACCGCCCGTTCTTGTATCCCTGCTCTTTTCAGCATTTCATAATTCTGATAGTGTGGAGCTACACGGTAACGATAGAACGATTTGTACTTGGAGCAACCTTAATCCCCACCCTATGTCCATCATAGCTATCGTGGGTGTGAGCATGCTCGCACTCATCTGTGGCATAGCTTCTGGGTACTACCTGCGACGTCTCCACGCGCTCGGACAGAAAGCATCGCTCGAACTTGACCTGAAGGAAAAACTGCTGAAAGCAGATGAACAAGCACTCAAGATAATCGAGAAAGCCGAGGCGAAGGCTGAAAAACTGGAATCAGAAGCAAAGGCCGACCACAAAGAACGCGAAGAAAAACTGAAGCACAAAGAAGAACGCCTTGAAAAGAAGGAGGAGCTTCTTGATGAACGACAGATCGCGCTCGATTCTGAGAAGGAGTCAGTGCGCGCAAAGATCGAAGAGGTAAAGTCCATCAAGGCACGCCTTGATGAACGCAAAGACGAGATCGACCACAAGCTCGAGGAGATCGCTGGTGTCACTAAAGAAGAAGCGTTCGAGCACGTGGTTGCAAAGATGCAGCTTGAGCGTATCCAAGACCTCGACGAGAGACTGAAGAAGCTTTCCCGCGAAGGCGAAGAGGCGTACGAAGCACGCGCCCAAAACTTACTCCTAGCTGCCATTCATCGCCTCGGCAACAACATGCCGACCAACGTGATGACCGCTAACGTGGAGCTGCCGAGCGAAGACCTCAAAGGAAAGGTCATCGGAAAGGAAGGCCGCAATGTGCGCGCATTTGAGCGCGCCACAGGCGTTGATGTACTTATCGACGATACGCCAGGGTACATCACCCTGTCTTCCTTTGACCCTATCCGCCGCGAGATAGCTCGCATCGCCCTCGAGGCACTCCTCAAAGATGGCCGTATCCAGCCTGCCAAGATAGAAGAGTGCGTCGATAACGCTCGCAAAGAAGTAGCGACCATCGTTCGAAAGATGGGCGAGAAAGCCTGCTACGAAGCCAATGTACCGAACCTGCACCCTGAACTCATATCAATTCTCGGCCGCCTCCACTTCCGCACCAGCTACGGCCAGAATGTGCTGTGGCACTCGGTTGAAATGGCTCACTTAGCTGGTATCATCGCGACCGAGATCGGTGCCGACGCTGCCGTTGCTCGAGCTGGCGCACTGCTTCACGATATTGGCAAGACAGTGAGCCACGAAGTGCAAGGTACGCACGTTGAGATCGGTATTCGTATCCTCGAGAAATACAACGTCGACGAGCGCGTCATCCTCGCTATGCGTGCGCACCATGAGGAGTATCCGTACGAAACCCCTGAATCCATCATCGTGCAGGTAGCAGACGCCATCTCCGGCGCTCGACCTGGCGCACGACGCGACTCTATTGAGAACTACATCAAGCGTCTTTCAGAACTCGAGGCCATCGCCATGAACCTGGCTGGCGTCGATAAAGCGTTTGCCATCTCTGCCGGCCGTGAGATCCGCGTACTGGTGAATCCTGAAACCCTCAATGACTTTGAGGCAAGCGGACTGGCGCGCACTATCGCAACCACCATTGAAGCTCAGTTGCGATACCCGGGAGAGATCAAAGTGCATGTCATTCGCGAGACACGCGTCGTAAGCTACGCTCGCTAGAAAGAGAAAACAAATGGCGCAGGACCTTCGGTCCTGCGCCATTTGTTTCTTTCTACTCTTGCATCCTGCCAGATTGCATGTACGCTTTTACATTGGAAGAAAGGAGGTCTTCATGACCTGTACACCCGACATCGATCCCTTCAAAGAGGTCCAGAAGCAAGTGGCCAAAGAGCTCGCCGGCATCGGCTACCGCTTCGGCCACGCATTCGGCTCGATGTATCTCGAGGAGCTTCGCACAGATCCCATCAGCGCCTTGTTCCCGTGGACCCCGCCGCAGCTGCTGTGGCCACTTCGGCTCTGGTACCAGTACGCCACCGCCTGCACAGCACTTTTGACCGCTCCCAAGGGAGCGGTCTTAACGTTTAACTGCGCACTGCTACAACAAAGGTCGTGTAATTGAATTTCAGATCCTGGATGGACTCTTCGAGTACCTCAAGACCATAGAGCTTGGCGCACTGGCGGGGAGCTATCACTGCTGTGGTATCAGGCAGTGTGCCATTTCCGAGTGCTTCAGCTGCTGCCGCTGTATCCTTGTACGGCAAAATATCAG
>CAYTYF010000024.1:0-14739 GCA_964442205.1 uncultured Candidatus Saccharibacteria bacterium | reverse complement strand
GGGCGGCTACCGGGAATCGAACCCGGATAGCCGGTACCACAAACCGGAGTAATAACCGTTATACCATAGCCGCCAGATCGCGTGCGGACAGAGTTGTTGCTCAGTCCGCATACGGCGCTATTTATACTAGTTTTTTCAGGAAAAGTCGAGAAAATAGGACAGCGGTAGTGCGATATACTAATAGAGCATGGATAGCGAGACATTATATGTAGCGATGTTCTTCATCTTCCTTCTCGGGGCGGGTTTCGGTTTCTACGCCACCAAGCTCTTGTTCTAGTTGAAAAAACTAGTACTCTCCGTATACTTTCGTCATTATTTACCAAGAGCGAATCATATGCACAATTTCTTCAAAGAATTCAAAGCTTTTGCGATCAAAGGTAACGTCATCGATCTCGCAGTGGCGGTCATCATCGGCGGCGCCTTCGGGAAGATCGTCACCTCGCTCGTCGATAACATCATCATGCCAGCAGTTGGCATGTTCCTCGGCGGCGTCGACTTCACCGGCTACACCTTCCAGGTTGGCAGCGCACACATCAAGTACGGTAACTTCGTCCAGAGTGTTGTCGATTTCACCATCATTGCGTTCATCATCTTCCTTGCCATACGAGCGATCACAAAAATGAAGCAACAGGAAGAGAAGGTGGAGCCAGAGAAACCGAAAGAGCCGTCAGACGAAGTGAAACTCCTCACTGAGATCCGTGACCTCCTGCAACAGCGTCAGTAGCAAGGGAAAAGAGAAATGCCACCATGGAGAGATCCACGGTGGCATTTTAGGTTTTGTTCTTTCTTCTATCTCGAACGTACTCACGGGTGTAGTGGGTGTCAAGCTTTGGTGGTCGCCAACGTTCCTTCACCAGCGGGACCTGTGGAGGGACGTAGTCCAGCGTGAAGACACGCTTGCTCTCAAGGCACTGCTCGGTGAGGTAGGCGGCTGCTTCGACCGTCGTTACGGAGAGAACATAAGCTGTCTCCTCAAGCAGTCGGTCCAGGGCTTCGCGGTACAGGATACGCTCTGAGTACGACTGCTCGGTCGCGTCATTGGGTCCTTTATGGAGATCGCGTACGACCTCTGCGATGCGGACCAGATTACCAGAGTGTATCTTTTCGTTATACGCTTTGGCCCGAGTCGACCAGATACGCTTGTCTGTCCGGCGTTTGCCATTGAGAGCGTGCGCCATCGTCTTAAGGTTGGCCTTGTTCGCGAGCGGACGAAGTGCTTTGGCACCAGAACCTTTGAGTGGAACCCGTACTGTCAGCTTAAGACGTTCAAAAGCGATCACGTAGCATTCGAATAACACCTTTGCAGCGGTCGCGTTCTCGATACTGATTATCCTGCCTACGCCGTGAGCAGGATATACCACTACGTCGTTCGGCCTGAAGGAGGCCGTTGTGGATTTATTCGTCACCCTACGACCTCTTTATGTGTGAGTTGCTTCCATGCCTACTATCGCTCACTTACTTCATAAACACAATCAGCAAGTACTACAACACGCCAGAAAACCCTTGCGCAAACAGGCTCGAAATGGCTATCCACAGACGGACCACAGCGCCAATTCTTACCGTCAGTTGGGAAAGCGTTGTTTTGCAACGTAGAATTTTTTTGAGGTGAGATGAGAAAGGAAAAAAGCTAGGAGTGAAGCGATATTTTTCAAAACAATACCCCAGCGCTACAATCAGGTTACCACTCGGAATTTTACTCCACTCGAGTGTGTCGGAGGTAAGACACGCGCATAGTTTCTTGTGCCATGTTCACCGCATGGTGTCTTCTTTCCGACTCCCAAGAGTTATGAGTTTTGCTTGCTTTGCACGACAAACCTCAGACTCTTAACCTTCGGAGCGATCTTTCCTAAAAACGGTTGCGCAGTACGTCGCACGGCGGCGACAGACTGCAATTCACCACCGATCGTTTTTGCGAGCGATCACCGCTCTGGGGGAAGCAGCGACGAACATTTGCAGTTCTTATCAGTACACCTTAGGTAGCACAACAGTACGAATATGGAAATTCAGCACATTCGCAAGCGCGACGGTTCTATCCAGCCGTTCACGCTTGATAAGATAACGCACGCGATCCAAAAGGCCTTCAATGAGACCAAGGAAGGCACTCGGGCGGACGCGGAGCGTGTCGCAAAGAACGTGCACGACAAGACGGTTGCTATGTGCGTCCGCGCCGCTTCGGCGGAGGAAGGAGATCCAATGGCGAAGAAGTGCGTCGATGGATACCCGGCGGTCGAAGAGATACAGGACCTCGTTGAGCAGGTCCTCATGGAGATGGACTACTTCGATACTGCGAAGGCGTACATCCTCTACCGCAACGAGCGCAAGAAGCTCCGCGAGCGGGATATCTTCCACAAGCGCACCAACCTGAAGCCATACGAGTACCCTGACCTCGCCGAGTACGTGTCGGCCATCCGCCACTCGTACTGGATCCATACCGAGTTCAACTACACGAGCGACATTCACGACTTCAAGGTGAACATCACCCCGGCTGAGCGTGAGGTCATCAAGCGCACGATGCTCGCCATCGCGCAGATAGAGGTTGCTGTTAAGACATTCTGGGGAAATTTGTACTCGAAGATGCCTAAACCAGAGATCGGGGCAGTGGGCTTCACTTTCGCAGAAAGTGAGGTGCGTCACATGGACGCGTACGCACACCTCCTCGAGATCCTTGGTCTCAATGATGAATTCAAGCAGCTCACCGAGGTTTCGGTCATTAAAGACCGCATTCGCTACCTCGAGAAGGTCATCGCGCTCTCACGCACCAGTGAGAACCGTGACTACGCACAGTCTATCCTGCTGTTCTCGCTCTTTATCGAGCACGTCAGCCTGTTCTCGCAGTTCCTCATCATGATGTCGTTCAACAAGTTCAAGAACGTCTTCAAGGGGATCAGCAACGCAGTGGAGGCAACCTCCAAGGAAGAGCAGATCCACGGACTCTTCGGTATCGACCTCATCAACCTCATCAAGAAGGAACACCCGGAGTGGTTCGATGATACGCACCGTGCCTTGGTAGAGCAGCTCTGCCTCGAAGCCTTCGAAGCTGAGAGCAATATCGTAGATTGGATCTGCGAGAGCGGAGAGCTTGATTTCATGCCAAAAGCCACCATCAAAGAATTCATTAAGAACCGCCTCAACAACTCGCTCACGTCTATCGGCATGAAGCCGGTCTTCGCGATCGACGAGGCACTCGTTGACGAGACCGACTGGTTCGACGCTGAGGTGATCGCCACCAAGCACGTCGATTTCTTCCAGAAGCGTTCTATCAACTACAACAAGCGTTCAAGCAGTGTGACCAGCGCAGATCTTTTTTAGCAGCCGAACTTCACCACCACCATGAACTACCAAGAGCCTTGGTACTGGCTTAATGACAACAGCCGTGCCTTCCTCTCGCGCGGTTACCTGGCTCCCGGACAGACTGCCGAGGAGCGTGTCCGTGTGATCGGAGAGACCGCTGAGAAGATCCTCAATAAACCCGGCTTTGCCGATAAGTTCGTCGACTACATGTCGAAGGGCTGGATTTCGTTGGCTTCACCGGTCTGGAGCAACTTCGGCGCTGGCCGCGGACTTCCTATCAGCTGCTTCGGTTCGTACATTGCCGACGATATGGCCGGCATCATGTATACCAATGCCGAGGTAGGGATGATGAGCAAGTATGGTGGAGGTACCTCCGCCTACTTCGGCGCGCTGCGCGCACGCGGAGCATCGATCAGCGACCTGGGGTCGAGCAACGGTCCGGTCACGTTCATGCAGCTCTTCAACACGCTTGTTAATGTTGTCTCACAAGGGTCTGTCCGCCGCGGCAACCTCACCGCCTACCTGCCTATCGAGCACCCTGACATTCTTGAGTTTCTCGATATCGCGACCGAAGGCAATCCTATCCAGGGTCTCACCTACGCGGTCACGGTGACCGATGCCTGGCTCACCGAGATGCAGGACGGCGATGAGGAGAAGCGAGCCATCTGGGCACGCGTGCTTCAGCGCCGCGGCGAGATGGGTTTCCCGTACATCCTCTTTTCTGATAACGCCAACAACAACACGGTCGACGTGTACAAGGACAAGGGACTCAAGATCCACGCTTCGAACCTCTGCAGCGAGATCATGCTTCCTTCAAAGGAGGATTGGTCGTTCGTCTGCTGCCTCTCTTCTTTGAACCTGCTCCACTACGATGCATGGAAGGATACCGACCTTGTCGAGACGATGACCTACTTCCTCGACGCAGTAATGGAAGAGTTCATACAGAAGCTCGAAGCGATGCGCGACAGCGACGATAAGGACAAGCACCTCGCTTTCTTCTTCATGGAGCGGGCGCACCGGTTCGCTAAGCAGAACCGCGCACTTGGTCTCGGCGTTCTCGGCTACCACTCGCTCTTCCAGCACAAGGGTCTCGCTTTCGAGAGCGAAGAAGCAGCAAAACTCAACACTGAAGTTTTCAAACTTATCCGCGAGCGCGCTGACAAAGCTTCTAAAGAAATGGCAAAGACCTATGGCGAACCAGAGATCCTCCAAGGCTACGGCCGCCGCAACACGACCTTGATCGCTATTGCGCCGACCACCTCCTCAGCTTTCATTCTCGGACAGGTGAGTCAGGGTATCGAGCCAGTGTGGAGCAACTGCTACGTGAAGGACGTAGCCAAGCTCAAGGTGACCATCAAGAACCCGTTCCTCGAAAAACTACTCGAGGAGAAGGGTCAGAACAACAAAGAGATCTGGAACAGCATTCGCGACTCCGATGGCTCGGTACAGCACCTCGCTTTCCTTTCTGATGAAGAGAAGCAGGTCTTCCGTACCTTCGCTGAGATAGACCAGTCGGTCGTCATCAAGCAGGCAGCGGAACGCCAGAAGCACATCGATCAGGGGCAGTCCCTTAACATCATGGTGCCGCCGACAATGCCGGTGAAAGACATCAACCAGCTGTACATGCAAGCTTGGAAGGAAGGTGTAAAGGCGCTCTACTACCAGCACTCGATGAACGCCGCTCAAGAGCTCACTCGCACTAAGCTGGCGAAGGGGAAGGCTGGCTAAGACAAAGGAACGCGCATGCGTTCCTTTTCTTAAAAATATTATGAGAAAACTCATTCCAACGTTGAGTATGTTGCTAACGACGGCATCACCACAGTTACCGTATCTGAGGGTGTGGGGATGATGGAGTAAGGCTTTGTGATTAGCTTAATAAATAATAAAAACGCATGCTGAGTATTTCTAAAGTAAATATGGTAACAAATACAATTTACTTTTTATGGGCTTTATATGTAGTCTGGTTTAGACTACATGGTCAACCCATAGAGTTGCTCACGTTAGTGGCGTTCTCTTTTTCCTTTTATGGATTACTAGGGTTAGGCCTATTGAGCTTAT
Organism: uncultured Candidatus Saccharibacteria bacterium; assembly: GCA_964442205.1. Classification (GTDB taxonomy): domain Bacteria; phylum Patescibacteriota; class Minisyncoccia; order Phycocordibacterales; family UBA918; genus OLB19. Next base: position 9,390 of record CAYTYF010000024.1, on the reverse strand, counting down.
TCATTGGTTACAGAAAAAAAATAAACTGGATGTCATATTTTCTCTCGTTAGCATTTTCCTTTTACTTGTTTCTATTCTAGTAGTCAGGCTCAGCAGCTGAAAAAGACACATTCCAGGAATGACACTTTGATCGTAGTGCCCGCTCCACCGACATAGGCTTCAATTACACAAATACAAATAAGCACGCGCTTAAAATACAAACCATCGACCGCAACACCACCCTTGACGACATCGAGGAGTGGGTCAATACTGCCAAGCAAGACCGCACCTGGCTTATCCTCATGTTCCACCAGATCGATGATGTTGAGCACCATACACTTGGTACTACTCCTGAACTCTTCGAAGATATCGTTTTGTATGTTGCTAACGACGGCATCACCACAGTTACCGTATCTGAGGGTGTGGGGATGATGGAGTAGTTTTGGTGTTGGATAGCACTCGATGAACGCCGCTCAGGAGCTCACTCGCACCAAACTGGCGAAGGGGAAGACTGCATAGGTATTCACATACCACCAAAAAGTCGACCTTGCGCTCTTGTATACTATAGGTACAGGTTAGGGGCGCGGAGCCGGGATTGTGAGACGCGACTCACGGTCCCCGCTCCGCGCCCCTTTTGCGTGCTTCACGATATGTTTAGGTGTGCAGTGCACACTGCGAGTAGTAGAGAAGTCAAGATGCACTTTTTGTTATTATTCAATCATGCGTTCAAGTTTCATAGTCGTTCTTTGCGCTACTATCGTTTTCACGATCGCGTACCAACACGTCACGGCTGACTGCCAGGTTCCACTTACGTACCACCTCGGTAACGTGGATGAACGATTCAATATTTCCGCGGAAGAAGCGAAGGCTGCCATCGCGCGCGCAGAAGCAGTTTGGGAAACACCGCTCGGCCAAGATCTTTTTCGTTTGCAAGACTCCGACGGAAAACTTTCGGTGAGTTTTGTATACGACGAACGACAGGCGGAAGCCGAAGCGGAATACGGTTTTCGCGAACGTCTTAATACTGTAGAGAGTGTTAACGATGAGATACGTGCTCAGTACGAAGAGCTCACTAAAAATTACGAAGAACTCAAGGCGAATTACGAAGCGAAGAGCGCCGCATACGAGCGCAGGTTGAATGCATACAATGAGACCGTGAATCGGTACAATGCGGAAGGCGGCGCTCCGCCAGACGCATTCGCCGAGCTCGAGCGTGAGCGTACAGCGCTCGAGAGGGAATCGGGCGAATTGAGCAAGCTCACGCGCGAGCTCAATACTTTCGTCGATCAGATCAACTTGGTAGGGAAGCAGGGCAATCTGCTTGTAGAGAAATACAATGAGGGCGTTGGCGAGTACAATCGTACCTTCGGCGACTCGCGCGAATTCACACAGGGCGACTACCGCGGCAAGGAGATCAATATCTACACCTTCACGAACGAAGATGAGCTTGTGCTCGTACTGGCGCACGAACTTGGCCATGCGCTCGGCATTGAGCACGTGGAAGGCAGGGAATCCATCATGTACTACCTGATCGGCGAACAGCCAAAGGACTTAGCGCTTTCAGGCTACGACAAAGCCGCTTTTACTTCAGTTTGTACACCGCGCACGCTGTGGGATAGAATTATAGGAAACAGGTGACCATTACGCACCGTTAATACATAAATTTATGCAACCATACTTCGCTCGTTCGTACGTACAAACCCTCATTTCACTGCTCATCATCTGCGGCATCGTCGCCCTCGGAGCGTACGCGTATTACACCATCAAGCAGGCCAAGCAAGGCATGATGGGGCCGACCACTATCTCCATGACCGGCGAAGGCGAAGTGTTTGCAAAGCCTGATGTGGGCCAGTTCACCTTCAATGTCCGCGCTGAGGGTGAGAATGCTACGGAAGCGCAGAACAAATCCGCTGAAGCGATCAACAGAATCCTTGGTTACCTCAAAGAGCAGGGAATTGAAGAAAAGGACATCAAGACGCAGGGGTACAACCTCACTCCGAAGTACACCTGGGAAACTCGTCCTTGTCCGATGAACTCTTTCTGTCCGCCGGGTGAGCAGGTCGCTGACGGCTTCGAGGTCTCACAGAGTGTCTCAGTGAAGGTGCGTGATCTCGAAAAGGCTGGCTCACTTATCGCTGGTGCTGGCGAGCGCGGAGCAACTGATCTTTCCGGTCTCACGTTCACTATCGACGACGAGACAGTTCTCAAGGCAGAAGCTCGTGCGAAAGCGATCGCACAGGCGAAAGAGAAGGCTGCACAGACCGCTCGTGACCTCGATGTTCGCCTCGTTCGCATGGTCAGCTACTACGAACAGGAGAACGCGATGCCGATGCCGTACTACGGTGGCGCGATGATGGAGACTGCGGTTGCAAAGGATGCGATGGTAGCACCGAGCCTCCCTGCAGGGGAGAATACTGTTACCAGCCGGGTTACTATTGTCTACGAAATCCGTTAAGTTTCTGAAAATTGCGGTCTGCTTTGTTGCGCATCGGCAATTTGACACTCACCTTACGCTAAGTAAGGCTCGTGCCAAATTCCTTGCGCGCCTCGCATCCCATCGATTTTCAAAAAACTTATTTGTAAAAGCAAAAGGAGCAGCTTCAACTGCTCCTTTTGACATCTCCCAAGGAAGAGCATGAACTTGCATATATACAATTTTCATGTTCTAATTGAAAAAGAACTTTGGACTCCCAAACCACAGGAGGTCAGTATGGCCAAGAGCAGCCGTTTTCAGCGAAAGGGTAAGAGGATCTTGCGAGGGAGGAGCAGCACTTCATCAGGCGGCGGAGCGTATACCTACGATCGCTTCGGCGTCGAAAATCCACCCACACCTCCCAGGCCAAAACCAGATCCGAACAAGAAGAAACGCTCTTAAATGCTTTCGAGCCCGGCGCACATAGGTGCCGGGCTTTGACATTTTCCGAGTGAAGCGTACTATGTAAGTATCGCCCCCGAGGCGTTTTAATTTTGCTCACAAAAAGAGCCTTATAATCTAATCCAATTACCATGAGTCGACTCGGCAACTATTTCCGCGATACTGCTGCAGAAATGCGTCACGTATCTTGGCCAACCCGCAATCAGGCGCTGGTGTACACCGCGCTCGTTATCGGCGTTGCAGCTTTCACGGCACTTTTTCTTGGTGCTTTCGACTACTTGTTTACGCAAGTCCTTGACCGTTTCCTCCTCGGCCTTTAGAGCATCCCCAAAACATCCAGATACTTTGTTGTCTACGGGAAGAATACACTCATCGTATATTGAATACGTCTCGCGTCTTCTTCCCTTGACGCCTCGTCTCTGAAACTTTTGATGACGCTCTCGTTTACACACCCACTTACTTAATTTCAGTTACTATCTATGGCAAAGCAACAAACTGATGGCGAGCGCCGCTGGTACGCCATCCACACCTACTCTGGCTACGAGAACGCGGTCGCCCGCAATCTCCGCCAGCGCATCGAGTCGCTCAACATGCAGAACCAGATCTTCGACGTGGTCGTACCGACCGAGAAGAAGATCCGCGTCAAAGGTGGCAAGCGTGTCACTGAAGAAGAACGCATCTACCCGGGTTACGTGCTCGTGGAGATGATCGTGAACGACGAGTCATGGTACGTCGTGCGCAACACGCCTCGGGTAACTGGTTTCGTTGGTAGCGGCACCCAGCCGGTCCCGCTCACAGAGAGCGAGTACAATTCACTCGTGAAGCGTATGTCGGTAGACACCGTGAAGCACAAGGTAGACCTCACACCAGACGACGCTGTTGTCATTGTCGACGGTCCGTTCAAGGACCTCGAAGGGAAGGTGGGCGAAGTGGACGAACAGAGCGGCAAGGTGAAAGTCTTGGTCTCAATGTTCGGACGCGAGACTCCTGTTGAGCTCGATTTTCTCCAAGTAAAAAGGATATAAACGGGCGGGTAGCTTCGTCGCTATGTCAAAAAGCGTGTTCGCTGGAAAGTTTAGTCCCTCCCATACATTTTTTGTTCAGATTCCTCGCTTCCCATCCCATTTCTATCCTTTTTCTCAGGTAGACCGACCGTCTCGTTCAAACTGGCTTGATTACATAGGAAATTTCTTGTAGGATACGCGGGCTTCAAAGAGGGTGGGGCGGCTATGGAACGCACCTGCCCGCAAATCAATCAAATATGGCAAAGAAAGTAGTTAAAAAGATCAAGGTGCAGGCCGTCGGCGGCAAGGCTACCCCGGCTCCTCCGCTCGGTCCGGTCTTGGGTCAAGCAGGTATCAACATCGGCGAGTTCGTGAACCAGTTCAACGAGCAGACACGTGACCGCATGGGGGAGATCGTTCCGGCCGAGCTCACCGTTTACGATGACCGAACGTTTACGTTCATCCTCAAGACCTCGCCGGCCTCACGCCTCATCCTCAAGGCGCTCGGCAAGGACAAGGGCTCGAGCAAGACCCCGAACCAGAAGGTGGGCGAACTCTCGCAAACGCAGCTTCGCGAGATAGCCGAAGCCAAGATGGCAGATCTCAACGCCGCTTCGGTGGAGGCAGCGATGAAGATCATCGCTGGTACCGCCCGCAGCATGGGGGTTACCGTTAAGCAGTGATTACAGCGTGGGAAACGAAGCGGGGCGGTCCTTTAGACCGCCCCGCCTCGTTTCCTATGTCCGACCTGGTATTCGTAGATTCACGCCAGGTTTGCATTGCCTACGCTCGGAGTTGGCACGCGAACTCGCTCTCTTGCCGTTCCTCGCTTGGCAATGTGAGCAGCGTCGCTCCGCGATCCAGGCGCTGCTTGCTGGTAAGGAGCCGCCCTCCGGCGACATACTTTCGCAATGTGACCAAAGGTCCAGCTTAAGCTGGACCTTTGGTCACATATCCAGTAAGATAGCGTGGGTTCATTCGTCTTATATGCCGGATACTAGTTCATATGCGCTTGCGCGTAAGAGTGCGAGCCCTACAAAGGAGGAAGTAAAGTGAATGGTCGCATTGTTTTGGTTTTCCAGGTCGGAGATCCGCATGAAACAAAGCCACTCTTCATTTTAGATCCGCGGGTGGTCCATTTTGCCGTATGTGACGGCGAAGAGGTGTATCAGGCCGCAGAAGCGGCTGTGAGCATGGTCGAGGGCGAACTCGTCGGCAAGGTGGAGTGCTGCAGAGAACTTCAGCTCGACGAGGGTATCGACCCTTTCATCGATGGGGTTAGGTGCCATTTCTTCATCTGTGTCGTCGCCGAGTACGACGAAGAGCATGAAGACCTGGTGGCAGTCGACGAACATACCACCACTGGCGGTTCTGAGCTCTTTGAGCTCGCCCTTGCTGTTGCCAGATCATCCTGGCAGCAGCTCGATGGTCGCAATGACCGGCAGCAGTTCATTCAAAGCAACGCGGCGTGAGAGCCGTCAACGGGAGACAGGTAATGATGAGCACCACCTTCGATACTCAGGCGCTGCCACCCCTCAGACTGGTCGAAGACCAGCCTGAGCCGCGTCGCCTTGTGAACTGTTTTTCAGGCAGGCGTCTCTTTCGGAGCGTTCCAAAACCCGATCGCTTGGTTCTGATCGGACTGACCACGGGCTTGGAGCCGTTCTACTTCGACGTCAAGGCTCTCAACGGCCTGGCAGATCGCTGTTCGAGGAGCGGCAACGCGGTCTCGTTCTGCGAACGGGTCCTTGCTCTGGATGCCTTCAGGGGTTTCCGGAGACAGAACGGACTCAGGTACCTCGGTAGCAACGCTATCCAGCGGAGAATGGGCGACCATCACTACGTTCTGGCGATCTTCGATCAGCTGCCAGGGACCTGCTCCGTGGCACGGTTTCCACTTTTTGACGCGAACGGACGGCTTCCTTGCCGGATCCAGGATACCGAATTCGGCAAAGATCTCAGCGAGATCGTCGCCGTGCTGCGCGAAGAACGGATCATTGCCTGAGCACGGGCGATACAGAGAGACAAAAGGGCCATACGTGGCCCTTTTTCATAATATCCACCCGAGATCTTGAGTACGATGTAAGAAAATAGACAGGTCAGCGTCTTAGGGCTTAGAACATAGCTCTTAGCGCAGAAAGCGCACCAACAACCAGTCCAAAGAGGAAACGATGATCGTTGATATCAAAGCTCATTTGCGTGAACGGATCCGCACCAATCGTGTCAGCTTCTTCGTGATCTTGCCGGATCGATCCATTCGGGTGGTTTCACCGCTCTTCTTCGCTTTGAAGAGAAGGAAAGGCATCGATCAGGTCTTTGTCTACGAGAAAGTAACGGCAGCTACAAAGCGTCTCGGCCGGCGCCTGTTCGGAGATACGATCGATCCTGATGATCTCCACCACGTTCACACGCACCAGCTGAACAGCAGGGTGAAGCAGGCTTCCACTGCACCATACAACACGGTGCATATATCGGTCTTCGTCGCTCCCGAAGGTTTTGACTTTCCGGAGAAGGTGAAGAGCCACCTGCTGGATCCGTATGCCGGCGTCGCTCGCACTCTGTCGGAGAATAAGCTCCTTAGGGAGTTTGCCAACATCATCGTCGAGCGATTTGTGCCTGCGGATGACCTTCGGTCATCCGGCGTGGCCTGAGCGGCCTTCCCGATCGCACACATTCTAAGTTGTTGTTTTTGCTTCGGACCCTATGATCCGGGACCAAAACCACAGAACAGAATCGCGATTATACCGGCAGCGTACAGCGCTGCCGGTTCACCTTCACTCCCAGCCGTACGAGGAACAGCATGACCATGTTCTCTGAAGTAGCTATGCCGCACCAGCCTCCGGCCCGTTCGAAGGTGCTGAGGGCGGTCAGGGACGCCTTCGTCCTTCGTCACTTCGTGTCGATCGCGGTATTCGCTCCTGTCTTTGACGGGACGAGCCAACACTACCGGATCTCTCTGCTTCACTACCATGGCGACAATGTGATCCCTGTCCCGTGGCTCACCGCGGGCATGCAGCTGCATTTCGGCGTCAATGCCGAAACCGTCGTCGACGAATTGATGCGGGATCTTATGCCTACCGTTGACTTGGTGAGGGGCGAGATCAATGCACTCGAGCTGATCGTGCGCGAGCATGCGCACGAGGTGATCTATCCGTTCCTGATCGGTGTCGATCACAGCCGGTTCGAAATCATGAGAGACTACGACGAATATGTGCCGCTGTATCCTGTCACGACCTGCATGCATGAACCGAAGCCGAAGCAGGTTGAACCGTACATTCGGCAACTCCTCATGAACTGAAAAACCGTTCCATCTGAAGACCAGCGAGGCGTTCCAGCCTCGCTTTTTCTATAGCTTCCTTTCCAGGTCGACGAACTGGTAGGTGAGACCTTCGTGCTCGCGTGGCGCATCCTCCCGGACTACTCTGAAGGCATCGGCGAACTCTGGAAAGAATGCATCCGCCTCCGGTTCATCATCTACATATGTCACATAAAGCCGATCGACGTAGGGCAGCGCGAGTCGGTACACTTCAGCGCCACCACCGATGTGCACTTCGCGGGGATTTTCTTGGGCAGCCAGTGCCAGTCCCTCCTCGATCGTCTTGACCACGGCGGCCCCCGTTGCGGTGTAGTCGGCTTGACGCGTCAATATGATATTAGTGCGGCCTGGGAGCGGCTTGCCGAGGATCGCCACGATGGATTCGAAGGTTTTTCGGCCCATCACGACCGGGCACCCGACGGTCTTTTCCTTAAAGCGTTTGAGGTCATCGGGAATGTGCCACAGCAATTGCTCATCTTTGCCAATGGCTCGTCGCTCTCTCGAAATGGCAACGGTGATGGCGACCGGAATATTGATGCCAGTTTCCTCGTTCTTTACCATATTGTGATTATGACACAAGGCTCGCTGGTTGTCCTTTCTTGTCGAGCGCGGTCGCAGTGCTAGAATGTGATAACTTCACTTCTATGGCTCACTTTGAAATAGAGATCAAATCACTCCTCGGCACCAAACCGCAGGCTGACGCGCTCAAGGCCCGCATGGCAGAAACGGATCCTTCATGCGCGCTTGTCTCGGAGAACAGGCAGCTGAATCATTACTTCGAGGGCGGCGATATCGATACGCTCTATGCTGCGACCGAACACCTGTTCAAGGGAGAACAACACGATAAGTTCAAGCGCATCGTCGAAAAAGGAAAAGATTTTTCCGTGCGCACGAGGCAAAAGGACGACGAGGTGCTCCTCGTCATCAAGGCGTCGGTCGATGAAGGTACGAGCGCGAATACCGTCTCCCGCCTCGAGTTCGAAGAACCCGTCGCGCTTTCGCTTAATGAGCTCGACGAACTCTTGCTCCAGAACGGTTACCGCTACCAAGCCAAGTGGTCGCGCGAACGCGAGGAGTACGCATACAAAGGTGCCAACGTCTGCATCGACAAGAATGCCGGCTACGGCTACTTGGCTGAGTTTGAGAAGGTCACTGAAGACGAAGATGGTATCAAAGAGGTACGCCAGGAGATCGAAGCGCTCATGGCTGAGCTTGGCGTCCGCGAATTGCCGCAAGACAGGCTCGCACGCATGTTCGATTACTACAACAACAACTGGGAGCGCTACTACGGGACCGATAACACGTTCACTGTGATGTAATAATCTTTAATTATGAAATTCCTACTCATCGATGCAGATGGCGTGCTTCTCAAAGAGGTCGAGTATTTCAGTGCTCGCTTTGCGCGCGAACAGAACATTCCCGAAGAAACGGTCACGGCATTTTTCAAGAACGAATTCCGCCTCTGTCAGGAAGGGAAGGCCGATCTGCGCAATGAGATAACCAAATATCTCGAAGCGTGGAAGTGGGTGGGAAGCGTCGATCATCTTTTAGAGCACTGGTTCAGCTCCGATGTGAATGTGAACCTTGAGCTGCAGCCGAGCATCATGGCCATTCGGAAAGCTGGTATCAAGTGCTACCTCGCAGCCAACCAGGAGGAGTATCGGGCGGCGTACATTCGCAAAGAGCTCGCTGCGTATTCGCTCCTCGACGGCTACTTCTTCTCGTATGTCATCGGCCATCGCAAACTGAAACCAGAGTTCTTCGAAAAAGTGCTCATAGAAATGGTCGCTTTGCCTGGTGAGGTGACCTACGTCGACAACGACGAAGCGAATATAGCTGCAGCTCATTCGGTCGGTATCGATGCGGTACCGTACCACGATGGATACCTTGAGAAATTAGCCATGCAACTCTGATCTATGTTTCTTTCCGATAAAGACATTCTTCGCGAAGTGAAAGCGGGTTCCATCACACTGGAACCGTTCTCTGAAAAACGTCTCCAGCCAGCGACGTACGATATTTGTCTTGGTAACACATTCATCATCAACGATGCGCACTCGACGAAGGCCATCGACCCAGTGAAAGGCATATTCCCGAAGACACAGACTGTTGAGGTAAAGGACGGGGAAGAGTTCGTGCTCCATCCTGGGGTTTCCATTCTCGGCTACTCCAAGGAGAAATTCGGCTCAGACCACTACCTCATCGAGGTCAACGGTAAA
>CAYTYF010000023.1:12548-15128 GCA_964442205.1 uncultured Candidatus Saccharibacteria bacterium | reverse complement strand
TTATATGCTTATAAATAAAGGTAAAACAACTAAAACATTGATTTTTCCTATAAATGTGCTATAATATAATCAATCTGATCTTTGGCAAAGGAGTACGTGATGGTTGCCTACTGGTACGTAAGGGGACAGGCGCTGAGCGTCTTCGCCTCGATCTCTAAGCACACCTCCATCTTTTTGGAGATGTGTGAATCGGATCTGGTAGATACCCTGAGAGCCACTTTCCCATTCGTGCTGGTGTTCTTCGGAGCCCAGCACTTTCCGTGGCTGACCGGCCTCGTCTTGGGCTGCTACTTCCTCTATCCTCTCGTCGGCAAGGTCCTCGACGCCTACCTCGGTGTGGCGCGAACGCACCTCGGCACTCGCCTCGGACCGTTCGGTCGTCTCACCTATGGCACGGTCTGGACGGACGATCCGGAGATCTCGCGGATGCACGATGAGCTGGACCGGACAGAGGGTCGTCGACCCCATTTCCACATCGAGGGACCGGTCGAACAACTTCGCCTGCACTGAAGAGTACCTTCCCGAGCGGCAACCTCGCTGCTCGGAAAAGGACCGATGAATTTCATCGGTCCTTTTTAATTTTTATGAGAAACGCTAGGCCTTCTCGATACGCTCCGAGTATGAAGCCGTTTCAGTATTGATGGAGATGAGGTCGCCTTCACCGATGAACATCGGTACCATGAGCTTGGCTCCGGTCTCGAGTGTTACTTCCTTCTGAGCGCCTGAAGAAGTGTTTCCTTTGACCGCCTCCATTGCTTCAGTGACCTTGAGCTCGATCTTGATAGGTATCTTCACGCCGATCACCTCGTCGTCATAGACCATGGCGCTGAGCTCGCTGCGCTCCTTGAGGAACTTACCCTGTTCACCAATGAACTCTTCTGAAAGAGAGAAGCGCTCTGCTGGCTTGCCGGTCGTATGGAACCAGTACTCGCCAGGCTTGCGGTAGATGAAGGTGATGTTGCGCGTCTCGAGATCAGCTTCTTCAGCTGTTTCACTTACATGGAAGGTCTGTTCGTAGGCACGGCCACTCTTGAGACCTTTCAGTTTAGTGATATTTACCGGCTTGCGCTGCTGCTTGCGGAATACGTGGTACGTTAAGACAACACACGGTTCATCATTGAAGATGATAACTTTCTTCGGGGTGATCTCGTTATACGCTAAGACAGCCATACGTTCATTAATTAAGGGTAAGTGTTTGTAACAGGCCAGAATGGTAGCATGAAGCTGCTTCAAAATAAATAGCGTAGTATCATAGGTACATGCTCGGACTATCACCAGGGGACAGCGCGCGAGATATGAGTGATCAGGAGCTTTTGCTGCGCTCACAGAGCCAGCCATGGCTGTTTGGCGTGCTTATCGATCGGTACCAATCAGCCTTTTTGCGTAAGGCCAAGAGCATTTTGCACGATCCAAGAGACGCCGAGGAGGTCGTTCAGGACACATTCACTAAGCTCTATCTCAAAGCACACACTTTCGTCCCTCAGGAAGGCGCCTCATTCTCTTCATGGGCATACAAAATACTCATGAATACCGCCTTTACCCGCTACCAGAAGCTCGTGCGCGAGGGGGCAAGGGTTGTGACAACTGACCCAGAGTTCCTTGAGTTCATGGCGGTCGAGGAGCGTGAGCATGTGGTCGATGAGCGTCGGGACGCCATCGAGCGCGTTCTCGTTCGTTTGCCTGGACACTTTGTGACCGTGCTTCGTCTCCATTACCTCGAGCGCTACTCGCACGAAGACATAGCAAAGACAACTGGGGAGAATGTCGGTACCATCAAGGCGCGCATTCATAGGGCCAAAGCCGCTTTCCGCAAGGAGAGTAGGAGTGGGGAGGTGGATGTGGTGTTGTAACCTTAGTAGCGAAACTAGAGTATTAAGTGTCGTATGCAAGAAAAAAGCCTACAACAGATGAAACGAGAGATGATGCGCAGAGTGTACTACGCGTACGCGCTTTCCATCGTGCTTCACGCCGCATTTCTTCACGGCCTCGCTCTGGCGTTCTCGAGTGCGCTCCTTGCTCGTTCCATCTCCGTGCGCGACATCCTTCACAACATTGCCGCGACACCGGTCGGGTACATTCCTAACTACGTCATCAATGCTTTTTCCGGAACCGAAGCTTTTGTGCTCGCGCTCATCGGCATCATGATGTTCATCATGTTCTCCTTCGGTATCACCCTTAAGGCGAGTCGCACTCCTCGGTGGCAGGCTGCGTAGGGATGGGTTTGGATAAAGAAAAAAGGCGGCACCTGTATGCCCCTGGGGGGGTAGAAGGTGTCGCCGCTTCATTGTGTTTTGCTATTTCTTGTGGCACAGTTGGTTTGGATAGTTACATGTGGAGGAATAGCCCATGGCTCAAGATGAACGGCATGTTGAATTCGACAGGCGGTTGGCACTTGTTGAGGCTATGGTGATTGGCCACGACAAGGAATTTTCCAATTTTAGGATGGAGTTACGCGTCTTTACTCCTCCTGTTTCAGCACTAGAGATGCACATACTGTCCTTGCGGGCAATGATGGAGCGCTTTGCGGTCCATGCAGATCAGCGCTTCACAGGTATCGAGAGAGACATCGTCGGTCTCAAG
>CAYTYF010000023.1:0-12448 GCA_964442205.1 uncultured Candidatus Saccharibacteria bacterium | reverse complement strand
TCTGACATGACCGAAGTCAAAGCCGACATCGCTGGTCTCAAGGGCGATATGGCTGAGGTGAAAGCCGACATCGTCGGTCTCAAGTCTGACATGACCGAAGTCAAAGCCGACATCGCTGGTCTCAAGGGCGATATGGCTGCCATCCGTACTTTGTTGGAACGGAAGTTTGGCACCAGCTGAAAAATCTTTCTGGGCGACATAATTGTCGCCCTTCGTTTTTATATATTAAGAAAAGGAAAGTGCCGCCACTTTTATGTACTTCAAGACCGGATAACCAAAAATCAATGCAACTGGAGTGCGTTCATAAATAATTCGAGAAATAATTCGAGACAAGGCGTGCTAGCGAAAGAGTGCGAGGCGTACTTGAACGTACGATGAGCACTGTTGAGCGAAGCAGAACGCAGTATCGAATGGTTTTGGGCGTACTCTGGCTTATCCAGCAGCTTCGTCCTTAAGAGCTTTGCGAATATGTTTCAACAGATCAGCCTGCACTTTCGGATTATCCTTCAGGAATGTACGTGCAGCATCGTAGCCGCGGCCGAGCTTCACTTCAGCTGAGCTGTCACCGCCAGGAGGGAGGTAGCTGTATGAAGCGCCCGATTTACTTACGAACTTGTACTTTTCGCCGAGTGCCAAGAGTTCACCCTGGGTAGAGATACCCTCTCCGTAGATAAGGTCGAACTCGGTCGAGCGGAAGGGAGCAGCTACCTTGTTCTTCACGACCTTCACCCGGTGACGACCACCCACAACCTCCTCACCCTTCTTGATCTGGGCGATGCGGCGGATATCGAGACGTACTGAGGTGTAGAACTTGAGCGCCTTGCCGCCTGGGGTGGTTTCTGGGTTTCCGAACATAACGCCCACCTGCATGCGAATCTGGTTGATGAAAATGACCACCGTCTTGCTTTTAGCGACTATGCCAGTGAGCTTGCGGAGCGCCTGGCTCATGAGCCGCGCCTGCTTGCCCACGTGGTGTGCACCCATCTCACCTTCGATCTCATCGCGGGGCGTAAGGGCAGCTACCGAGTCGATGACGATGATATCTATCTTGCCCGAGCGAACGAGCGACTCGACTATCTCGAGTGCCTGTTCGCCGTTGTTTGGTTGAGAGATGAGGAGTTCGTCGAGCTTCACGCCGAGCTTGGCGGCGTACTCTGGGTCCATCGCGTGCTCAGCGTCGATGAATGCACAAATACCGCCTATCTTTTGAGCTTCAGCGATGGCGTGAAGGGAAAGGGTGGTCTTGCCCGATGACTCAGGACCAAAGATCTCGAGAATACGGCCGCGCGGGTAGCCGCCGATGCCTAGTGCGTCATCGAGACCGATGGATCCGGAAGGGATGGAGTCAATGTCCACCTTCTTCGTCTCGCCCAAGGTCATGATGGCATCATCGCCGAATTTGGTCTTGATACTGCGTAGCGTTTCAGCAATATCTGTAACGCCCTTCGGCGCATTAGGGTCACTGGCCACCTCTGTCTTCTTCGTGGATTTCTTTGCAGGCATTGTTTTGTTCGTTATATCAGTAATGGATAGCTTGGTTTTCGGATTCTCCTTGGGCGACCTCATCTTCACCCGGAGGAGTGTATACGAATCCCCGGTCTACCGAGACGGTGCGGCCGTAGCGGTCCTCGGCGCGGATAGTGGCGGTAGTGTAGCCATTCTCGAGCACGATCTCTTCCTTGAAGTGGCCGCTCTCATCAGTGTAGATGGCTCGGCCATTGAGCGACATGCGTGCGATATTGGCTGCATCTCCCTCGAGCGTTACCACTCGTTCGTTGGAAACTCCGTCATTAGGCAGGGAAATGCTCACGAGCGGTCCTTCAATAAGGAAGCGAGCTTGGTATCCTGCATAAGCGATGAAACCGAATAGAAACAGAAGGACCAATAGTCCGGAGATGACATTGCGGAGCGTAAAGCGGCTTTGACTGGAAGTGAGCGGTGACATCGTTACAAGCGAATTGACCTACCATCATTAAGTACCCGCACAAGAACCAGTCGAGGCATGCCTGAATATCCGGTGAGGAATGAGTTAGCAAAGAAGCTCGCGGTTTCGAGTGACCTCATATATATCGATTATCGCCGTCTTCATCCTCTTGTGCAACATCCTCACTGGTATCATCCATTCCGCCGCGTCCGACAAGCACTTCACGTGGTTTTGAGCCGTCTGCTGGACCGATCACCCCATGTTCCTCGAGAATGTCCATGATCCTGGCCGCTCGGCCGTAGCCGATGCGCAGACGGCGCTGCAAGAGGGAGGTTGAAGCCTTTCCAGCCTCCATTACGACCGCTTTGGCGTCCTGGAAGAGTTCATCATCAGCATCATCGCCGCTAGAGATATCGCCAGCAAAGATACCGCCCTCGGTAGGTGAGTTGCTGTCGAGGTCGATGTGGTCGAGCTCGTAGGCATCCACCTGCTTCTTGAGGTAGTTGACCACGTTCTTGATCTCTTCTTCAGAGACGAAAGCGCTCTGCAAACGCATCGGCTTGCCAGACTCAGCTGAAGAAAAGAGCATGTCGCCCTTGCCGATGAGCTGCTCAGCGCCGACCTGGTCGAGAATGGTGCGCGAGTCTACCTGCTGGCGCACTTGAAGAGCGATGCGGGTAGGGATGTTCGCCTTAATGGTGCCGGTGATCACGTCGACCGAAGGACGCTGGGTAGCGAGGATAAGGTGGATACCGACCGCGCGACTCTTCTGCGCCAAGCGGACAATGAGCGCCTCGAACTCGCGTGGGAACTGCTGCATGAGGTCGTTGAGCTCGTCGATGACGATCACTATGTAGGGAAGTCCTTCAGGAAGCTCTGCCTTTTCAGCATCGTCTGAGCCGCCAGCTTCCCATACCTTCTTAGCTGGTTGGTATATCTTCTCGTGGTAGGCCTCGACGTTCTGGACGCTGCGCTGCTGGAGCACGGTGTACCGCCGTTCCATTTCATTGACCGCCCACTTGAAGGCGCGGAGCGCTCGCTTGGCATCGGTGATGACCGGCACCATGAGGTGCGGAATGCCGTCGTAGAGAGTGAGCTCGACGAGCTTTGGGTCGACCAAGAGGAAGCGCAGCTGCTCTGGGCTATTGCGGAAGAGCAGTGAGACGATCAGGTTGTGGATAGCAACCGACTTGCCCGAACCGGTCGTGCCGGCGATGAGCGCATGCGGCATACGCGCTACGTTTGCGAACTGCACCTTGCCCGGAATGTCCTTGCCGAGTGCTACGAGAAGCGGTCGAGGTGAATCAGTGTATTCAGGCGAGGCGAGCAGGGTAGCCAGACCGATAGACTGTCGCTCGAGGTTTGGCACCTCGATACCGACGAGCGACTTGCCCGGGATCGGTGCCTCGATACGAATGGTTCCTGAAGCCAGGTTCAGCTCGAGCTCCTTCTGGAGGTTCAAGATGCGGGTGATCTTCACGCCTTGTGCCGGCTTGAGTGCGTACTGCGTGACGGTCGGTCCTATCTCTACCTTATCCATCTCGACGTCGATACCGAACTCCTTGAGCACGCGCTTGATGGTGTTCGCGTTCGCCTTTATGTCGCCGGTCTTCGGCTTGCCCTTGTCCTTGCCAAGGAGTGTGAGGGGAGGCGGGTCGTATGAACCGACAAAGTTGGTCACGACGAATTCATCGGCATTCCTGTTGCTGCCTCCACCAACCAAACCCCCGACGATACCGCCAAGAGTTTTCTTGGGTTGGCTAGGAGTGACTTCATCATCGGCTGCCTCGCCTGCTGCAGGTTTGCCAGGCTCCTCAAGTGCCTCCGGCGGCAGCTCGAGGCTATCGATGTCGCTCGTATCGAACTCATCCTCTTCTGGAAGCGGCTTCGAGCGCATGAAACCAGGAATACCGATACCTACATTGAAGGTGAGGAAGATACCTATTAAGAAGAACGCACCGAGGAAGACTCCGCTCGCGATTGGTCCCATGAGGAACACGAGTGGCCACGAAGCTCCGAGTCCGAACAACCCTCCAGCATTTGGTTCGTAGAGTTCAAAGCCGCCGACGAGAGCAAGGAAGAGCAGTGCGATACCGAAGAGCTTTGAGCCGGAGACATGCTTGTCCTCGCGCGGGTTGAGGAAGGCATACACGAAGAAACCGCAGGCGATAGGGGCGAGGTAGCTGCCAGCGCCAAAAAGGTACTCGAGTCCTATTTTGGTCCATGTGCCGACCATTCCCGCGTACTCGAGGAGGGAGAGGAGGAAGAAGATACCGAGCGAGCCAACCACCAGCGCAGCGATAGACTGCTTCGCGTGCGGGCTGAGGTCACTAAAAAAGGGTTCTCGCGGCGCAGCGGCCACCTTCTTTCTTCCGTTTGATTTTCCATTCGTTCGTTTAGCCATGTCAGAATCTGTTTCAAAATTAATCGCTACACAAAGGCGGTCTGCAACAGTGCGAGAGGCCTCGGCGCAGGGCAAACTGAACCAGTGTTCAGTGCGACCGAGCCGCTAGGTCTCGCAGCCTGTTGCGGGCCGCCGGCGTAGCGAAATGAATTCTTCAATAATATCCTAAAAAACATGGTTAATTTTGAGACAGGTTCCTATACAGAGTTGACCTCCATTCATACCGGCAATAATACCACGCATCGTTTTGGCTTCTGTGGATACAGATCACTGTGTCTTGACGCAAACTCGAGGTCAGCACCTGGCCCAAGGACTCAGCCTCAAGCAATCCAGAGGTGGGACCTTGAGGAGGAATGTGAAGCAAAAATCCAGAGGTGCGGCCTTAAAGAGGAACGGAGTGACAGGGAAAGGCCGTTTTAGGAAAACACAGAGCAACGTAGTTGCGACAATGTTTTCCTTATGCAAACGCCCAGTGAATGCGACCTCCAGGGGAGCAGTCACGCTGGCGTCTTGCCCTCAGGATTGCGGAAGGGCCCGCTATGGAACAAAAACACAACACAAAAACCTTCTCCTGGTCAGATTGTCTATCCGACATAAAAGCGTATAGTACATACACCTGTCCCTGACTCGTCAAAAAAGTCTCTTAAGGACACTACTATGAATGCAAAGGACATATCCATCACTGATATAAACTTTCGAAAGCTCGTTCAAGACGAGAACTACTACAAGTATATTTTTAAAAAGACAGAGAAAATTGTCAGTGTCGTCTTTTATATCCTCAATAATGTTGACTCAGATAAAAAGACAGAGACGCACGTGAGCAACATCGCTAGTAAGGCACACCTCGTCCATGAGCATGCCCTGCGCACTTTGGAGGTGAAAAGAGCTACCGGCAGGGAGGTCCTAGAGCAGTTTGCTCAGGCACTCATTGCGCTCGAATCGAGCTTCCGGGTTGCGGCTGCGGTCAACCTCATCGCCCCCGATGTGCTGCGCACCGTGGTCGGAGAGATAGAGCTGGTCCTGCGTGGTTTGCGCGGATATCTCCAGATAAATGAACCTGTTGAAAGTGAATCACGTTCGTTTATGGCTGAGCCACTGCCGGCCCGCAGCACTCCGCGACTGCCTCGCGCCGAACGCCGTGTAAGCGAAGTTTCAGGCGGAGAGGAGGCAAGGGTAGTGTCTTCGAGCGCCGATAGGCGTGAGCGTATCAAGACCATCATCGAGGCCAAAGGCGAAGCTTCTATAAAAGACATTTCCGAGATCATATCGGACGTGAGCCAAAAGACAATTCAGCGCGAATTACAGTCAATGATAGAGGACAATATCATCAAACGGCAGGGAGAACGACGTTGGTCCAGATATTCAATCTTTTAAATAAAATGCCATGCCTTATGGCACGGCATTTTATTTGTCGCATACGTCCTTTTTAAAAGGACTTAATTTCAAAAAAGACATGCAACCACTGAGGTCCAATCTTGCTGAGCCCAAGGTCTTTCCTCGGGATCTTCCCGAGGTGAGACCTTGGGCAAACGCTGCTTGACGCTCCCTTGCACCCCGTCACTTTCCGTGTCGTATTCACTTTTGAGCAGTAAGACGCATATTAGGAAAGCGTCTTCACATACAGGCAGAAATAAGGCTATTTGGTTTGACTTTATGGTTGAGCCCAAGTATCCTTTCTGGTCATACGAAGTGCATCGAGTGTCAAAGATAGGTAGCGCTTCCTTTGTGGATTAGTGCTTACAAACTTTCCAGCACACGGTATACTACGTAGGTGCCACTTTGCACGCTTTTTTTGAAGGCGCTATTGCGCCGGCTGGATCAAGCGGCAAAGCAGAGGTATTAGTTCATTGACAACGTCACGTTACAACGTGACCACAAAATCAATGACCTATCGCGCTGATACAGCGCGCTATAAACCGTATCTATGAAATACTGTCTGACCTTCTCCCGACATGGTTGCTTACGATCGAAACTCGGTCCTAATTCTCGCAGCTAACCTACATATATAGGTACCGCAGGGTGCTGACGTATGTAGTTAGTGATATGCGTGGTTCGGCTTCTGTCGGATCACGAATATGAATTAATTCATATTATTAAGTATTCCGCCCCGCTAATGGGGCAACCCCGTGACTCTCTTTTGCAAAAGAGAGTCGCAAAACATAATTATGACACTTGCACACAATGTTACTGCAAAGCTCTTCGTAGCTTTTGTAGTAATCTCAATGATGCTCACAGCTGTTGCGCCTGCACAGGCACAGACAGCTGAGGAGTTGCAGGCACAGATCGCAACCTTGATGGCTACGATCAACGACTTGCAGTCACAGCTCGGACAGAGCGGCAGCGGCTCAGTAGCTGCTGGCGTCTGCCCATTTGCTTGGACTCGTTCACTCTCATCAGGTTCAACTGGTGCAGATGTAATGAAGCTCCAGCAGTTCCTCAATGGTAGCGATGACACTCGTGTCGCTGCTACCGGCGCTGGCTCAGCTGGCATGGAGACCTCATACTTCGGTCCTGCGACCGCAGCTGCTGTCTCTAAGTTCCAGGTTAAGTACCGCGAGGATATCCTTTCACCATCTGGCCTTGTAAACCCAACCGGTTACTTCGGTCCAGCTTCAATGGCTAAGGCCAACATGCTCTGCGCTTCAGCATCGGTTGACGATGGTGATGACGACGAGGGTGATGATGAAGGTGAGGAGGAAGAGGAGGATACAGAACTTCAGGGTGAGGCTTCACTCGACAACTTCGAACTCGAAGATGGTGAATCAACCATCGAAGAAGGTGACGAAGATGTTGTAGTTGGTGAGATCACTGTAGAGTTCGCTGATGGCGATGCTGAAATCAGCCGCCTCGATGTTGCCCTTTCTGCATCTGGTGCAGATCCATGGGATGCCTTTGAGGAGGTTTCTCTCTGGGTAGACGGCGAGGAGGTTGCAAGCATGGCTGCAGATGACGAGGATGAGTACCTTGATGAGGATGCAGGCGAGCTTCGCTTTGCTGATCTTGGTCTTGTCGCTCGTGAAGATGAGGAGATGGAGATTTCAGTTGCTGTAACCGTTCAGAACAACCTCGATTCAGAAGAGTTGACTGACTGGGACCTCGATGCAACTGCACTCCGCTTCTTCGACGCTGACGGCGTAGCTTCAACTGAAGATGGTGCTCCAGTAACTGATGACACCGCTTCGTTTGAGATTCAGACCGCTGGTACTGATGAAGAGCTTGGTCTTTCACTCGCTTCTTCAAACCCAGACGGCACAGACATTGTTGTCGACACTGATTCAGACACCAATGATGTAACCATCTTGGTAGCTGATCTCGAAGCAACAGACAATGATATCGAACTTAATCGAGTTGTTGTTCTCGTTGAGACCACCAACGCTACTACTACAGACGTAGTAGACGAAGTTCGTGCTGTAATTGATGGTCAGGAGTTCAAGGCTGAGGCGATTGGTTCTGAAGATGACTTCAGTGCTTCTGCTGATGATGACACTCCTTCTGGTGCAACGGGTATCTCTGAGGGTTACTCAGAGAAGGCTCACGCAACCACTTCGGTTTGGTACCTCTTTGACATCGACGGTGACGTTGTTGTCGGCGAGGATGAGGAGATCCAGATGGAAATTAACGTCGACTTTAACGACACCGATGATGGTGCTCGCTATGGCTCTGGCGCTCTTATCCAGGCTTCGATCACCTCAACTGAGACTGATGAGTGGGAGGCTGAAGGTGCTGAAGATCTTGCCAATGGCCAGTTCGACGGTACAGCTGTCGGTGACGAGCATACGCTTGTTGACGAGGGCATCGTTATCCCAGTTGACGGCTTCTCTTCAGAAGTCGACACTCTCGGTACCAACGACACAATTGGTGAGTTCGTACTTGAGTTCGAAGTAACTGCTGTAGAAGGCGACTTCTACATCACGGACAATGCAACTACTACTACTCCAGGTAACCCTTCAAACGGTATTGGTTACACTGCAAGTGGCGGTACTGCTGTTCTCTCAGCAAGCGTAACTTCAACAGCTGACGAGGATACCACTGGTGTCTTCACGGTTCGCGAAGGCGAGACTGAGACCTTCACTCTTACTGTGACAGTTGATCCAGATGCAACCGGAAGCTTCCGTGTTTCACTTGATGAAGTTTGGTTTACTACAAATCCAAACGGCACAAGTAGCACTGAACTCTACACACCACTTCCAGCATCTGACTTCCGCACGTCACCACAGTCAATCCAGGGTAGCTAATTTTAGCTAACTTGGTTCTGTAGACCTGCAGAGTCTAACACTCAGTAAGGTTGTAGAAACCAAACAAAAGCCCCCCGGCTATACGCCGGCGGGGCTTTTGTCGTACCAGAGAATTAAACATCCCAAGGCGAGACCTTGCGATATCGCAAGGTCTCGCCTTGGGATGTGCTAAAATCCTAATACCATGGCTTACCGCAGAGTCGAGTTGGCACCTAATGAAACCTATCACGTCTATAATCGTGGTACGGACAAAAGAGTGATTTATCAGGATGGTCGTGATTATCAACGATTTCTGGAATTGATGTATCTCTCCAATAACGATCTCCCTGTTCGGGTTAATGACACAAAAAAGTATGGTATGAGTAGCTACGAGGTCGAACGATCAAAACCCCTTGTCTCGATTGGCGCATACTGTCTGATGCCGAACCATTTCCATATTCTTTTGCAGCAGCATGCCGATAATGGTATTTCAAAGTTCATGCAGAAATTGTCGACTGGGTACACAATGTATTTTAATAAGAGGTATAAACGAACCGGTACGTTGTTTGAAGGGGTATTCAAGAGTCAGCACGCCGGAAAAGATGAATATCTCAAATATCTTTTTGCCTACATACACCTCAATCCTGTAAAGCTTATTCAAAAGGACTGGAAAGAGCGGGGGATAGAAGATGCTGGCAAGGCACTAGATCATGCTGGCTCTTATCGGTATTCAAGTTTGCCGGATTATTTTGGTTTTGTTCGACCGGAACGAGTGATCATTTCTCCTGACCCATTTCCAGCTTATTTTTTGACTGTTGCGTCAACCAAGGCCAATCTTCTTGAATGGCTGACATTTTCTTCCGACCAACCTATATCGCAAGGTCTCGCCTTGCGATAAGATTACCCCATAACTAGGGTTTCCCGCTGAAAAAGGTGCTGAAAATAAAGATATGCTGTAAAGTATCTTTATCTTCATGAAGAAATATAATCCATTCGCGATCTTCGCCCTGCTGCTCGTACCAGCAGCTTTTTCGTATGCACAAGCAACGACTACAGAAATTGCCAGTTCGACCATAGACAATGAGCCAACTGACTCATTCGTTGAAGTACTTACACTGGAGACCCAAGATGTAACGGAGATTACAGAAAACACTTCACTTCCAGCTGGTGAATACACATACGGAACACTCATCGTAAAGAGCGGAGCCACGCTCACGCTCCAAGGAAACCCTGATAGCTCTGATGCTTTCAAGGGAGTACGTATCATTGCTGAGAATTTAATTGTTGAGAGTGGTGCATCTATTTCGGCTTCTGAGCAGGGATACTCGAGCACCAATCGTGGGCCGGGGGCTCCAGCAACAGAAGATGACAGAACAGGCGCCAGTCATGGTGGAGCAGGTATGGGGCCAAATGCTGCGCCTACGTACGGTTCGGCTAAATTTCCAACAACCCTTGGAAGCGCTTCGTATCGCTTCCGAGGCGGCGGCGCCATTGAGCTTCAAGTGGCCGAAACGCTTGAAGTTCAAGGTTCCATCACTGCCAATGCAGGTCAGACCGGCAGTGGTGGAAGTATTCTGCTGCGAGCTGGAACTTTCCTTGGCGGAGGAAGCCTAGAAGCATACGGCGGAGACTTCGCTATCACCTCGGTCACTATTGCTCCAGGTGGCGGCGGACGCATCGCTATTCACTCGAATGAAAACCATTTCACCGGCAGCGCCATTGTAGAAGGTGGCCGACAGCAATCTTTCGGCGGCCCGGCACAGTACGCTGAGAGCGGTACAGTTGGATTTTTTGATACCGATAGCAACACGCTCACCACTGGTCATGCTTGGCGCTTTCAAGCTAATGACGCACCACATACCTACGACACTGTTGTAATTGAAAATAGTTCGGTCACCAGCGAGCCGGGACAGACATTCACTATAGGCAAGCTTCTGGTCAAAACAAATGCAGGAGCGCGTTTTGCAAAAGACAGCATTCTCACGCTCGAAGAGCTTGAAACCACCGACAATGGAGGAGTGTTGCTTGAAGATGGGGTAGTGATGAGGGTTGGTAGTGCCGAGCTGCGTGATGAGTCTGCACTTGTGTCACTTCCGCAGTCATCTGTGAGCCTAACAACAGACACGCTAACAATAGCTCCAAGTGCGCGCATCTCAGCAGACCAGGCCGGCTTTGATGCCGCTTCTGGCCCAGGTTCCCCTGATTCTGCAGATAGTGCCACTGGTGCAAGCTACGGCGGTCGCGGCTACGGCCTAAACGCTAAACCAGTCTACGGCTCAGCCGATGAACCAACCGACCTCGGCAGTGGCGCTAATCTCTTCAGAGGTGGCGGTGCAGTGCGTGTCAAAGTGTCTGATGCTTTGACCCTGAATGGTACCGTGAGTGCTGATGGTGGCGGTTCAAGCAGCGGCGGCAGCGTACTGATTGAAACCGACGTACTGAACGGAGCAGGGACAGTGAGAGCAAATGGCGGAGACTTTTCTTCAACTGCGGTCATTGTAGGCCCGGGCGGCGGCGGACGTGTTGCTGTCTACTACACAGAAGCAACCGGGTGGACGGGTACGCTCGAAGCGGCTGGTGGTCGCATGGCCACCGCCGGAGGTATTCCACTAGAATTCGCTGAAAACGGCACAGTGGTCTTCGAACAAAAAACCCTTTGCACCGAGAACTGCAACTCGAGTGTGCTGTTTTTGCCGGGTATAAAAGCTAGTCGCTTGTACAAGGTTGGACTATTTGGAACAGAGGATAAACTATGGGAACCAAATAACCCACTCAATGATGTGAATCAGCTTGCGATGACAGCAAATGGGATTAGTGAGCAGGCTGTATATACTAAAGACGTTATTGACGTAACACCGGATGGGTTCGAGGTATACGCTAGCTTTATAAGCTTTTTGAACGACTTAAAGACTACAAGTAAGATTGTGGACTACGAACTCTATGCGTACGATTGGCGATATGATGTGTTTGATATAGTAAGTAGTGGCACTTCGTACGAGAATGAAAAAAAGAAATTAGCAGAGCAAGTCGTAGCGCTTGCAGATGACTCCTATTCTGGCAAGGTAACAATAGTGGCTCACTCAAATGGTGGCTTGCTTGCGAAAGCTTTGTTGATTGAACACCCCGAATTGTCAGAACGAATTGATAAAATAGTCTTTGTTGGTAGTCCGCAGCTCGGCACTCCGCTTGCTGTTGGTACTATACTGCACGGTGCGAGGGAAAATCTATTCTGGGGACTGCTCCTTACAGATAGAGAAGCTAGGGGGGCTCTGGTAAATTTTCCAGGTGCATATGGTCTGCTTCCAGGTGCGACCTATTTGAATACAAATGGTGACCCAATTATTACTTTTGATGACTCTCCTGAGACGTCAATATTCAGAAATGCATACGCTAGCAGCATAGACAGCCTGTCTGAATTAGAACAGTTTATGCTTGCTACTGGTGATGGTAGGCCAGTAGCAAGTTTTACTAATGATGTTGGTATTGCCAACGCAAACTTGCTGCCGGATGCACTTCATGGAAACCGGGTGTTGCTTGATAACTGGGTGGCCCCGGCGAATATAGAGATTACAGAAATTGTCGGTGTGGGATTGGAGACTATTAGCGGCTTCCATTACCAAGGCTTCAACTGCAGCCGACCAGAGTGCAGGAATTTGCGCGTGTATAAACCATTCCCTAAACTTTCTCAATATGGAGATCATACAGTTATTGCATTGTCAGCGACAGGGTATGAGGGTGAAAAAGAGATTAAATACATAAATCTCCTTGCTTCCGATGCTGCAGGTGAGACAATTGAGCACGCAAATCTCACAGAAAGTTCTTCAGTTCAAACCGTGATTAAGAATATTCTGATGAATGAAACATCAGAATCGATCCCTTTTGTTTCTGATGAGCCATTTACCTACT
>CAYTYF010000022.1:14212-15845 GCA_964442205.1 uncultured Candidatus Saccharibacteria bacterium | reverse complement strand
GCCCCTGTTGTGCTTCACTCGCGCGCAAAAACAGCATTCCGGAGAGAGCAAAGAGTGTCGCAAATGCACCGTTGAGCAAAAATACTTGAATGACGCCTGGGTCGAATGGGGGTTGGAAATATAGGAAGGCGAAAAGTGGTATGAGCATCTGGACTCCTGCCGCTGCAAACAAGACGAGTGACATCCCTTCCGCCTTCAAGCGAGTGATAATGCTTCCAAAGAAAAGCAAAGCAGGAATGATCGCGTACAACAGATTCACGTCACTATCACCAATGATACCGACTGCCCCATTGATCCATATGAGCAAGATCATGGCCACGCAGCCGATACCAGCCGCAGCGCGGTACGCGGCACTGATCCCCTTGCTCGCAATGAACTCATACGCAAGACCAGTACCGAAGAGCAGTACAGCAGCGAATACGAAGTCGAAAAAGCCCCAGTCCCATCCATCGCTCAGCTGCATCCCTACGAGCGGAATGAGTAAGATGAGCCCGGTTCCTATCGCCACATATATGAGTCTTTCTTTTCGCATAGTGTGTGCTGGTTACACTCACTCAAACTACCGCCTCTCGAAAAAGGTTGCGACGTACACAGGATCAGTTGCTTGAACGTCGGAGGTTCAGGTAGAGAGCGATCAAAAACGCAAAAGCAACTGCGGTTAGGAAAGGAAAGGTCACGAAGCCGAATTGGTCTATCACCTTGGTTGCGCAATCAGCGCTACCGTCAGCTAGGCACGGCATCACGCCTCCAACCGCTTCTTTAGGAAACATCTGGTACACGTAGTGGTACACCGCAACACCCAGGCCAAAGAGAGAAAGCGCGATACCGTAGAGTGGAAAATGCACGTTCTCTTTCATTCGGAACGCAACGCCGGCCATCAGTACTTGCGGAAAAAGGGCGATACGCTGCAGCCAGCAGAGAGAACATGGTACGAAGCCGTAGTACTCAGAGTACACGAGTGAAAGCACAACACTGCCAATGGTAGTGAGCAGTATCGCTTCCCACACGAACTGCTTGCCCCAGCGCAAAAAGTACTTGCTTCGGTAACAGAAGTAGTCAACAAAAAGACCGATAGTGACAGCAAGCAAACTGAGACCACCGATGGCTAGCACAAGATTGAGCGTATACAGCGAGTACATGTTCGTTCAGATAGTTAAGCTCGTAGTGCCCCTAGTATAGCAAAAATAGCACTTACTTTGTGACCTGCAACAAGAGCGCAGAAAAAGCCTTTTGGTCGATGTCTTTTAGTGTACTCACTTTGATATGCCGTACGTACTTCCCTTTTCCGTTGAGTACATGCTTTGGATCCTTGAGCGAAGCACCGTTATAAAAACCGAGCTGGACATGGTCAACGGCGCCGTGAAGGTATGCCTTCGGTTTAGTTCCATCGACAAAACACCCTTGACCCCACTTAACGGTCTTACTTAGCTGCGGTGCCACATCCTTCACCACCCGCTCAAGAGCACTAATCAATTTCTGATTCTTAGCTGACTGATCCTTCTTCCACAGAGCGAAGGATGCATACGATTTCATCATAGTGTTTCCAAATCAAATCTAGACAAGGATTTTACTGATCACCCTGCAATTAGTAGAAAAGCTGCGATAGCAAAAGCACAGGCACTTATGATCAATG
>CAYTYF010000022.1:0-14202 GCA_964442205.1 uncultured Candidatus Saccharibacteria bacterium | reverse complement strand
ATCAATGATGGAATTGCGCTGTATTTATTGAATCTTCGTTCAGATTTCCTTAACTCATCTACAGAATCAAATTGCTTAAGTGTAGGATGCACAAAATTGTTCCAGGAGTAAATATAACGCCCCCGATTCCAAGACAACCTTCGACCGTGCCTTAGAGTAAATATAAAGATATACAAAGCGACAATTATCATTCCAAGATTCAAAAAGACAATCGCCACATTCTCCGGTTCTTCTCCAAACAATCGTTCAGAGACTTCGAAATAAATACCGGTAATAAGGCTAACAATAAGAATGTCTGGCATTCTGCGAGTGACTATGTAAATGATATTTCCATAACCCAGAGATGAGATACTCCATCCTCTTACGTACTTTAGATCTTCCTGAGTCAAATTTTGTTCATCCCTAACCTCTTTACGCTCAAACCAACGTACACCAGAAAAATAACTTTTATCTTCAGCTGAAAGCATTTGCATATAACTAATGATATAGAATTGGAATGTACAAAACCAGCAAAATACTAACAAATCAAACTTATTGAAGAAATAATATTGTCTGAAGCTTTACGTCAGCTGAAAGTATAAATGGGTTTAAATTGGAAAAGGAGTGTGATATAAAAGAACCCTTGCCGGTTCGTCTAATGGTAAGGGTATTTGCTCACCAGTTCGCAAACACCCTTTCTGTCAGCACTCGCTCGGTCATGTGAGAGCAAGCTCTCCCGCGACCTCGCTCGCTCGACAGTAGGACTACGTCCTCCCATTCGTCTTATCTAAGCAAGTTAGAATTATTGCCGGTTCGTCTAATGGTAGGACTACGGTTTCTGGTACCGTCTATTGGGGTTCGAGTCCCTGACCGGCAGCAAATGAAATTCGCCCGCTAGGGCGTTTTTATTTGCTGCCGGTAGAAAGCGGAGCTTTCGTCAGGACTCGAACGGCGGAGCGATGTTTACGAGCGAGCCGCGTCCAGCGTTCTTATGAGCGGAGCGAATTAGAAAAAGCGGGACGAGTCCCTGACCGGCAGCTATTGACAGCTAGCACGAGATGCGTCGTAATGTACGAGTCTCGTGCTAGCTCGAAGAGCGTCCTATTTTAAGACACTCAACTATTTACATTTCATAAATTCATTGTATTTTATCTATAGCAGATCTATGACATGAGGTGTCACAATGGCTGTAGAGAGGTCACGACCGCAAATCGACATGCAGGCCTGTTCCCTCGATGTGGAACTAAAAGTGATAACAGAAATAGCGCAGGTACTGCGAGTCCAAGCTGAAAGCCTAGATCCGTACTTCAAGCAGCAGATATTGATGCGGGAAATGCTGATCAGAGAATTGGAAACCCTAGAAAAACGTCTTGCGTTGATCAGGCTGTTCAACAGTGAGGCGTTCACAAAGCGACCCTCAATCGCAGTTGCTCATCACGGCACGACGTGGTCGCGAGCGCGAGAGATACAACGCCTCATAGCCGAGCACGCCATCGAGCCGTTCATACAGAGCACGAGCGATGGCGAGTGGCTTGGGCACGGCGTGTACTTCTGGCTGATGGCGCCACACCGAGCAGCGACCTGGGGTCGCGAGATATACGCCTTTCAACGCCGCCGAAGACCATGGCTGCCGAATCTCATAGATCCGGGGGTTGCCGACTATGTACCGATCCCTGACGGACAGCGTTCGCACTTTGCAGTGGTCGAAGTGCGTCTCAGGTTTTTCGTCGAAACCACCATCAATCTGCTCGACCAGCAGTGGGTGGATAGAGTGCGGCAGTTCTACCAGACCTTCGTTGCTAAAACGCGTACCATCGAGGATCAAGCGCGGGCGTTGTCAAACTACGGCTACGTGAACGTCACTGCTGCAGATGGCACATCGAGAAGGAGCGTAGCGCCACAAATCGACGGACCACATCGGACGCGTGACTGCCTGTTCTTCAACGAGCTTGTTGCAAAATATCCACGCGCGCAGAGCATCGTGGCGGCCATTCGCGAGGGTGAGCAGCTCATTGATGGTATGAACTTCAACGAAAAAGACCACGTGCAGGTCAACGTCATCGACCAGTCAATCATCGACCTCGCCGACGTCACTGTCACCGATGCAGCGGATTACTTCGAGTCACTACCTGTACAGACCAACAGTACCGGCGTATAGTTTCCGCAGCAGCTCTTCGAGAACAACAGGAGTACGACACGAAATGAGCGCCACAGATCAGCCGCCGAGAAAACAGACCATCTCTGAGATAGTCAGGGAGGAAATGCGAAAAGGACGCGCAGCAGACCCTGACTACGATCGCAAGCTCTGGGAATCTCTGGGGTTTCCAGAGAAACCGGGTGACAGACTCCTGCGTGAGAGGTTCGAGTACTTCAAAAAAACGGGTAACACCCTGCCGCCGGGACAGAGTCCACCTGGCAGCAACATCTAGCGCCAAGAGCTCATCCGCATGCGGGTGGGCTCAAATTTTTTCTGTATTTAAGCAAACGTTGACAGCAAGTCAGGCCATTTACAGTCGCATAAACTCTATCGTAAGGTGTACCCGTCTCGTGCTAGCACGAGACGGGGTTAATGGGGACAGGGACAATAAAATCTCAAAAGTCGTGACATAATCTCCGCATGCCCAGACAGTCTCGCGTTGCTGTTGCCAACACGATCTATCACGTACTCAATCGTGCTAACAGCCGTGCTCGTATCTTCCATTCCGACGCTGACTACCAGCACTTCGAAACACTCCTCACCGAAGCCAGAGACCTCACCGACATGCGCATACTCTCATACTGCGTAATGCCGAACCACTGGCACTTGGTACTGTACCCACACAACGACACCGTACTGAGCGAGTTCATGCGCTGGCTCACCAGTACACATGTCAGGCAGTACCGCACTAAAACGAAATCTATCGGGTACGGTCACCTGTACCAGGATCGGTACAAATCATTTCCAACTGAATCGAACCAGTACTGCCAAACACTGATCCGGTACGTCGAGCAGAATCCGCTACGTGCCAAACTCGTCCCACGAGCAGAGGATTGGCGCTGGTCGTCACTGTACCGACGTGAACATGGGAGTGTTCAAGCTAAGAAACTTCTTGCTCCGCTCCCTGTAGAGCTACCACATAACTACCTTGCTTCCGTGAATGATTTACTCCAGGAGGATACGCTTACCGAGCTTCGCCATGCTGCGAACAAAGGGAAACCGTATGGTACAGTTGACTGGACCGACAGCATGGTCGACCAGTTCGATCTTGGACATACACTACGCGGTCCGGGCAGACCGAAACACTAGATCACACAAATTGAGATAATATTGTCCCTGTCCCCATTACCCCACGAAAGTGATTCCCGGGCCATTTTTCTATATAATTAACCTATGGCTGATCTACAAAATCTCATTTCACTACTACAAAATTCACAAAAGACACTTTTTATATTGTGTGGCTTTCCGTATGCGGGTAAGTCATACATGGCTAAGCAGCTACTAGAAAAAACTGATGCTGCTTTCGTAAGCATCGATGATATTTTTCATGCTTACGGATTTGATTGGAATTCAAACAAATTGCCAGATATTCAAACATGGGAACAGATTTTTAATGAATCATATGAGCAGATAAAACAGGCACTTACAGATGGAAAGAATGTGTTATATGACTCAACTAATCAGACTTTAGCAAGTAGAGACAGGTTGCGAGAAGTCGCTGATTCTGCAGGAACAGAAGCGAAAGTGGTATTTATAAAAACTTCAGTTGAGATCGTATGGCAACGATGGGAAGAAAATCAAAAAGACCCAACTCGTTCGATGATAAGTAAAGAACTGGTTCAGCAGACAATTGATATGTTTGAAGAGCCATCAGAAGATGAAAATGTAATCATTGTAAATAACTAGATATGGGTAGATACAATCCAACAACTGAAGATAACAAATGTGTTTTCTGTGACATCATTGATAAAAATGATCCAGACGCAATTTTTTGGCAAGATGAGCAACATATTGCATTTCTTTCAATTGATCCGAATACTCCTGGATTCAGTCTTGTTGTACCAAAACAACATCATGGTAGCGATATTCTCAAAATACTCGATGCTGATTTGCAAGCATTCATTCTCGCTGCCAAAAAAGTAGCTGCAATTCTTGAAAACTTCTATGAAGATGTTGGACGGGTTGGTCTAATCATGGAAGGAACTGGTATTGATCATGCCCACATCAAACTCGTGCCGATGCATGGTACTGAGCACATGAAACAAGGAGAATGGAAGCAATATCTATCTGATGTAGAGCACTGGTTCGATACGTATGAAGGCTGGATTTCTTCTGCTGGTGGACCGATGGCAGATCGGGACAAACTCGTTGAATTATCTAAAATGATTAAAGAATCTTACTAGTGTTACACAACTATGTAACTTTTTTAGCACGTTGAGAAATGTGTCACTTTTGTAACTTTTTTCTAGCGCACGAGACGCTTAGAAGTTGATTCTGAAAATAAAGCAAAACCATCAAGCAGGTCTTGGCCGTGTAGGGTTCTAGCCCGAGACGGCCAGCTACATGCAAAAGGGCAACTAGATCGCCCTTTTGCTTTTATTTAGCTGACGACATGGTCGTCATTGTCGAATGACACCAGCTCCCACGCGCAGGTATTCGGTGCAGCGTCAGGATTGTAGCGGACGTGTGAGATAGAGGAATTATCGAGGTTGATGATCTTAGCGAAGCGCAAGAAAGCACCAAAGAAAGAGATGGGTTTGTCACTGCAGATGTGCGCCACAAAGAAGTTTATGAACACTGAATGCGATACCAAGATGAGACGTGCGTCTTTCGGATACAGTTCCAGAAAGCGCTTTGCTTGCTCAATGCGAGCAATGAGTGCGCAATAAGACTCACCTCGCTCAGCGTCATTGAAGGTCGCGTAGCCGGAGAGAAACCAGCGCACCAGGTACCACAAAGATCGCGGGTCGGCATAGTGAAGGCCGTGGATGTGCGACGGCCGTTGTATCTCAATGAAAATGTCACTCTTGATGGGTTCAAGGTGGGTTGTCGCAGCTATCTTGGCAGTTGTTTCCTCTGCCCGCTTTAAGGTACTGCTGATGAGGTGCGTCGGTGCGTACGAAGGAGCTAGCGCCGCTACTATCGTTGCCTGCTTGTGACCGAGCTCGTTGAGCGGGGTGTCGGGAAATTGATGTCGATGCTTGCGGTTCCCCTCCGTTTCCCCGTGACGTATAAAGTACACATCCATGTTGTTATACAAAAATTATTCTGCGAAGTGCGCGTGATCGTTCCAGGTCAAGAGACTCCAATCACCGTCATATCGTACCACTGTAATACCTGTATTAGAGGTTGATAAGCGGTACTGGGCTCGCCTCCAGAGCGATGGCGTGAAGTGCTCGCCAAACACGAGCTTCTGTACCAAAAAGCGAATGAACATACCGTGCGAAATGACGAGTATGTCACTTTCGGTACTGAGAAGACGTTCGGTCGCAGCCGCGGCCCTCTCTGTGAGATCATGAAAATTCTCCTCGTCAGAATGGTGCCAGTTGGCATCTTCGAGGTGCTCTGACCACGCACTCAAAAATGACCTGTATCCTTCGGTATCGTTGCTCTGGCCGAAGAATTCACTCGGGCGTCGCACCTCCCGAAACAACGGCGAGTACTCAGGTACACACTCAGTGAGTGACAAAAGTGGTTCGACCGTCTCTCTTGTACGCTCGTAGTCGCTCACGATCAGTTCTGAGAACGAGATCTTTGCTGCACGTTCTGCGAGCACTATCGCCTGTGCTCTACCTGCATCATTGAGTGGATCGTGAGCGTCTTGCACCAAACCTGCAGCATTGGCGACCGTCTGGCCGTGCCTAACGAAATAGATCTTTTTCATTATTTCGTTTCTTGCATTACGTCTACCAGAGCTATCTCTAAAGGCAGCTCGGGAATGGCCGTGCGACCTGTGTCCTGTGCTGCGGCGATGAGCCTGAGGAGAAGTTTTGAATCAATGAGCGACCCCTTCTCTGCTGCGAGTTTAGCGATCAATTCATGATCACTCTCTGGAAATGGAGCCAGGATGGTCTCGCGAGCACTCGCTCGGAAGCGGAGCAGAATCACAGCCCGCACTCGCTCGAGCAGAAGACGGATGAAGAGTTTCATATCGACATGCTCTTCGCTCGCCTTCGAGACTGAAGCAAGCGCTGATTCGATGTCCCGAGCACCGAGCGCTGCCACAAGCTCACTTAAAAGAGCGTGTTTTGGTGCACCGATGATAGCAGCGACTTCGTCGGCGCCACCAATAGTATCGCCGGAAGCGAGCATCACCTTTTGCAGTACGCCAAGCGCATCACGGAATGAACCGTCTGCTGCGATAGCAATAAGGTCGGCCGCCTCAGGCTTCAGTTTGAAACCTTCTGCCTTCGCGACATCGGTCACCGTAGCCTTGAGAACCTCACGCGAAGGACTGCGAAAACGAAATACTTGGCAGCGTGAAAGGATAGTATCGAGAAGCTTCTCCTCTTCGGTCGTCGCGAGAATGAATATGACATGCGCAGGTGGTTCTTCGAGCGTCTTAAGGAGCGCATTGAACGCTTCCTTCGTGAGCATGTGCACCTCATCGATGATGTACACCTTATGGCGACTCTCGTACGGCAGCGTGAAGACGGCTTCTTTGAGCTCGCGGATATCATCGATACCGCGGTTGGAGGCTGCGTCTATTTCGTAGATATCGACATCGGTAGTACCGATAGCGCGAGCGAAAATGCGCGCCATGGTGGTTTTACCGGTACCTCGGGTGCCAGAAAAAAGGATGGCATGCGGCAGTTCACCCTTTTTGATAGCGCCTTGGAGAACAGAAACTATATGATCTTGATCGCGCACTTCAGCAAAACTTGAAGGTCGATATGTACGATAGAGGGCAGTGGCGTGGGTCATAGCCAGAGTAGTATAACAGACGACCTGTGGCCCTAAATAAATGCTTATTCTAGGCGGGTATTTGTAGTGACAAAGGCACGAAGCGCTTCAACATCGGCCCTGAGGTCATCGCTACCAAGGAGTACATAGCCAAACTGTCGCGGCTCACCGGTAGAGGTGAGATCGATGAATACAGCAACGGCGGTGCGGCCCGCTTCGTTGGTGAAGCCATGCTTTCCTCCTCGATAGCCAGAGAGACCAGCGAGTGGGTTGTTGTTTATCCAGGTAGTGTTGGTGTGTACGTACTGAGTGAGTCTGGTGATATCAAAGAGGTGCGGCTGCTCGCCCGCGATGAGTGTGAGGAGTTTCGCGAGCGACCGGGCCGACGCGACGTTCTGTGACGAAAGACCGGAAGTGTCAGCAAACGAAGCGTCGGTCGCGTCGGCCCGGTTCGCAAGTGCATGCATGGCAAGGAGCATGTCACCAGAGTATACGCGCTGCGCTGCTACCGCGGCGTCGTTCGAAGACTCGAGCAGCATCGGGAACAGAAGCTCACGTGCTACATAGGTGTCGCCAGCGACAAGTCGTCCCGACTCCCCTTCGGTCGCCACGTCACCCTCTGTAATCGTTACTGACTGTCCCATTTCTGCGTCAGTGAAAAAGACCGTGCTCGCGATGAGCTTGGTGACCGAGGCAATGGGTCGAACTGTGTCTTCGTCCTTCTTCACTACCGGCGTACCGGTCTCGAGGTCGAAGACGTAGTAGGATTTCGCTGTGACCACTGGTACGTCGCCTTCTGCGACCAACAAGAGTGGCTCCTGGTTTTCAGAAGGAATGAGTGAAGCTGCAGTAACGAAAAAAAGCCCGAGAACGAACCCCGGAACTCCCACAAATGCGAACGCGACCATGAACGCCAACTTGGTCATGCCCCTATGATAGCAAAAGGGCGGGCGCCTACGGCGCCCGCCCTATGCTTAGCCTGTGAGTACTCTACTTTGACTTCTTGGCTGGAGCCTTTTTAGCCGCCTTTTTGGCTGGAGCAGCTTTCTTTGCTGGCTTCTTAGCAGCCTTCTTTGGAGCTACTTTTGCAGCAACATCCTTAGCGGCCTTGATGTTCATCATCCCGCTCTTTACGAGATCAGCCCAGTTCTTTGCCATCTCCTTCTTGAACTCAGCTGCTTCAGCCTTTGATACCTTCTGCACTTTGCCGTAGGTATCGGTCACACCATTGACCAACTGCTTGAATTCAGCTTCGCTGATGTCCTTAGCGTTCTCGAGTGCCTCGAGGACCTCTGCCTTTGCCTTCAATGACCAACTCTTCACTTTCTTTCGGTTCTTGGCTGCGTCCTTGCTGCCGTACAGGAAGTACGCACCGGCTGCCGCCACTGCGGCTGCGGTCAAACCCACGCCAATGCCGAGCTTCTGTGCGTTTGCTGCTGCACTACTGTTTGCTTTTTTCTGTGCCATACGAAATGCTGTTACTGGTTACTAATCGTCCTCATTGCGCGCCCTGCGCTTCTCTCGACGAGCTGCTCTTGGTACGAAAAACTTGATGACCTGCGAAAAGAGACTTCCCTCCATTACGAAGGCCCGTAACTGCGCGGCATCATCGGCAATAACTTCGCTCCCTGCTTCTATCCTTTCCATGATGCGGCGGATGGCTTTCACGATCTTCAGTACTTGAAACAGGATCAAGCACACGAGAAGCGTGAGAACGAAAAACCCGACGCTGGCGATGAAGAAGAAGATGTCCGCCTGCACGATGTCACTCATAGTTAGGTAGTGTCCCTATTCTCGGCGCATTATTTATATGCTAGAGCATGCCGTCGATTGAAACATTGAAATTACGGTTGCAAAACTTTGGCTCGACCTCAACGAATAGTATTCGTCTCGGTCTCCGCCTCGCTTTTCACTCGAAATTTCTTCGTTTCAATTCGACGCGAGAATATGAACCCTACCTAGTGTACCAAGGTTACCTGAAGATTAGCTGGTGCTGGTGAGGAAATCGTGGACAATTCGCTTTACCTCCACCGCGTCCGAAGCGTTCATAAGGGTGACACGAAGCTCAGCCGCTCCATCAAAACCGTTCACGTAGGCCTTATAGTGCTTTTTCATGACCGCAAAACTCTTATGCGGCAGGAGTTCAGAAAAGAGTTCGGTGTGCTCGACCATAACTAAAAGTCTCTCACTTACACTAACTATATCGCTCAAAGCGTTTTCCTGAGATGCAGTACGCGAAAGCGAGGGATCAGCGACCGAGCCGTACTGGCTTGTACGGTGAGGAGCTAATGACGAAGCTGACAAAGTCATGCGCTCAGGAAGGCGCTTTGAGGGGTGGAAGAGCCATGGATTGCCAAATATTGCGCGCCCCAACATAACCCCGTCCGCGCGCGAAAGCTCCGCTTTCGCGCGCGCATCCTCAAGCGACAATGTATCTCCGTTACCGAGTATCAGTGTTTTGGCGCCAAGTGAGTCACGAAGCTCCACTGCTGCGCGGACGCGCTCCCAGCGCGCCGGCACCTTGCTCATCTCCTTGCGCGTCCGAGCGTGCACCGTGAGTGCCGCTGGGTTTTCTTTGAGTATCTCAGGCAGCCACGTTTCTAATTCGTCTTTGTTGTATCCGAGCCGCGTCTTCACAGAAACTGGTATGCCGCCCTCATCGCTTTTTGCTCCGCGCTTAGCCGCTTTAATGATGGCTCGAGCGTTGTCTGGGTTCTTTATCATGGCTGCTCCACAACCCTGCTTCTCGATACCTTTGTCAGGACAACCCATGTTAATGTCGACTCCGTCGAAACCAAGTTCAAGACAGAGTGCAGCAGCAGCCTCCATATGTGCTTCGTTCGAGCTGAACAGCTGCGCCACGATCGGCCGTTCGCGTTCGTCATAGATAAGGTCCGCCATGAGCTTGCGCTTCCCTTCCTCAGTGGCCCGCACGAGCCCATCGGCCGAGACGAACTCCGTCCACATCACATCGGGACCACCCACAGAACCGTCCACGCGCTCATGTGCTGAGTATTTTGCGATCATGCGCCTGAAAGCAGCATCGGTGACATCAGCCATCGGCGCTAAGACAAAAAACGGTGTGCTGAGTTTATCCCAGAAAGACATAGGGTACCTTTCTACCACGCTTTATTGCGTAGATGAAGCAGTCGCTTCTTCAGTGACCGGTGATTCCGTGAGCGAGAGCATTTCAGGTTCACTCGTAGATGCAGTGGTCGAAGCGACAATTTCCTGCTCTTCGTTCACGAACACTTTGTCGCCGAAGCGCAGGTCGATGTACTGGAAGTTGCCTGGCTGTATATGTGCATACTCCTCTGAGCTGAGAATGGTCTTGAGATTGGCTAACGATTCTGAGAAAGGTCGCATCTGTGAGATCTTGATCATCCCGCCACCTGAAACTAAGAATGTGACGTCATAATCACCTTCGGAATGGATGTAAGTCACGTACATGCCAAGTTCGTGTTCAAGAGAATCAGCGAAATCAGCAACTTCACCCAAGAAATCTGAGTTGAATACACTCGTTCGCAGTGTTGGCTTCTCATTGTCCTTGCGAAAACGAAGGAGAGCGTGACCGACAAGCGCCGGCGCTTCGCTGAATGCGTAGCCAGCATTGTCGATGAAAAGACATGTCTCGTCTTCGTCACTCTCACACCACAGTGCGTACGGTTCGTATTCCTCGAAAGCAATGGCAAGCCTGCGGCCATCTCGCTCTATATACACCTGCTTCATGCGCGGAAAGCTCATGAGCGAGGTTCGTATCGACTCTTCCGGATAGAGGTAGAGGAAACGCTTAGGCACCAGGCGCGCGTAGGTGCCGCCAAGCTCGTTCCAAACCGCTCCCTGTACTGCTTCGTGCGAAATAGTGAAGCCGCCAGTCACAGCCACTTCCTCAATCTGAACGATATTAAGTCGAGTCCCGTAGTAGACACCAACAAGAAGCAGCGCCACGAACACCAAAAAGACTGTACCTAGAATAAGGTGTTTCTGGAGTGGCGACAGCTCAAAACGACGTGGTTGATTGGCGCGTGATTTAGGCGTGGAGAATGTCGGCGGAGTTGCCATACGGGCATATGGTAGCACAAGCGGGGCGGTCCAAAGGACCGCCCCGCTATGCATTTATGAGATAATCTCTTTCCCGAAGTATGGCACCAGCGCCTCAGGCACTTTAACGGAACCGTCCTCCTGCTGGAAGTTCTCCACGAGCGAAACCAGGATGCGTGGTGTCGGGATAGCGGTACAGTTAAGCGAGTGGGCGTAGCGCATCTTTCCCTCCTTGTCCTTGTAGCGGATGTTGAAGCGGCGCGTCTGGAAATCGTGGAAGTACGAAGCAGAGCTGATCTCACGGTACTTGCCCTCGAGCGGCACCCAAAGCTCGATGTCGTACTTCTTCACTTGACCTTGACCAATGTCAGCACCACAATTGAGTACAGTGTGGTACGGAATACCGAGCGACTCGATGAACTCCTCGGTGTTGCGGTTTATCTCTTCGTGCAGTCGGACGCTTTCCTCATGACTCGCTTCGCACAAGACGACTTGCTCAACCTTGAAGAACTCGTGCACCCGGATAAGTCCTTTGACGTCCTTGCCGTGGCTGCCGGCTTCACGACGGTAGCAAGGAGAAAAAGCTAGGTGCTTGATGGGAAACTGTGCCTCATCGAGCACCTCGTCGCTGTAGTAGCCCATGGTCGACACTTCACTGGTACCAATGAGGTAGTCATTGTCCTGTGTGTAGTACACATCTTCAGCATCGTTCGGCAGGTGGCCAGTGCCGTAGAGGTTCGACTTGCGCACTATGCTCGGACCGAGCATAGGTGAGAAGCCTTTGTTGTTCCAGAAAGCATTTGCGTAGTTCCAGATTGCCCACGACAGACGAGCACCGTCGTTGATGAGGTAGTACCCGCGAAAGCCGTGCACCTTGGTGCCGCGCTCGAAGTCGACCATCTTGAGCTTGGTCATGAGCTCGACGTGATCCTTCGGAGTGAAGCTAAAGTTCGGCTTCTCGCCCCACACCTTTACCTCTTCGTTGTCGGCATCGCTCTCGCCATCAGGGACGGACATGTCGGGTACGTTCGGCACCTGGAGCATCAAAGCCTGCCACTCTTCAAGTATTGGTTTCAGTTTCTCTTCGTCGCTTTGGATCTCGGTCTTGAGAGCCTGCATCTCAGTGATGAGCTGAGTCCGGATAGTCTGGTCGCTAGCACGCGCTATGTCATCGGAGACCTTGTTCTGTTCAGCCTTCTTCTGCTCGAGTGCGGTCATGACTCCACGACGCGCATCATCAACAGCGATCAGCCGGTCGAGGTCTACTTTGATCTTTTTCTTGACCGCCGCCATCTTCACGATGTCGAGGTTCTCACGGATGAATTT
Organism: uncultured Candidatus Saccharibacteria bacterium; assembly: GCA_964442205.1. GTDB lineage: Bacteria > Patescibacteriota > Minisyncoccia > Phycocordibacterales > UBA918 > OLB19. Next base: position 1,976 of record CAYTYF010000022.1, on the reverse strand, counting down.
GATGTCCAACATAACCTATGTATACACGTAAGCATATACAATACCGCGTATCTTTAAAATGTGAAACCGCCGCGAATTTCGCGGCGGTGTCTGTTAGCTCACCGACTGGAGCCTGACATTGGATGACCTTCGTACACGTTCCGCCACATGTCGGTTGATCTCGTTGAGGTCGACCACTTGCTGTGTACGTGAACCACTCACGAAATGCCACCCTTCACGAGCTTCCTCTGAGTCGGCTGCAGTTTCCATGAAACGAGCCAGGGCCTTTTCGGGATCAGAATCGACACAGAACTTAGCGAAAACCCGGCTGGCCATCGTGTCGCCATCTGGCTTACAGATGATCATGGAAATGAGGTAGAGATTGACCTCGCCCATATCGAACTCCTTAAGTTCCGATTCTGTACTAAATGAACCACGATTTCGGCTTAGGCACAATGCTACAATCTTTTGATGTCCTTCCCTGTTCTTTCGCTTCCGACTGCGGAATTTCCCGCACTGCTGCGGGAAATTCCGCAGCCGCCTAGCTCTCTCAACTACCGCGGCGCGCTCCCCCCACCCGCGCTCCTCCTCCTCACTGTTGTTGGTTCGCGGCAGTACACGAGCTACGGGAAGCAAGCTGTCGACCACCTCATCGATGGACTGCGCGGCTACCCCGTAGGTATCGTCTCTGGCCTCGCACTCGGCATCGATGCCTTGGCGCACGAGGCAGCGCTCAGAAACAATCTGTACACACTGGCCGTCCCTGGCAGTGGCCTCAATGATGATGTGCTCTATCCGCGCACGAACCGGCGACTCGCTCTGCGAATACTTGAGAGCGGCGGCGGTTTATTCTCAGAATTTGCTCCAGACACTGCCGCCGCTCCGTGGACCTTCCCTCAACGTAACCGCATAATGGCCGGCATTGCGCCTGCAACACTTGTGATAGAGGCGAGCGAGAAGTCCGGCACACTCATCACTGCGCGCATGTGCGCCGACTACAACCGTGAACTCCTCGTGGTGCCTGGAAGCATCTTCAGCCGCTCCGCCGCTGGTCCCCACCAATTCTTGAAACTCGGTGCCACCCCAGTCACTGAGGCAGTAGACATTCTGACCGTACTTGGCATTGAAGCAAAAGAAGCTGTTTCCAAAGTGGCAACCTCAACAGACCTCACTCCCGACGAGGCAACTGTGTTCGGCTTGCTTGTCGAGCCACTGCCCGTAGATACACTCGTGACCGCAAGCGGACTCTCCGCCTCGGTCGTCAGCGCCGCCCTGATGATGCTCGAGATCAAAGGTTGCATAACTTCCAACCTCGGCCACTACCGCCGTCTTTGAAACTCACTTGCACCACCTCTAAACCTATCGATTAATCGATACATTTATGACACACATTACAAAAAGAAAAATTGATTCTGGTGATTACCAAAAGGCTCAACAGGAACTGGTTGCGTTGGTCGCGCGACTAAATAAACGCACCGCTCCGTTTTTCATCAATGACCTACTCACTGAGAGTGAACGCATCATGCTCGTAAAGCGCTTTGCTGTAGTGTTCATGTTCCATCATGGCTACTCAGCATATCGAGCCAGCGACGTGCTTGGTGTGAGTATCTCGACAGCACTAAAACTGAGAGCACAGTATGAGCAGAGAAAATTCCACGATCTGCTCGGATGTTACTCCAAGAAAGAACAAAATCGTTTTCTGGAATTCATTGAACTTCTCATCCTAGCCAAGGCCAGTCCCCGTGCCAGAGTACGATTGTTTAACAATGCACTCAATATGGGTCGTTAAAAAAATAATTAAAAGCCATCTCCAAATGCCATTACAACATCTCCCTAACTATATCGATTAATCGATATAGTTAGGGAGATGTCTGGGCTTCGCGCCTTGAAGTGCTTTGCATGAGCACACGCGTTCCCCGGACAACTGTGGTTGACATATGTTGGTGTAAGTAGTATTTGTTACCTTTATCACCCATGGCAAAGAAAACGCTCGTCAT
>CAYTYF010000021.1:12906-17477 GCA_964442205.1 uncultured Candidatus Saccharibacteria bacterium | reverse complement strand
GACTCGCCAACATCCATAGGTTGAATGACGTCAGAGGCGATTACGTATTGGTAGTCTACACAGTTTTCAGAATCTGTAGCTTGTTCGCAGAAATAGACCATATCGCTGGCAGGAGAAAGTACTGCACCGATAGCATTTACAGAAATAAGGCGTGACTCTCCGGCAACATTCACCGACAATTCACTGTCAACAAGATCAATAGTTACCTCAGCGATCGGTGCCTGCTCTTCGACCACTTGAGACACACTTGCAGTCATCGCCTCGGTTGCAAGCAGTGGTTCATCCTGCAGCGCGGCGTAAGTAATACCGTACGCAATGTACGCGGTAGTAAAACCGATCACATATGAACTCAGTACGATGAGAGCTTTCTCGTTTCGTGTTCCTTCCATACGTAGATTGTAGCATCACAGTACATTACGAACTCAACTACAACTGTGAACATCAGGCGAGTGCTTGATCAAGCAAGTGGAGCACGAACTCCTTGTAGGTACCGCCCACAGCTCCGATCGCTACCGGAAGCAGTGAGGTCGCTGTAAGTCCTGGTAAAGTATTGACTTCGAGGAAGTAAACGCCGTCATCGGCAACAATTACATCAGTACGTGAGTAGTGCCGCAGGCCAAGCTCTTGGTGCACGAGTGCACCGATGCGTGCTATTTCGTCCTTCTCTGCTTGAGTAAAGCGTCCAGGACAGATCTCGGCTGTGCTGCCGTTGTACTTCACGTCTGCCGCAAAGAATTCAGCTTCAGAAGGCGGCACTATCTCAATTGCAGGTAGTTTGTACAGTCGTTCACCACGATACCCCTCTACCACACCAATGGTCGCTTCCCTGCCTTGTATGTATCTTTCTACGAGCACTTCATCATAGGTCGTAAAAGCTGTTTCCAGAGCCGAAGCAAGCTCGCTCGTGTTTCTTGCGATCACTGTGCCAATAGATGAACCACCACTGATCGGTTTGACGACGTACATTGGTCCGAAGAGTTCAGACACGGTGTGCGCGGTGCGCGATAGATCATTCACACCTTCCTTCGTGAGGCGCATATGCGGCGGCAAAAGAATGTCCGTCTCTCGAAGATGGTTCTTGGTCAGCGCCTTGTTCATGGCAACAGCCGATGCATAGGCTCCGCTGCCGGTATAGCGTATTCCTAGACGGTCGAGAATGCGCTGTAGTTGACCATCTTCACCGTATGCACCATGGAGGGCGTTGAAAACCACATCAGTAGCAGCCAGGGCTTGATCAGGTGTGCGTACTCGCCCTTCGACGAGCCACTCGCCGCCTCTTGTGATAGTGATATCGGTCACAACATACTCAGTGCCTCTGAGTGCATCCATCACAGAACTGCCGGTACGAAGTGACACCTCGTACTCTTCACTAGGACCACCACGAATAACAGCAACGTTCCTCTTTTTCATACGGCAAAGTATACCATGCAGCAATTTGAGTCTTAGCGAGGTAATTTACGCTTGCTGCGGTGGTACGCGAGTGAGAATCGATGCGCCTCCGCGTTTGCCAAAAGGATATCGTTTTGGAATTGCTCAAGTATTTTGCGTGAAGCCAAAACGCGTATCGGTCGATGTTTATCGTCTTTTACGACCGCCACCACCGGGATGGACAGTTCGCGACGTTTCAATACGCGTTCGGCAGCGTTCTTCTGCGCAGTGCTGCCATCAACTATCAGCAAATTTGGCAAAGGCCACTCCTCGTGACCAAGCCTTCGTTCGAGCATTTCTTTGAGGGCTGCAGTGTCATTGGAGCTTGATACACTGTTGATCTTGAACTTTCGATACTCGCTCTTTTTTGGCTCACCACCCTCGACCACCGTCATCACACCGACCATACTTTCACCCTGGAGGTGAGCAACGTCATAGGCTTCGAGACGGGCATTACGTTCGTCGCGATAGTGACGCAGATCATCTTTTATAAGCGCCACATCCTGTATGTGTTCAAGAGCAAAGATACGACGCTTTATTGATTCAGCTTCTTCAAAAGCTTCTTTTTTTGCTGCGTCCATCATTGCTTTCTTCAGCTCATTGATCACGATCGCCTTTTTGCCTTCAAAGAACAGACAAATGTGTCTTATGGTTCGCAGGTACTTGGTTCTGTCTGTCGCATCAGGATAAAGGCCAAGCTGACGATTAAAATCGATCTGTCCTCGAGCTAACTTCGTCCTTTCAGTGCCAATAGGCGCTTTGGTGTCATAGAACTGGAAAAGCCTACGTACTATCTTGAGTGCCTCCCTGAAAAGCAGACCTTGCGGGTATGGTCCGAACACACGCTTGATCTCCTTAGGTTCGAAGCGCTCTGTGAGGTCTTTGCCGCGCACAACAAGCAAGCGAGGCCATTCCTCGTTCGTGATGACGAGGTGGTTGTAGCTCTTGTCATCTTTGCTAATGGTGTTGTTACTCGGTTTATGTGTGCGGATGAGGTTTGCCTCTAGAATTAGCGCCTCAAGCACGCTATCAGTTACAGTCCAATCCAGTGACCGTGCTTCCGCAACCATGCGCTCAATGAGCGCTGAGCGCTTATCGGCCAGAGCCACGTCAAAGTAGCTTCGCACACGACTGCGAAGTGAAGTTGCTTTGCCGATGTAGAGGATCTCCTTCCGTTTTCCAAGAAAAAAATAAACACCTGGTTGGTCAGGCACTTTTTTATTCGCTAGGTCCTCCTTTGTCATAGCACGACTATATCAGCAAAAGAAAAAGCCGTCACCGAGGTGACGGCTTTTTTGCTGGAGAATGCGAAAGAACGTACTTCAACTGTGCATTTGTGTAGCCCAACTCATCGACAATGTACGTTCTCGCCAACCTTGCAAAGTCTTTGTGGTCTTTAGGAGGCAGGAATACCCAAAGTCGTTTGACCGTCTCATCGTCGAGGTATCCCGCTTTTTCATTTTGAAGTTCACTCATTTCTCCCTCCTCAGAACTAGTGCCTGAATTACCATACCAAAAATGGTGTTTTGCACAACTTTCAGGGCAAAATCGCTCTTTGTTGCTATACTAAGAGTCTAGAGAGTTCTCCTGGAGATATACAACATGGGACCCTTCGAGGTCGCGACAAGAGAGTTGCGTTCATTCTACGCAAATCCTCACAACCTGGCAGACCTACGGCGCTGCCTCGCTGATCCGCACATCAACGGCCCATGGGACACCTCACATTGGGTCAGAATATTCGAGTATTTCTTCGGCACGCGTCCGGAGAACAAGAAAGAGCTTGTGAAAGGCAAGCTACGCATCGTCGAGTACGACCCACGTTGGGAAACACTGATGGACATGGGCATCCTTAAAGCTCACGCCATTGTGCTTCCCGAGGTCATCGCCAAAATGGCAACACAAGGAGAAGAAGCGGCTTAAGCGCCGCTTCTCTTATTTAGCACACGCTTCAAATACCTACCGGTGTGTGACTTCTCATTTTTTGCAATTTCTTCAGGAGTTCCTTTGGCTACCAGAGTCCCACCTTTATTCCCTCCTTCCGGACCAATATCGATGATGTAGTCTGCAGACTTTACCAAGTCAAGATTGTGTTCGATCACCATGACGGTATTTCCGTGATCAACAAGCGCTTGGAGTATTTCGATGAGCTTGCGTACGTCCTCGTAGTGAAGACCGATGGTCGGTTCGTCGAGGAGATAGATGGTCTTCTGCGTATGCGGTTTATAGAGCTCTGACGCGATCTTTACACGCTGAGCTTCCCCGCCAGAGAGCGTCGTTGCGCTTTGGCCAAGTTTTAGATAGCCAAGACCTACCTCAAGCAGTGTGAAAAGGCGCTCGTGTATTGAAGGAACATCTTTGTAAAACTCAACCGCTTCTTCAATGGTCATCTCGAGCACTTCGTGGATGTTCTTGCCCCGATAGGTAACTTCAAGAGTTTCTTTGGTGAAGCGACGACCATCACAAACATCACAAGTCACATACACAGTCGGGAGGAAGTGCATTTCAACTGCGATCACACCGTTACCCTCACACGCTTCGCAACGACCGCCCTTTACGTTGAAGCTGAAACGACCAGGCTTCCAGCCACGCGCTCTCGCTTCGCTCGTTGACGCAAACATGTCACGGATGTGCGTGAAAGCGCCGGTGTACGTGACCGGATTGCTTCTAGGGGTACGTCCTATAGGGGATTGATCGATAAGGACAGAACGACCAAGGTACTCAGTACCAGTGAATGTGCTGGCATTGTACGTATGTGGGGTACGAAAGCGCTTTTCCAGCCTAGATTTGAGGTTCTTATCGACTATCTCGTACATGAAGGTGGACTTGCCAGAACCTGACACACCGGTCACACACACCAGGCGTCCGAGTGGAATGTCGACGTTCATGTTCACGATATTGAAGGCTTTTCCGCCACGGATCTTGATGGAACCTTTTTCGCTCTGACGGCGCTCAGGCACTGGAATGCGCTTGTCCCCACGCAGGTAATCAAGGGTCACCGAACCGCTCTGGTTCTTTGGAGCTTTGAGGAGTTTATCAAGATAGTCAGCTACCACCACACTACCACCGTGTACACCGGCGCCAGGACCAATGTCTACCAAAAAGTCCGAAGCATAGATGGTGTCCTCGTCGTGTTCAACCACAAT
>CAYTYF010000021.1:0-12896 GCA_964442205.1 uncultured Candidatus Saccharibacteria bacterium | reverse complement strand
TGATGGTGTTGCCTAGATCACGAAGCTCTGTAAGGGTTTTGATGAGCTTGTCATTGTCTCGCTGGTGAAGACCGATGGTTGGCTCGTCGAGCACATAGAGAGCACCCACAAGCCCACTGCCGAGCTGAGAGGCAAGTCTGATTCGCTGCGCCTCGCCACCGGAGAGAGTGTTGGCACGACGATCAAGTGTCAGGTACTCGATGCCGACGTTGAGCATGAAGGATAGGCGGTCAATGATCTCACGGAGCGCTGGCCAGGCAATCTCCTGCTCCTTTTTCGTGAGTTTTAGATCAGCAATAAAGTCAGCCGCTTCAGCAACGGTCATCGAGGTGAAGTCAACGATATTGTGTCCGAGGCTCTTCTTGCCGACGCCGCCGATGTAGACGCGGAGCGCCTCTTTACGTAAACGAGCGCCGTTACAAACCGGACAGGTGTCACTTTGGAAGATACCGACCACACCAAGTCCATTACACTCTGGACACGCACCATACGGTGAGTTGAAGGAGAATAAACGCGGCTCTACCTCCGGAAATGATGAACCATCGATAGGACAGATGAATTTTGCAGAGAGCGTTCGCACCGAACCGTCCGGACTTTCCACCTTCACAAGACCATTGCTCTCGTGAAGTGCCCGCTCTACCGCTTCAGAAAGTCGTTCGTGTGAACCTTTCTTGTCGGTCGTGAATTCACTGACATATATTTCATCGATAAGTACATCAATGTCGTGACGCTTGTTCTTCGTGAGGATGATCTTCTCACGCAACTGCTTGATCTCGCCGTCTATCTTTACAGTTTCGTAGCCTTTGCTGAGTAGGTCATAAAGGAGCTGGTAGTACTCGCCTTTGCGGCCCACGATTACCGGAGCAAAGATAGCAACCCGCCCTCGTGACAACTCAATGCCGAGCACGCTTTGTGATTGTTTTTTGGTTGCGCTCTGAACCTCCTTTTCTTCTATGGATTTAAGGACGATGCTAAGGATCTCGTCTTGAGACAGCTTTTCAATGGCCACATCGACATCAAGACAGTACGGCCTACCAACGCGTGCATAGAGGATGCGCAGGTAGTCATAGATCTCAGTGATGGTAGCAACAGTAGAGCGTGGGTTCCTCGAAGCAGACTTTTGATCGATCGAGATGGCAGGAGAAAGGCCACTGATCTCATCGACGTCAGGTTTTTGCATCTGTCGCAAGAACTGACGAGCATATGGCGAAAGCGATTCCACGTAACGCCGCTGACCTTCTGCGAAGATGGTGTCGAAGGCTAGCGACGACTTCCCTGACCCAGACGGCCCTGTGACCGCGATCATGTTGTTGCGGGGCATCGTGACGTCTATGTTTTTGAGGTTGTGGGTACGAGCACCTTTAATCACGATCGCCTCATCGCGATCGCTTTTGAACGTAGTTTTAGTGGTCTTCTTTTGCATAACAGCCCACAGCCCCCGGTAGATGCCGAGGGTGTATTGAACATCATTATAACATAAAACCCTACACTTTAGAGTGTTCTCAAAAACCCCTTAGACAAGGGGTACGAGCGAGAGGACTCGAGTCGTACTCAAATGTACGTTGAGAGTCATCGAGTGAAGTACAACGCAGTATAAGGGAGTTTTGTGGACACTTTTATGCCTTGCCGGCAATTTTGACAATAATCTTAATAAACTCACTAAGATCGGTCATGGCTTTTACATGGAAAGCCGCAGCACCAAGCGATATCGCTTTCTCTCTATCCTCGTCTATACTGTTGTTTGAGAAAATGACGACTGGAATATGCTTGTAGGTCTCTGAAGTCTTAAGTTCTTTGAGTACCTCAAAACCATCCTTTCCTGGGAGCTTGAGATCGAGCACAATGACATTTGGCTCAAAAGTTGAGATGAGCTCCATAACATGCAGACCGTCATTACTGAACATAGCAGGACAGTTCGAATTTGAAAGTTTCATCGCGAGCAGATTGCGAAGTAATGGATCATCCTCAACCACCAAAACCTTCGGCATCACGGGTGCGGCAGAGGTTCCGTCAGGTACCGGTGTCGGTGCACTTCCCATGACTGCAGGTTCAGTGACCGGGGCGATACCAAGGGTCTGATAGATGCGTTGCAAGACGTCATCTGGACCAAATTCTGCTTTTACCAAATACTCACGTACACCAAGCGACTTAATGCGTTCTATTTCGACCGGCTGTCCGGAATTTGAAATGACTATTATCGGGACTTTGTCAGTAAGACCTTCAGCGTGAAGTACCTGCAGAACCTCGTAGCCGTTCATGATAGGCATCAAAATATCGAGCAGTACGATGTCAGGTTTCTCAGTACGTACACCAGCCAAACCTTCGAGACCATTTGTGTAGGTCTTCACGGTGGCACCACGCATTGAGAGCTTCTGCGATATCACGTTCGAAAGGAACGTGTTGTCCTCCACGATCAGAACTTTTTTGCCAGCTAATGCTTGGTCACTCATAGGACGCCGGTTAATCCGGTGCTTTATCTAATTGGATGATAAATGTGGTACCTCCACCCGGAGTACCTTCGAGTTTGATTGTACCATTGTTTGCCTCGATGATGCGCCTGACTATGTACAATCCCAGACCGGAGCCATTCGGGTCCACACGCTTGGCATTGTCAGCCCGGTAGAACCTAGCGAAGAGTTTGCTAGCATGTTCTGGAGGTATTCCTATACCCGTATCAATGACCGACACTGTTATCTTGTCAGAAATGGTGAGCTGTACAGATACCTTGCCACCTGAGGGTGTGTACTTTACAGCGTTGTCGATAAGGTTTTGGAAGATGTCTCGCGCACGATCGGGATTCATTATAACGCTCGCCACAGTGTCAGCCTGCGGGAATTCGAGCTGAACGCGCTTTTCTGATGCAATAGGAAAAAGTTCAGCCAAACACTCGTTTATGACAGCGACTAAGTTTATACGTTTTGCGTTGTCGTTACCCTTACCTACTTCGAGATGATCTGCAGTGAGCAGGTTGTTAACGAGCGTGATCAGACCGTTCACACTTTCAAGCGTCTGGACAACAATCTGTTTTTGACCATCTGTGAGCTTGCCCAGTTCCTCATTTTTGAGCATTTGTTGTGACCAGCGTATCGCTGAAAGCGGCGTGCGCATCTGATGTGCTGCAATGGTCACGAATTCAGATTTGTTCTTGTCGAGCTCGCTGAGTCGCTGATTGGCACGCTTCAACTCCATGTCGCGGTGCACAAGCATCATAGCCGATTTATCCATCGATTCGATGGTTTGATTCAACTTTTCTATTTGTTTTTGCAGTGCTGCTACATCATCCATAGATCATGCTTCAGCAAGAAGGACTATTACAACAGTTTCATTGTGAACCTCTGGATCACATTTAGCGATAGAGTACGACGTTCCACCAATAGGCGCTTGCTCTGCGTAGGTGTAGAAGCCGATCATTGGCACATCAGTACCAATAATGTTTTGAATCGCGTCAGTTTCAGCCTTGGCAGCCTCAATGTTGGCAAACAAGGTATTGCGCACATGGCAGCTGAAGATAAAGGCTGCAGCAGGCTTCTTACCTAGTCCATTCATAGCAGTAGTTGCTGCATGCTTGGCAGCCTCAATAGCAGACTCTTTACTGCCGATCATGAGCTGTACCACCCCGCCCGTCTTTACTTCACCCCCGCAAACTATTGAACCATCATCGTTTGCTGCAAAAGGCGCACGTAGCAACATTTCACCAGTAGTCTCATCTTGAAGACCAAGTGGGTACGAAAGTGCAATTTCGCCAAGTGTGTGCGTCTTTAGGTTCTCTACCTCTGACTCGCCTAGGTAGTCAGCGTATAGTGTGATCGCAGGCCGGTCATTTATCGTATGTAAGACATTTCCATCTGCATGTGTGATCGTGCGCGGAGCACCAACCGGATTCCAACCATGGTTCACTCCGACCGAATACTGCAGAGCTCCAGAGACGCCCACACCAACGACAGAGTCTGTGAGCACCTCTTCTTGAAAGAACTGCTTGGTCTCTACGAACTTTCCATTGTCACCAGCAGAACCCCCAACGATCGGAAATTTTATGCCAAGCTCAGAAACGATACCGCGAATGATAGCAGAAGGATTTCCCTTGAGGCCGTCTGCGAACATCATAATAAGTTTTAGTTGCTCCGGAGTATGCTGCAAGAGTGAGACACCGAGTGCGCGTCCGGCTGCTTGTGAATCCGTAGTTAAGTCCTCTTCAGCAGTGGCAGCAAAGTGTATGGTGTCAGAGTATATGAACATAACAGCAACCGATGGACGTACTGAAGGTCCGGCCTTTGTGATCTCACCAGAAGTAGACGCTCCCACCATTACCGCATCAGGCCCGACCACTGAGCGAATACCTTTGAGAACATCCTGATGCGCATATGTCGAGGCTGCAAATGTGTACACGATCTGCGGCAACGCACCAGGAACTTGCTTCTGCAGATCAGCTAGTGCTTGCGTCGCAACAGAGACACCTACTACGTTGTCGTCTGTACCAGAATTTATTGCGGTAGTTGCTATGAACATAATGTTTAATTTATAACTAAGTATACCAAAAACTAACTGCTGATCGTTTCAGCTGCATTCATACGAATTGAAGACTCTGTGGCAAGAGTCATGACCACATGTGTCCCCACCCCGCGGATGGACTCAACAGCAATAGTGCCTCCCATGATGGAAACAAGCTGTTTGGTGATCCACATACCGAGACCAGTACCAGTGATCGCTTCTACACTGCTTGAGCGGACACGGAAGAATGGAGCAAAAAGCTTTTGCTGGTCATCTGCGGTGATGCCCATACCGGTATCTTTGATACGCACCTCGAGCAATTTACGCTTAGGTATCAGCTCGATCTCTATAGTTCCCTTTTCAGTGTATTTGATCGAGTTGCTGATGATATTGGTGAATACTTGCTGGAGTCGCATCTTGTCGCCAATGGCTTGATGTGCAACCTCGACACCCTTGCCGGTCAGTACGATCTGCTTCTCAGAAGCGGTGACCGAAAGTTCTTCGATGACCTTAAGGACAACCTCGGTCACGTTTACGTAGCCTAGAGTGACGCTCACGCTGCCTGACTGCAGTCTCGCAACATCGAGCAGATCGTTCACAAGTGCCAATAGCCGTATTGTTGAGTCAGTTACTCTGGCTGCATACTGCTTATGCTCAGGGTCTGACACCTTTTCGGCAAGTAGTTCTGAATAACCTTTGATTGCTGTGAGTGGTGAACGCAGTTCATGCGCCATCATGTTGATGAAGGTATTCTTGGTTTCGTTTTGCTGATGCTCCCTTTGGTACAGGTAGCTATAATCCGTCATCTTTATATGCCAGTACGCTAGCCCGACGATGAAAGCAAAGATGTACAGAAGAGAAAAAAGTGCTTGACGTTCACGTTGCAGGAACAGACGGTCAATAGCAGCAAGCGAGGTCTCAGTGTGTATCACGTAGGTACGACCGTCTTGGCTAATGACCGCACGGTACGCGAGCCATACCCTGCCGGCATCGGTCGGTATTTCAAATATCAAAGATTCATCTTGTCGAACTGTCGCATTGATGAACATGTCAGTGAATGGCTCAAGTTTGCCGATAACTGAAGTATCAAGCGCTGCAATAGGCGACACGACACCCTGCTCGATTTCAACCACCCGGAAGTCATTGAGGTTGTTATTCACTCGAGCTATGCGCTCAATTTCCCTCTGCATGACCTCAACATTGAAATCTGTCGCAACCATAAAGGAGGCGAAAACGTCGTGAAGAATGCCTATCTTGTCCTTCTGAAGACGGTCTTGGTTCTCACGACCGGCATCAAGGAACTGCTGACCGCTGTAGAGGAAGAGTAGCGGAATGATGATCAACAGCGCAAGTATGAAGAAAAGCTGCGGATGATTCCTGAGCGAGTGCACCCCGGCTTTCATTGTCCGGAGGAGATACGAGATCATACAGCTGACGCTATGGCTGGTGCTAGAGGAGCTTCCGGTTCTTGCTTACGGCGTCTATCAATGTACATACCGAGTAGGAGCAGTACGAGACCAATGGTTACGACAGCGAACGACATGACAAGGTAAAGGACCGAGGATGAAAAGAAGCTGTAATCGTTATCAACGGTCTCTTCAGCATCATAATTAGCCAAAGCTTCGTCGATGGTCGTGTACGCTTGCGCCTCTTTGATAAAGCGGAACGGCGAACTGCGAGCAATGATGCGTCCAGAGTTATCGGTCAAAGCCACGTACACAGAGTGCTCACCATTATCGAGCTCTTTTTCAAAGCGATACTGCCAGCTGCCATCAGCTTCGGTCTTCACGGTCACAATGACTGGTGTACTGAATATGAAGATTGTGACATAGCTATTAGGAAGTGCCTTGCCAGCAATGATGGCTGGAGCGATAGTGGTTACTTCTGGTGAAGATTCTGGATCAGGAGTGACTGCAGTGATACTTTCTACGTGCAAGATATCGTTCCTGATAATGCCTACATCCTGTGGTGATTCGAACACTATCTCGGCACCTAAGCCGTCAGAGCGTGGATCAAGTCCATTGAGGATCGCAACACCATCAGGTACTCCGTTGCCGTCAGTGTCGGCCATGAATGGGTCGGTCTTGTAAATATAGACCTCGTCGAAGTCAGTCACGCCGTCCCAGTCAGTATCAGAGAACAGACCTTCTGCATCTCTTTCGGTCATTATCTTCTCTATCTTATCAACGTCAGTGTTTATACGCTGCTTAGCGTTGTCAATGTATTCATTGTAAGCAGCTACCAGTTCATCAAAATTTTCCTCGCCGTCGATGGTATCACGATACTCATTTTCAAGGCCGATCAAACGAGTATTTGCACTTGCGAGCGCATTTTCATTGCCAGAACGAACTGCTGCAGCAAATCTCTGAAATTCCTCTTGCAAACGGTCTTTATGTGTCTCAATGAAGTCATTAAGTTTATCAGCAGTCGTGGTCGCAGTGGTCACATTCCAGAAGTTGTTGCGCACAACGATATTGTCAGGCATTAGTGACTCATACTGCTCTGTCTTTGCTGAAAGCTCCTGTACTTGGGAAGTTGTCGGTGCTGTAACTCGTTCGTTCTGAATGGTGACCACTAGCTTGTTAGATTCGTAGGTGCCCTTTGCACTGCCTATACGAGCAAACAGATGGTAACGGCTATTTGGCAGCTGCCTAGTGTCCCAATTGAAGATCCATATGCCAGTTGAGGTCTTTCGAGCCAAGCCTAAGAATAGATTATTCACCGACGCTGTATTGACTGCATACACTTCAACAAAATTTGCATCTGTTGCCTCAATATTCACGTCAACAAAACCTTTGAGATTACTTGCATTTCTAACTGTAACCACTGCATCAGACTTGCTATAGCCGGGTAAAGGAGCCGGCTCAATGATCACTTTTGAACCTGTTAAAGTGACTTCTCCAAATGAAGTGTCAAGCAGCGTCTCCGCACGCCATCGTTCAGCCTTTACCTTGTATTCGCCTGCACTGAAGTTTTGAATATTGAAAGTATGCTTCCAGGTGACGTTGGTCTTTAGGTAGGCTTGCGTGAATAGATAACTATCATCTACGAATCTGCTCACATCATCCGTTCGACCTATCAGGTAAAGTTTCACCACATCGCTACTCGTGACCTCTGGGTAGACCTGTGACACTGTTATGTGCGTACCCGCACTGTTGAGCGTCACCTTGAGCGGCCCAGTTGGTTCAGCTGAGGGCTGAGGCTCCTCAACCACAACCTCTTCCTCATTTTTCACCACCAAAAACTTGTCCGAGACCTGCTCGTATGTACCAGTATTATTCTTTATCAAAGCCTTAAGCCGGTATCGTCCATTTTCAAAATTTGCAGTATTCCACTGGTATATCCAAGCACCATTCTCTCTTTTTGCACTTCCAAGCGGCAAATTTCGATTCCACTCGTCGTAGTATACGGACAATGCAACATTCTCAGCCTCTGCAACCGTCACATTGATCGACACCATACCATTGAGCGGCTCTGGTGAACCAATAGTGAACACAGCCGGCAACTTATTCACGGTTGTTGGCGTAGGCGATGGGATGGTGACATCCTCAAGTGAACCACCGGTTCCAGTTTGGTTGGTTTCAGTCGTGCGTGTTGTGTCAGTTACGGTTTGTTGCTGATCCGTGGTGCCTGTTAGCTGTGAAGTTGTCTCACTTGAAACAGTTGCAGGAGGATTTTGATTCGTACCAGTTATTTCATTTTGCTGCTCTCGCATCAGACATAGAAGGTCACTAGCTGCACAGGTGGCTCCGAGTTGAGATACGGCTGATACTGGCAGTTCCACCAGCTGGGCATAGAACAAAGCGAGGCTTGCGCCAGCAGCGACAAGCGCGAGACCGCCGTAGCGCGCTGCTTGCGCAGCCACACGTTCGCCGTCGAGCGGCAATCGAAATGGAGAAAGAAGCGTGAGCTGTTTTGAAGGGCTCTTTTTTTCGAGGGAAAGGGGTGGGGTTGGCTTTCGGGTGCTGTGAAGTGCCTCTACTTTTGATAGCTTATTCTTCATACTATCGACTTTAGTAGTGCGGTTATTGATCGCCAGCTTTGCCTCTTTTGCACCTTTAGTTGCAGTTTTTTTGGGAGCACGAACCTTGAGCTTCGCTGATGACGAACTTTTTGATGTGGCACGGGTCTTCTTCGCTTTCGCCACCGGAGAAGCTTTTTCCATATGAAAAGTATACAGTACAGGCGCCTCAGAGTAGGCGCCTGTACTGTCGATAACCTGAAGTTAAATTTTATGGAAGGTTGCGTGCAATAACCTCGAGCATTTGATCGAAATCTGTCGATGCTTTGGTGAAAAAATCCTTGGCTCCGCCCTTCAACGCTTTTTCGATAAGTTCCGGCGCATCGTTGTTCGTAAATACGATAACGGCAACTCGTGAAAGCTTCTCATCTTTCATCATTTCTGCGAGTATATCCAAGCCATGCATATCAGGAAGATCGAGGTCGAGTAGTACAAGATCAGGCACTGTCTCGCTCATGAGTGCAAGCGCATCATCACCTGTAGCAGCAGTGATCACTTCAAAGGAGTGCTCCATCAAACGGGTAGCAGTAACGTCCCTGATGTACAGATCGTCTTCGACTAGCAGTATTTTTTTCATAGTACTTTTAGTATAGCACTCTGCAGAGGTTTGCTAACAGTTCTTAAAAAATGTGTTTATAAGGCCTCAAGGTACTTGATCTCGTCGCGAATTATGGCAGCAGTTTCGAAATCGAGTACGGCAACCGCCTCTTCCATCTGCCGACGCTTCTCTTTTATCACTTTTTTGGGATTTTGCTTATAGAGCTCGACATCGACCTTAAGCAAGGTATCAACAGTTTCGTCGTGCTGAGTTCGTAGCTGATCAGCAATGGAACGTATCTCTTTTGCAATGGTGACAGGAGTGATGTTGTGAGTCTGGTTGTAAGCGAGCTGCAGCTCACGACGACGCGTTGTCTCAGTGATAGCGTATTTGAGTGCATCGGTAAGTTCGTCTGCGTAAAGTATAACCCTGCCATTCACGTTACGCGCTGCACGTCCGATAGTTTGAATAAGCGCAGTCGGACTACGAAGAAAACCAGCTTTATCTGCATCGAGTATCGCTACCAATTCGACCTCGGGGAGATCAAGACCTTCGCGCAGCAAGTTTACGCCGACCAAGCAGTCGAAAATGCCTTTGCGGAAGTCGGTCAGCGTCTCAATACGTTCAAGGGTTTCAACATCGCTGTGAATGTACTTCGTGCTGATCCCACGCTCGGTCAAGAATTCAGACAGATCCTCGGCCATCTTTTTGGTGAGTGTGGTTGTCAGTACACGTGTACCGCCTTGTATGGTTTTGACTGCCTCTTCAATGAAATCCTTTATTTGTCCGGGATACTCTCCTCTTTGCACCACTGGTCGAACATCAATAGCAGGGTCCACCAGGCCGGTAGGTCGAATGATCTGCTCGACCATCGGAACACCGGTCTCCTCCACTTTAGCGAACTCATACTTCCCTGGCGTTGCGGATGTATAGATACACTGCCCGACATTTGCTTCGAATTCCTCAAATCGCAGTGGTCGGTTATCCACGGCACTCGGCAGTCGGAAGCCGTGCTCAAT
Organism: uncultured Candidatus Saccharibacteria bacterium; assembly: GCA_964442205.1. Classification (GTDB taxonomy): domain Bacteria; phylum Patescibacteriota; class Minisyncoccia; order Phycocordibacterales; family UBA918; genus OLB19. Next base: position 2,830 of record CAYTYF010000021.1, on the reverse strand, counting down.
GAGCGTGTCCTTGCGACTTCTGTCGCCAGCATACATGCCTCCAAGCTGAGGAATGGTCACGTGCGACTCATCTATGACGGTCAAGAAATCTGGTTTACCATCTTCTGTGTGCGGGAAATACGACAGAAGCGTGTACGGCGGTTCACCTGGCCTGCGTCGATCAAAGTGGCGGGAATAGTTCTCGATACCATTGCAGTATCCTACCTCGCGCAAGAGCGCCAGATCGTGCTGAGTACGCCGCTTGAGTCGCTCACTCTCAAGTAGTTTACCTTCGTCCTTGAATTTCTTGAGCTGCATTTCAAGCTCAAGTTCGATGTCAGCAATAGCAGCTTTACGCTCATGTTCAGGGGTCACGAAATGTTTGGCCGGAAAAAGGAAAAATACGTCAGGCTCGTCGATGATGGCGCGGGTAACACCATCTATCTTGGTTATGTTCGCCACCCTGTCACCCTCAAAACCAAGTCGGTAAATAACTCGCTCGTTGGTGGGCATGATCTCCACTGTGTTGCCCACAGCGCGGAAACGAGCCGGCGTGAGGTCGGCGTTGGTACGTTCAAAATGCAATTCGATGAGTGTACGCAGCATTTCAGTGCGCGTGGTAGAAAAGCCTTTTTGGATCCTTAGATGCTGTTTCTCATACTCAGCCGGCGAACCGAGTCCATAGATACAAGAAACCGAGGCCACGATGATGACATCATCGCGTGAAAGTAGTGCCTGTGTTGACGCGTGGCGAAGCCGGTCGATCTCTTCGTTGATCTGAGCTTCCTTTTCTATGTACGTATCGCTCGTCGGCATGTACGCCTCAGGCTGGTAGTAGTCGTAGTAGGAGACAAAGTAATGTACTGCGTTGTCTGGGAAAAAATCTCGGTATTCCTGTGCCAATTGGGCGGCTAGGGTCTTGTTGTGCGCGATGACAAGCGTCGGTTTCTGTATCTGCGCGATCACATTTGCGACCGTGAATGTTTTTCCAGAGCCAGTCACACCCAAAAGCGTCTGGTGCTCATGTTTAGCGCGCACGCCTTTTACCAAGGCTTCAATAGCCTTTGGCTGGTCTCCGGCTGGCTGTTTATCTGTGGCAAGTTTAAACACGAAGGTAACTATACCTCGTACAGCAAAAACAAAAAAGTACGTGACCTAGCCTAGAAGTTGCCTTCGCAGATCACTTGTAAAAGCAACGATAGTATTAAGATTATGAATAGACGCGAGGTGAGGACCAAGTATTTCCCCGGCACGGAAGAGGTGGGCAAGGTACGCCTTGCTGTACGTCTTTGCGACGTAGCCGTTTTGCAGTGGATCTATCATAGAGTGATCGTTCTTGTACTTTTCGTTCAGTATATTGATCCGCTTGATCTCAGGGTACGTGAAGGTGCCGCAAGGCGTTGTCTTCATGACGCCGGTATGCACGTATAGGTAGCCAGTGCGTCCCACCCGTGTTGGAGCGACACAATCGAACGTATCGCACCCTTGAAGAATACCAGCAACGATATCCTCCGGTTCGCCAATACCTAAAAGATGGCGCGGTTTGTTCTCTGGCAGTATCTCATTCACGACCTTCAGAGATTCGCCGAGATCGTCTTTACTGAAACTGCCACCGATTCCGAAGCCATCAAAGTCCATGTCTGAGAGCGTGCGCGCACTTTCTTTGCGGAGGCCGAGAAAACGCCCACCCTGCACGACGCCGTACAGTCCTTGCTTCTTTAGTGCTTCGTAGTTTTGCTTATGCGCCATAATGGAGCGTTTGGCCCAGCGGTGCGTGCGGTCCATCGCTTCTTTTTGATAGTCGTGATCAGCAGTAGGCGAAGTGCACTCATCGAACGCAACGATTATGTCTGCTCCGATGGCGTGCTGTACCTCTATCGAACGCTCAGCCGTGAAGCGGTGCATCGAACCGTCGAGGTGCGAGGTGAACGTAACCCCTTCCTCGTCGATGATGCACAGCTTGCCGTGATCTTCAGCGAATTTTTGACTGTACACATTGAGGCCGGCCTTGGTCGGTACGTCGGTCTCTCCGTCCGCTTCCCCTTTTGCAAACTTCGTGACACCTTTTCCAAAAGCAGCACCTAGTGAGAAAACCTGAAATCCACCTGAGTCCGTCATGGTCGGCAATTGCCAATTTGCAAAAGCGTGAAGCCCTCCAGCTTCACGTATGACCTCGTGCCCTGGCTGCAGGAACAAGTGGTACGTATTGGCTAGTGCTACTTGGTTACCCACATACTGGGTCATATCGTCTGGCAGCAAACTCTTTACGCTTGCTTTGGTACCGACCACGACAAAAGCCGGCGTCTCGATCTTGCCATGCGGCGTCACGATAGTGCCGGCCCTTGCTAGTGAACCTTCTTTTTTTGCAACGACTTCAAATGTAACAGGCCTATTCATAAGATGATCTTTGTTTTTCAACTCAGGATTAGGTCATCCTACAGAGTTGGCTCGTCCAGCGATTTGCTCTAGGAAAGAGCAAATAGGGACATACGTAAAAACATAGTCACTACGTTCCTTGTTTTACTTAACGTCAATCAACTCGACTGCAAAGACCAGAGTTGCGTTCGGTGGAATACCACCTGCACCGTTCTCTCCGTATGCAAGTGATGGTGGAATTACGAGAATACGCTGTCCGCCTTGTTTCATGCCAACGATACCCTGGTCCCAACCTTTGATGACCTTACCCTGTCCGACAGTGAAGGTGTACGGGGTTCCTCGTTTGTGTGAATTATCGAATTCCTGACCATTTTGAAGGGTCCCTACGTAATGGACCACGACCGTGTCGCCCGCTTTCACTTCCTCTCCAGTACCAACGACCACATCGTTAGCAATGAGTGACCGCGGGGTACCG
>CAYTYF010000020.1:0-17600 GCA_964442205.1 uncultured Candidatus Saccharibacteria bacterium | reverse complement strand
AGTAGTAAGAAAATGATATTAATAGTGAGTTTTGTGTTAAGTATGTTTTTTATAGGCATTTCCACTGACTTATATGCATAGTTATGCAGGTGTTTCTGCACAGGTTATGCACACACACACGGAGAAATAAGGATTTTCCAAAAGTATTGACGTATTTTCTCAGTATGAGAACCTAGTATCAGGTCTGGATGGTGGTGAACTTCATACTTTCGTCATCCTCTGAGGTGGCAAAAGGCATCTGGACCAAAAGCTCTACGTTGTACAAAGCTCGAGCGCGCCGAATACCTCGGCGCGTTCGTGTACCGACAACGTAGATATCACTCTACTGTCAGTGTTCATTCGCTCGACAGTAGAACGCGAAAAGGCGGTGGCACCCTCTGGGTGCCACCGCCTTTTCCTGTGAGCTTATTTAGCTCGAAGTGTCAGGTAGATATCCTCAAGCGCGCGTACAGCGTCGCCGGCAGCGATATTGTTCTGGTGGTATCGCACGTTGGTGCAGTCTCCTGCAGCCCAGATGCCTGCGGTTGCGGTCTTCTGTGTCCACGGGTCGATGACGATGCGCTTGTATTCGTCGAGCTCTACAACTCCATCGAGGTAATCGGTGTTCGGGATCATTCCTATCTCTACGAAGATGCCGGTTACCGGCAAGGTGACAGTGTTGCCTTCACCATCCTTATAGCGGATAGACTGTACGAATTTTTCACCTACGACCTCGAGCACCTCGGCGTTTGTGATACCGGTCATATTCGGGTGCTCAAGTACCTTCTTAACGGTCACTGGGTCTGCCTTGAAAGCATTGCTGTGCTGGAGAAGTGTGACACTCTTGGTGTATGCAAGGAGTTGGGCAGCGGTCTCAAAACCGGCATTGCCCCCGCCGATAACGGCTACGTCTTGTCCGGCGAACAGAGGGCCGTCACAGCTTGCGCAGTAGGTAAGACCTTTATGTTCAAAGTCTGCAGCGCCGGTGGCAGGAAGCTGGCGGCGCTTAGAACCGCTCGTCAGGAGTACGGCTTTGGTCTCGTGTACATCGCCATTGTCGAGGGTGAGTTTGTACCCTTCGTCTTGCTTCTCAAGTTTTGCTACAGTTCGGCCGCTCACTATGTCGACACAGCCGTCAGCGTAGGTCTCAAGGTGAGTGCGAAGCGCGGTAGCGAGCTTGTCGCCAGGGATTGAAGGGATACCGATCCAATTCTGTACGTCGGGCGAGACAGTACTCTGACCGCCCCATTCTTTCGTTACGACCAACGTCTTGAGCTGCTTTCGTGATGCGTAGACACCGGCTGCAGTACCGGCTGGTCCGCCACCGATGATGGTGAGTTCGTACATAAGAGACTGTTACTTATAGGCACGATATTGTACCGTAGCGGCGAGGTAAAGACAAAGCACGACGACCCATGGTCGTCGTGCTTTGGAAATTACTTATTTCAAAGGAAATGCTGGTACCGGTCACGAGTCACTAAGTATATTTGTTCACTACGTTCCAGATTTAGCTCAAGAAAGCAGGCACGCTTCTTACAGAAGCAGTACACCTTTTGGACATATTCTCCCTATGGTCGAATCTTTCTCAAAAGGTCTTGCGAAGTGGGTCCCATCCCACTTCTCACCCAGCTCGCTGGTTCAGGGCATTAGGAATAGCCCTTCACATCGCTGCGCTTCGCAGTTCCAGCTTTTGCTAGATCAAAGCTTACTTAAGCTTTGATCGACGCAAAAAGGCTGGAACTGCCTCTTACAGAGGCGGTATACCTTGTGGCTATATTCTGTTCGTTTCACTCCAGAAATAGCACGCAAGGTCTTGCGAAGTGGGTCCCATCCCACTTCTCACCCCACTCATCTACGATGACTGGGTCGCCTTTACTTAAGTTTGCTCCTGCGGAGGAATGCCGGTACGGCGCCCCAGTCATCGTCATCTTCTTCATCAATAGAATCGACAGGGCGGGGTTCTGGCTTGATGTCAGACTTGAGCGGGGTCGGCTTAGCTGCGGGTGCTGAGACCTCCTCTTCGCGACGACGTGGCATTGAAAGGGAGTTGAAGATACGTCCTCGAGTTTCTTCCTCCTCCTTTGGTTCAGCCGCCATGCTTGCTGTAGTCGGCACAGGCTGGTACGAAGATGGTGTGCGAACAATCGTCGCTTCCCGACCAACGCTCGAACCCGCTTCAGGGAACCCGGTTGCGATCACGGTCACTTTGACCTCGTTCTTCTTGAGCTTCTCATCCTTGATGGCTCCGAAGATAACCTTAGCGTGCGGGTCGATAGACTCAGTGATGATGCGGGCAGCATCCTGGATCTCGAGCATACCGAGGTCGTCGCCGCCAGCGATGGCGAAGAGTACACCCTTAGCACCCGTGATAGATACTTCAAGAAGTGGGGAATTGATAGCGTCACGAGCTGCGGTCTCTGCACGCTTCTCATCTGAGGAGGTGCCGATACCCATGAGTGCGCTGCCAGCGTTCTCCATGACGCTCCTGATGTCAGCGAAGTCGACGTTGATGATACCTGGCATGGTGATGAGGTCAGAGATACCCTCGACAGCCTGCTTGAGGATGTCGTCACACATTGCGAAGGCGTCCTTCACCGTGGTCTCTTTATCGACGATAGCGAGGAGACGATCGTTAGGGATGGTGATGAGGGCGTCAACCTCCTTCTTGAGTTCTTCGATGCCCTGGAGAGCGAGTCGCATACGCTCCTGTCCTTCAAAGAGGAAAGGCTTAGTGACCACACCTACAGTGAGTGCGCCACTGTCGCGCGCGATCTTGGCAACGACCGGTGCAGCACCAGTGCCAGTGCCGCCACCCATACCGCCGGTGATGAAGATCATGTCTGAACCCTTGAGCGAGTTAGCGATCTCTTCACGTGTCTCTTCGGCTGCGCGACGACCCATGTCTGGGTTACCACCAGCGCCGAGACCTCGCGTCAGGTTCTTTCCGACGTGGATCTTCTTCTTTGCGAGCGAATGGTGCAGGTCTTGCGCATCGCTGTTGATGGCGATGAACTCAACACCTTTTATCTTCGAGGCCACCATGTGGTTGACAGCGTTGTTTCCTGAGCCGCCTACGCCGATAACGCGAATACGTGCGAATGATTCGACGTCAGTTCTGATCTGTTCCATAAGTGCTAATGCGTATAAAATTACCTCCGAACCCATCCCTAGGTAAGGAACTTGATAAGTAGGGACATCATACACGCGCTAGAATGGTCTGTCACGATATTGACACTCCCCACATCCGTGTGATTGACGACTGAGCAGAATGTGTCAAAAATGGCCTGATACGTCGTTGTGCTTCAGTCGACAGCACTCAATGTATCTCTAATAAATACACCTCGTACTGTCTCCATCGCACGCCTCGTCTGAGGCTATTTTTGACACATCTGCGAAGAAATTTTTAAAATTGAGGAGCTGCGAGGCAGGCAAGAAAACAGACCCGAATGGGACTAGTGTGTCCAGTGAGGGTCTGTTTTCGTAGTTGAACAAAGCAGATCGCAATTTTTAAAGATTTCTATGGGAGAAATTGTGAAAGCCAGGAGATAATCGAATTTTTTGTTTTCTTAGCTATAGCGATAGCAGACTCATCGCTCTCATCGGAAGCGCCCCACATGCAGAGGCCGTAGGCGACCGCCCAAGAAGCATCGCGGATCTTTCCGTTCTGACCTGGATCGAGGGTAGTTATCTTGGCAGGGAGGTTCATCGTCGCCTTAGCGATGTCCTGGATAGAGCTCGTCGAAGAACCACCGCCAGTGATGATCACTCCAGCTGGCAGCATGCCGTCGCGGCGGATCTTCTTGAGGTGTGTATCGATGAGTTCGAAAATGTCAGTGAGTCTCGCGGCAATGATCTCATCGAGCTTCTTCTTGGTGTAGACGACGCTGGTCATACCTCCACGTTTTATCTTCTCAGCTTCCTCGAGCGATATCTTGAGACCGAGCGCGATGTCGTTGGTGACATCGTTGGCGCCGATAGGGAAGACCTTTACAGATATAGGAGTGCCGTTCTCAAAGACCGCAATCGATACTGTCTCAGCGCCGATGTTGGCGAGCACGCAGCCAGCACGTTTCTGTGCCTTGGTGAGCATCACGAAGCTGGCTGCTATCGGTGAGGCCATGATGTCTTCCACCTCCACTCCTGCAGCCTCGATTGCGTTCACAAGTTCGCTCAAGTGCTGTTCGATAACGGTGATGAAGAGCATCTCCACCTCGAGCTTTGTGCCACGCATTCCGACGGGGCGCCCCAGGACAGGTTCGTTGTCGATGCGGTAGCCGAGCGGAATAGCGTGGATGACCTTGCGGTTCGGGATATGCTCTGCGATGCGCTCCTCGCTGTCGGCAGCTGCCTTCTCGAGGTCGATGTGCGTGATCTCTGAGTCAGCGCGCGAGGTGATGACCTCGCCTTTGGAGGTTATCTCATCGATACCGACGCCACCTTGGGATACGTAGGCGCGCTTCACTTCGACACCAGCTGTCTTCTCAGCTTGCGCTACAGCGGTCCGGATACAGCGCGTGACATCGACTCCGTTGACGATGTAGCCGTTGCGGAGGCCACGGCTCTCAGCGTAGCCGGTGCCGATTATTTGGGGAAGGGGTTTTTGGTCGCGACTATCGGGTACGCGAACGATGACCACCTTCACCTGGTAGGTACCGACATCTATACCCGTAATAATACGCTCCGCCATAACTACATACTAGCATGCGAAGCTACTTCAGCTTAAAAGCCCTGCTGAATTTCTCTTCGAGCGCATCCATCTTATTTCCATGATCGAGACCTTTGAGGTGGAGAAGGCCGTGGAGGAAAAGGTAGCCGATGTAGCCACGTTCGGTCAGGCCGAATTTAGGTGCTTCACGCTTCGCGACCGAGGGCGCAATGTACACCTCGCCTGCGTCTTTTGTAAGAGGGAAGGAGAGCACGTTCGGTACGTACTCTTTGCCGCGATGAGTGCGGTTAAGGCTTCGAGCGCGCTCTGGACCAACAAAGGTAAGCGAAACACTGTAGCGCTTGCCGAGCACCTCATCGGCCATCGCTTCGTAGGGTAATTTGGGGTAATTTCTGACAGTACTTGAAAGGGTCAGCATATTAATAAAGAGTATAGCAAGAATATAAGCATATCCGCCGACTCAGGCGGATATGCTACCTACAATATATGTAAAGGAGAAGGTCAGAACGGCCTTCAGATGCGCGGCGGCAAATCGTTATGATGTGAGTGGTACTACTTGTACAGCGAGCATCAGAACGATGCAGCCAACAAAGCAGATGAAGGTCATTCTGACCTTCTATCGACGGCCTCGAGTAGGGCGCTCCTGTACCTTTCCGAGCTTCAGCTGCTTTTCGTAGTCAGCCTTTTTGACGAGCTTCTTGAGGCGAGCCTCACGACGTACATTCTCGCTCTTGATGCGGCTGTGGTAGCGATCCTTGCGGACACGCTGAACGATGCCTGCATTCTGCATTCGCTTGGTGAAGCGGCGGATAACGTTCGCGCTCGATTCGTTCTGGTTCTTTTCAACCTGGACGTTTGTTGCCATATGTGCGCGCAAGGATACCATGGCAAAGCCCACACTGCAAGGTTTTTCCTGGGTTTATGTGTTTGGCAGTTTAGGCTGGTACAGCTACTCGCTTGAGGCGCTGTGCGACCATAGCTAGAGGTACATGCTCTTGGTTGCGGGCGTCCATATCGCGGAGGATGACGGTGCCTTCGACAAATTCCTTCTGGCCGATGATGATGGTGTATTTGACCCCCAGTGCTTCGGCACTGCGGAGCTGGGCAGACAGTGAGTCGCTCGCGAGGTTTTGGTAGACAGGGATATTGGCTTTGCGAAGCGTGTCGATGAGAAGGAGGCTCTTTACCTTCGGTCCGAAGCCGAGCTGTACCACAAAGACCGCTGGGGTATGTGCAGGCCCGCGAGGGATACGTGCCGGGGCTTTCTTGTTGCGCAGCACAGCGACCGCGCCAGCTGCAGGGATGAAGCGCTTCGTGTTTCGGTGCACGAACTCGCTGTACCGGCCGCCACGTACGTGAAGCGGCGCGTCAGGGTTTCGGCTACCGTCTTCGTTGAGGATATCGATAGCGAACAGCGCGTCACTGTAGCACTCGTGGTGACCGATGAGCTTTGGGTCTATCTCGTAGGCGATCTCGCTCATATCGAGGAACTCGATGATCTCACGGAAGTGTTTGCGACTCTGGTCGGATAGATACTCGAGCGGATTTGGGGTGCGGTAGGCGAGTTCATGCTCTTTCTCAATGAGGTGCATGAGGGAGTACATGACGTGTTCCTTCATGAGCTCGCGAGCACTGTCTGGCATGTCGTCAATGCGCTTCTTGAGATAATTCGTGAGCTCGCGGATGTAGCGTACAGAAGAATCTCGGTCGCCGAGCGAGTTGATACGAACGGTTTGGTTGCTGAAACCGAGGTCACCGGTGAGCGAGCGCATGGTCTGAATGAGGACAGCTTCGGCAATGCTTCGCTCAACATTGAATATGTGAAGGGTGAGGGCTGGGTCGCCAGTGCGAGGTACTTGCTCGATGGTGTAGAAGAGGACAGGTTCGTTGATACCGTGCAGTTTGCTATCACAGAAGTACTGCGCACCGCCCGCGAGCATGCCGTGGAGCGCGTCGACCTTGCGGCTCGTTGCAGAGACGCTGTGGTCAAGCTTCTTTTGGCAGGACACACACTCAGGATGTTTTTTCAGTGAGTCAACGCTTCGGAAGCCAAAATGCTCCGCAGTTGCGATGCCCTGCTTTAAGAATTGTGTTGCTTGTATGTCCATGGTGTGTGGTTACTCGCTAATGATGTCCTCAACAACGGCGCCGTCGCTCGTAAAGCGAACAACGCCAGGGAACAGGTCGACTTCGTCCACAGGGAAGAGACGGACGAGGGCGCGACCGATAATGTTCTCTTCCTGGAGCACTCCCCAGATGCGCGAGTCAGAGCTCTGGTCTCGATTGTCGCCCATGACGAAATATTCGCGGTCTCCCAGGGTCTCTTTTAGGTTGGTGGTCGGCTCCATCGACTTGATGTACGACTCATCGAGGGTCAAACCGTTAGGATTGGCCTCATTTGTGATCGTCACAACGTTGCCATCTATCTTGATGGTGTCGCCAGGGAGGCCGATGACACGCTTGATGAAGAACTTAGAAGGATCGCGTGGGTAGCGGAAGATGATGACGTCACCGCGAGCCGGCTTTTCGAAACGGTAGCTGACCTGATCCACGATGAGGTACTCACCGGTATGGAATGTTTCTTCCATTGATGCGCCCGAAACGATGAATGGCTGGGCGATGAACATGCGGATCGGCAGTACGATGACGAGTGCAATGACGGCGAATTGGATTATTTCTAGTACAGGATTCAGAGCTTTCTTTGGAGTCTCTTCGTGAGTTGGAGTAGTGTTGTTTTCAGTTAGAAGATTGCTCATAGCTCGTACGTTTGAGGTGAAGTTGCGAACATTATAGTTGAATGCACCCCCAAAAACAAATCTGTGCGTTTTTAGGATCGCGATCTACTTCGTTGGGCATCAAAAAAAGATTTTCACTGGACAATTCGTCCCATTCAAATCTTTTTTCTTGCCCGTCTCGTATCTCATTGATCCTAAAAACGCACAGAACATCCCAAAGATTTTGATCAATTCGAAGTTTGCGACGAATATAATCATTCAGCTTTTCGTGTACAATATTTCTCACATGCACTTCATAATCGGACTTGGAAATCCTGGAGAGAAATACGCTGGAACGCGACACAATGTCGGCTTTTTCATGCTTCTGCACTTCATCGGAATGCACGGTCTGCCAGAGCCGCATGCGAGCAGCAAGTATGGAGGGAAACTGAGCGAAGGAATGGTAGGCAGCGAGGAGGTCAAATGCCTCTTTCCGGACACGTATATGAACCACTCAGGTACCGCCGCTGCAAAACTGGTCCCAAAAGGACATGTAGAGCAGCTCATCGTGCTCTACGATGATGTCGACCTACCGCTCGGAGAGTTCAAGGTGTCCTTTGGGCGCGGGGATGGCGGCCATAACGGCATTAGATCGCTCATTGCGAGCCTCGGGAGCAAAGATTTTGTGCGTGTGCGCATAGGGGTGGCGCAAAGGACCGTCTGGCCATGGGAGCGAGGAGAAATACGTCGACCAAAAGGAGAGCGGATGGGCAACTTCGTACTCGCCTCATTCACAAAAAAAGAGCGCCAGGAGCTCGAAGCTCTGGCGCCCAACGTGGTCGCGGCTGTGACCGACGCCATCATCGAAGGCCGAGAAGCCGCGATGAATCGGTTCAATTAAGGTGGATAAAAAACAAAAGACCGGCCTGGGCCGGTCTTTTGTTTGTAGAGCAGATCTTATTTCTGGGCTTCTTTGTATGGATAAACCATACAAGTTCGGCTCACTCGGTCATAAGAATTAATTCGCTTCGCTCCTTTTTCTTACGACGCTCGGTTCGCCTCCTTGTAGAGCAAGGTCATACGCTGCTCCTTTGGTTCGAAGAGTGAGATCTTGAACTTGTGAACGCTACCAAGTGGGAGGAGGTTCTTGAGCTCTTCCTCGTTGGCGAATTCAGAGATGTGTACCAATCCAGCCACGCCTTCCTCGATAGAAGCGAGAGCGCCATGCTTGTTGTACTTGATGACAACCGCATTAACGATGTCCTCCTTCTTGTACTTAGAAGCGGCGGCAACCCATGGGTTCTCGCGGAGCTGCTTGATGGAGAGTGAGATCTTGTCGTCCTTGACCTCGATGACCTTCACGTTCACCTTGTCACCAACCTTGAAGCGAGCGCGAGTGTCTTCGACAAGACCCCAGTCGAGTTCAGAGATGTGTACGAGGCCTTCAAGACCGTCCTCGATCTTAACGAAGACACCGAAGTCCACTGCACCGGTAACTTCGCCAGCGAGAATGTTGCCAACCTCGTACTTGCTTACCTTCTCCTCCTTCTCCTCCTTCTCCTGTGGTCCCTTCTCAGAGAAGATGAGCTTTCCTTCCTTTGAATCAGCAGTGATGATGATGACCGAAAGGTGCTTGCCTACGAGGTTGTTGAGTTCGCCAAGGATCTTGTCCTTGTCGCCGTCAGCTACGCGCGGGTAGTTCTCAGCTGAGAGCTGTGAAGCAGGGAGGAAGCCCTGGATACCCTGCCACTCGATGATGAGGCCGCCCTTGTTGGCTTCCTTAACCGGCAGCGAGAGAACGGTCTGCTTCTTCTGTGCTGCTTCTGCATCAGCCCAGATGAGTGCCTGACGTGCTTCCTTGAGCGAAAGCTCAATGTAGCCGTCCTCATTGCGAGTGTCGACCACCTTGGCAGCGATGGTGTCGCCGACCTTCACCTTGCGGAGAATATCGCGCGCGTTCATGTACTCGCGGCCGTAGATGAGACCTGAACCGAACGGGTGGAGGTCTACGTAGACACGAGCTCGGCCAATGGCTGAGACGACGCCTTCAACAAGGTCGCCCTCCTTAGGCGAGCTAGGCGTTTCTGCTAAAAAAGAGTGCATCGCACCCTTGTGGACCGAAGTATCGACTGCGGTCGCGGTTGCTTCTGACATATTGTTGTAATCCAGTGCAGCCGCTGCCGAGGACCCGTAGCTCATTGCCGTGTCCGTGCCTCGGGGGTTAACGTCTGCCTGCGAGAACTGATAATTACCTTGAAAGGTCGCGACACTATACCAAAATAAGGTAATTAGTAAAGAGTAGAGCCCTTATTACATAATAAGCCGCGCCCGATCGGGGCGCGGCAAACTCGTTCACCAGCGGGTATGCGTACACTGCGGCCTGACAGCCTCAAGAACCTGTTGCCGACTCGGCGCAAGACTCTTCAGGCAATCAAGAAAGAACTGCCATAATTTCTGCATTGTTCCCTCCAGTTACGGTACCTTTTATGACGCCACATTAAGCCATTTCTTTCACCCTGTACAGTGCGTGCTATACTGTCGGCACTATGGTCATCACCTACCACGGCGGCGAGTGCGTAAAGGTCACTTTTGGTGAAGTTACGCTAGCATTTAACCCTATTTCCAAGCAATCCAAGCTGTCAGCAGTAAAATTTGGTTCGGATGTTGCTTTCGTTTCCATGAATCATTCTGATTTCAATGGCACCGACCAGGTAGCTTTTGGTAACCGTGAACCTTTTGTCGTCAAAGGGCCAGGGGAGTACGAGGTAGGTAGCGTGACCGCACGCGGTTTCGGAGTGCCGACAACGTACGACAAAAAGCCACGCTTTGCGACCATCTATCAAGTGCGACTTGAGGAGATGAACATTGTCTTTCTGGGACCTATTTCATCGCCAGAGCTCGATCCAAAGATCCTCGGTGAGCTTGGTGATATCGATATTCTCTTTGTTCCGATCGGTGGCGGCGATGTGCTCGACGTGCCGCAAGCTTCAAAACTGGCAGTAAAGCTCGAAGCCAGGCTCGTCATTCCGGTCCACTACGATGCCGCCGCTCTCAAAGCCTTTCTTAAAGAAGAGAGTGCTGAAGGACTCAAGCCGGTCGACAAGCTCACCATTAAGAAGAAAGACGTGAGCATAATGGAAGGTGAGCTCGCTGTGTTAGGATGATGAGGTAACGAGGCACCCGTGCAGCGAGCGCAAGACTTTTTTGAGGTATTTCTGAAATGAAATGAACAGAAATATCCAAAAAGTGTACCGCCTCTGTAAGAGGAACTGGCGGTACTCTCCAATTAAGTCGTAGCGGGTGCAGATGATATTGCTATGTCACTCTCATCTTTCAACGAAAAGATACGGCAGAAGCCAAAGCGTGCTCGAGGGCAATGGGCCTTTTGGATGGCTTTCTTGCTGACTGGTATGCTTGGCCTGGCTTGGCTCGCCTACATTCCTGGCAAATTGGAACGAATTGCAGCCAAAGCAGAAGAGACTGAAGAACCGGCGGGGAATGTGAGTCGTGTCTTTGAATCACTACGGGCGAGCCTTGGTGACATCTTTAGAAAAACAAAAGAGGACCTAGCATCGACCAGCGCTCAGTTCGCCTCGAGTACTCCAGCTGCAGGGTCTGCTGCCAGCTCCACGTACAAGGATCCTAACACTATAGATTTTGCGACCTTTTTCGAGACCGCGACGTCACAAGAAAATGATTTCGAGTACGAAGAAGAGGATCCAATGGGTGAGGAGTATTACTGGGACGAAGATACGGGTAACGAGGCAGAAGAAGTGACCCCGCAACCAGAGCCGCAACCTGCCGGACCGCGGCGTGTGCTCATCGGTACTAGCTCAAAAGCCAGCTCAACGCCTGCCGGCGGAGGTTGATCTGTGCTATACTTCGCACAATTTTGAAGCTTTACCAGTCCTGACATTGCTATTTTTCTATGCCGAAAAAGACCGTAGCTCCGGAACCATCGCCAGAACCAAAGCACCGTATTGTGCCTCAGAGCATCACTGCGGAAATGCAGACCGCCTACCTCGACTACGCGATGTCGGTCATTACCGCGCGAGCGCTTCCAGACGTGCGCGATGGCCTCAAGCCGGTTCACCGTCGCATTCTTTACTCGATGCGGCTCAATGGCCTTACGAGCAACGCCAAGTTCAAGAAGTCAGCGACCGTAGTGGGAGACGTACTCGGTAGTTTCCATCCCCACGGCGACGCTGCTGTGTATGAAGCGATGGTAAAGCTTGCCCAAGATTTTGCTACACGCTACCCGCTTATTCTAGGACAGGGAAACTTCGGCTCCATCGACGGCGACTCTGCTGCAGCCTACCGATACACAGAAGCGAAGATGTCCAAGATCGCTGAGGAATTGCTTCGCGACCTGGAGAAAGACACCGTCAATTGGCGACCGAACTTCGACGGCACCAAGAAAGAGCCAGAAGTCTTGCCAGCCGGAGTGCCAAACCTGCTCCTTATGGGAACGCTTGGTATCGCGGTCGGTATGGCGACCAATGTGCCGCCACACAATTTGCGCGAACTCTCAGAAGCCGTCAAACATCTCATCGATAATCCTAAAGCTACCACCGACGATCTCTTGGAGTTCGTAAAGGGCCCTGATTTTCCCACCGGTGGCGTGGCTTTCGACAAAAAGGCTATCGCTCACGCCTACGCCAACGGCAAGGGCGGCGTGGTCGTACGCGGCGAAGCAGAGATCATTGAAGACAAGAAGGGTAACTTTGCCATTGTCATCACATCAATTCCGTATCGCGTCAACAAGGCTGACCTCCAAGAGAAGATCGCTAACCTCGTGCGCGAGAAGAAGATCGAAGGCATCAGGGAAATGCGCGACGAGTCCACTTCGGACATACGTGTCGTTATTGAACTCAAGAGCGGTGCCAATCCGCAGACCGTGCTCAATAAGCTCTACAAGCACACCCAGCTCGAGGATACCTTCCACTACAACATGGTTGCGCTCGTAGGGGGTGTTCCGCAGACGCTCTCACTTAAAGCCATTCTTGAGGAGTACGTGAAGCATCGCGCGGAGGTAGTTAAGCGTCGCACCCAGTACGACCTCACGAAGGCCAAAGACCGCGAACACATCCTCCTCGGTCTCAAGAAGGCGCTCGACCATATCGATAAGATCATCAAGATCATCCGTGCTGCAAAGGACGTACCGACCGCACACGCAGCTTTGATGAAGGAGTTCAAGTTCTCCTCCATCCAGGCGCAGGCCATTCTCGACATGCGCCTCCAGAAGCTCGCTGGCCTTGAGCGCAAGAAGATCGAGGATGAACTCAAGGAAGTGCAGGCACTCATCAAGGAACTGGAAAGCATTTTGGCAAGCCAGAAAAAGATGATGACGATCGTGAAGAACGAGCTAGCCGAAGCTGCTGAGAAGTTCGGCGATGATCGCCGTACTAAGATCGTAAAAGGCGGGGTCAAGAATCTCTCAGCCGAAGACCTGGTCGCTGACGAAGAGAGCGTGCTCGTGCTCACACAAGGAGGCTACGTGAAGCGTACCAATCCCGCTGAGTACCGCACTCAGAAGCGGGGCGGGGTAGGTGTAGTCGACCTCAATACTAAAGAAGAGGACGTCGTGACCACACTTCTCACAACTTCGGCGCACAGCGACCTCCTGTTTTTCACTGACAAAGGCAAGGTCTTCCAGTGCAAGATGTACGAGATCCCAGAGGGTCGTCGTGCTACTAAGGGTAAGTCGATCATGAACTTCCTGTCGCTTCAGAGCGAAGAGCGGGTCACCTCGGTGCTTGCGGTTCGCAAGGATGAGTGGGCAGGTAGCTGGGGTCTCCTCATGGTTACCAAGAACGGCGTGGTCAAGAAATCTGACGCTTCAGCATTCAAAGACGTGCGTCGCAGCGGCCTGATCGCTATCACCCTCAAGGAGGCAGATTCGCTCATTGCAGCGAAGTTTGTCGGCGCTAAGGACGAAGTATCCCTCGTGACCCACAATGGACAGTCGATCCGCTTTGAATCAAAGGATGTGCGCGAAATGGGTCGTACGGCAGCTGGTGTGACCGGTATGAAGCTCAAGAAGGGAGATCATATTGTCTCAGCTGATATTCTCGTCGATGGCGAAGCAGGTAGGGAGATACTCGTGGTGACCGAGAATGGTTTCGGCAAGACCACCCCAGCTAAGGAATACAAGACCCAGAATCGCGGCGGCTCGGGCATCAAGACCGCGAAAGTAACCAGCAAGACCGGTAATGTGATCGGTGTCGCGGTACTAAACAAGGAAGACAAGGCCGAAGGTGAGCTCGTTGTGATGAGCAAGAAGGGCCAGGTGATCAAGCTACCGCTCAAGGATATTCCTTCGCTCGGTCGTGATACGCAAGGGGTAAGGGTGATGAAGATGAGGCCGGGGGATTCTATTGCCTCAATCGTCTCCTTCTAGGAAATCTCCAAAAATTACCAAGGGCTTTGTTGCGGGTCCCGGCTCGTCGCTTCGTCGTATGTGCAATACGCCTACGCTCTTCGCCTGCCCGCGCCTCGCCCTTGATGCATTTTTGAAAATTTCCCATACTGAAACTATTTCAGTATGTACACATACCCTCGAACGTTTTGCACTGACTGCACGATATACTTACTAAGATGCAAAATACACCGCTGGTTCAGGGCAGGTTCGTTGAACCCAACGTGGTCGTTTCCCATTTCCATCTCCGTGAGGGAGATGTGGTGGCTGACTTCGGTGCCGGTGCCGGCTTTTTTGCCGAGGTGCTTTCAAAGGTTGTCGGTCCTTCCGGTCGTGTTGTTGCTATCGAGATCCAGAAGGAGCTAGTAGAAAAGCTCGGTGATCTGGCCCGTCGCCGCGGTCTGAGGAATGTCGACCCCAAGTGGGCGGATATCGAGGAACCGAATGGCGTCCCGCTGAATGACGGCTCCCTCGACGCTGCCATTATGGTGAATACGCTTTTTCAGTTCGAGAACAAGCCTGGTGCGCTCGGTGAGGTGTACCGTACCCTCAGAGCAGGCGGAAAGTTCCTCCTGATCGACTGGACCGACTCATTCGGCGGTCTCGGTCCCCAGTTCGACCAAGTAGTGACCGAAGCAGACGCGCGAGCGCATGCCGAAGCGGCCGGTTTCACGTACGAACGATCTTTTCCCGCAGCCGACCACCATTATGGGTTAGCTTTTAGAAAGTAAGTATGAACATGCGACCTTTCCAAATAGTACTCCTCGGTGTCTTCGGTCTGATGGCTTTCGTAGCGCTTTTCATGCTCAACAATTACAACCCTGGCCGTTCTGAGGAGTTGGCCATGTTCGGTGACAGTGTTGTTATATGGGGCACATTCAGTCGCGATGAGTTTGGCAACTTCCTTGAAGAATTCACCAAGGAGTATCCTGGTCTTGAAGTTGTGACCTACGTACGTAAGGATGAAACCACGTTCGACAACGAGCTGGTAAATGCGCTCGCGGAAGGTAATTCACCAGACCTCATACTGGTCGGTGCAGAGAGTATCGTCAAACACCGTTCGAAATTGCAGCCAATTCCATACGAAACATTGCCCGTACGAGACTTCAAAGATTCCTACCTTGACGCTGCCGACGTGTTCTTGCTCTCTGATGGCGTGTACGGCCTGCCGCTCGCTATCGACCCACTCATCCTCTACTGGAACCGCGACCTCTTTACAAGCAACGGTATTGCACAGCCTCCGACGACCTGGGAATCGCTTGTAGTGAATGTTGTGCCTGTTCTCACCGATCGTGACAATCGAAGGACCATTCTCAAGAGTGCCGTGGCTTTTGGTGAGTATCAGAACGTCAAAAATGTGAACGCCATTCTCCTCATGCTATTGCTGCAGTCAGGAAGTGCCATGGTCACAGAAGATGGCGGAAAGTATACCGTTGGCCTCAATACTGACGTTTCAACTCCGACCAAGCGACCGCTCGCTTCAGTGGTGCAGTTCTACACCGATTTCAGCAACTCCAATAGTCCGCTCTACTCGTGGAATCGCTCACTTGCACTCGACCAAGACGCATTCATTGCGGGCGACCTTGCAACTTACTTTGGCTTCGGTTCAGAAGTGAAACGAGTGGCTGAAAAGAATCCAAATCTTAATTTCGATGTGGCTGTCGTACCTCAGGGTACAGGAGCTAGTGTGCGCCGAACGTACGCCAAGGTGCTCGGTTTTGCCATTCCACGCGGAGCCAAGAACAAGCAAGGTGCCTTTGGTGTCGCTCGCGTGCTAACAGGCGCTAAGCCATCCATTGCTTTCTCGGATCGTTTCAATCTGACTCCTGTACACCGTGCATCGCACAGTCGTACTGATCTCAATCAGTATCAGCGTGTTAGCTACGAATCGGCATTATTTGCACGTGATTGGCTGAATCCAGACCCAGTGCTGACCGACGATGTGTTCTCTATCATGATAGAAGACGTTGTCTCTAGCCGTGCCCGTTCTGCCAGGGCAGCTGACGACGCGGTCGACCGTCTGGAGCTTGGCTTAAAGGATTGATCCTATGAAGTATTTCATACCATCAACGAACTCATTGCTCACCACGTTTTGCTTACTGTTGCTTATGGGTGTGCCATTGCTTATGCATGCTGGTGGTGTCACCTTACAAAACCCGATCGCGGTCGACACCATCGAAGGCCTTTTGCGAGCGCTCATCGGCATCGTTATCGTGTTTGCAACACCGATCATCGTTTTCTTCATTGTATACGCCGGTTTTCTCTACGTGAGCGCTCGTGGCAACGAACAAACGATAACCCAAGCAAACCGTGCGCTTCTCTATGCACTCATCGGCGGACTTTTGATCTTAGGCGCTTATGTACTCATTGAGATCGTCTCGAACCTCATCGAGTCTGTACGTACAAATCCCTGACACTTAATATATGCAACCTGCTCCGCAAACATTCTCTGACCTCGTTGATATTTTTTTGAATATCATAACGTCGCTTGTCTTCTTTCTCTTCGCGGTCACGTTCGTATTTTTTGTGTGGCAGATAATAAAGACCTGGATCATCGGGGGAGGGGACGAAAAATCGGTTTCTGACGGAAAACAGCTTGTAATTGCAGCTATCATCGGCTTAGTAGTGATGTCGGGTCTCTGGGGCATACTTGCCCTCATCCGCGCTGGTGTATTCGGTTTTTAGAAAAATAACCTTTTACTATGGTAAAAGGTATATTTTTCTTATGCAGACGCTTCGCACAAGCGACCTCAGGGGAGCTTTTGCGTTTAGCGTCCTGCTTAGGAAATAAGGAGCAGCGTAGCTGCGACTATATTTCCCTTATACCCACAGGGCACAAGTGCAAACGCCCAGTAGTTTCGACCCCCAAGGGAGAAACTACGTTGGCGTCTTGCTTAGGAAACGATCCAACTTTTACGTACCTCGTTCAGATACGCTTGCGTGCTGCTTAGGGAAATGTTCCTAGCAAAAGACTATTTATTTAGTGCAGATGCTTCGCACAAACACTTTTTTAAAACTTGACCTTTCCACAGTTTATACACAGGGCTTATACATTGAGCCACGAATTACACTTTTCAGTAGTATAATAATGAAGATACAGGTATTAATAATCATACTTTGTTCATAATTTTCGTAGCATGAAAAAAATAGCATCCCAATTACTAGCTCTTTCCGTTGTACTGACGCCATCATTGGCGCTTGCGGGAGGCTTCGGAGTTATCGACACATTTGCCGGTACTATCGTTACCTTCATCAACAGCACGCTCATCCCACTCATTTTCGCTGTAGCACTCCTCATCTTCATTTGGGGTATGTTCCTCTACTTCATCCTTGGCGGTGGAGACGAGGGCAAGCGTGAGCAGGGTAAGGGTCTGATGCTCTGGGCCATCATCGGCTTCGTGATGATGATCATCATCTTCGGAGTTGTGAACTTGCTCGCAGGCGGTTTGATGACTGGTCTCGGAACCGACAACAACAGCATCACCGATCCTCCAACTGCACCAGTCCCAGGCGGATAGTAAGATCTTGTTGCGGTGCACGTTTCCTTCCTGTGGAAGCGTGCACAGAATAAGACCCTACACTAAAAGATTATGACTGCAGACGACCAAGCGGCAATCGAACGAGCACAGGCTGCAGCTGATGGGTTTCTAACGAGGATAGAGACAGCTTTTGTGTTTCCTCTCGTGACACTACTCCTCGCTGTAGCATTTCTCCTGTTCCTGTACGGCGTTTTTGAGTACATACGAGGCTCAGCAAATGAGGCTGAGCGAGCGAAGGGAAGACGTCACATCATTTTTGGCATCATCGGTATGCTCGTTATGCT
>CAYTYF010000019.1:0-18008 GCA_964442205.1 uncultured Candidatus Saccharibacteria bacterium | reverse complement strand
CCAAGAAGAAGAAGTAATCCATCCGCTCGGGTGGAGAACAAGTGCAAGGTCCGCCCCTCCACGGCGGACCTTTGCTTTTTTAGTCCCTCAAACACCCTGATACTTTGTTGCACTTCACTCGAAGTCACTCACCGTACATTTAAGTACGGCTCGTTCCTTCTCGATCGTGCGCCGCGTCTCAGTGCGTTTGAGGGACTAAAACATTAGTTAGGTGGGGTAATTTTTTCATGCTATGCTACTGCCGTTATGTCATTTCTTGACCGTTTTTTTGGGCCGTCGTACGACAAAGAGCTCAAACTGCTACAACCCATAATCGACGATATCAACCGTCGTGAAGCGGATATTTCTCTGCTCACTGACGATGCCATCAGGGAAAGGGTTCTGGCTTTGCGAAAGGAGGTCAAAGAGGGAAAGGGGCTCGATGACGTTTTGCCCGAAGTATTCGCGTTGGTTCGCGAAGCGTCAAAACGTACCCTCGGTTTGCGACACTATGATGTGCAGCTCATCGGCGGGCTTCTGCTGCATAGGGGCAAGATCACCGAGATGCGCACTGGTGAAGGGAAGACGCTCGTCGGTACGCTGCCAGCTGTACTCAATGCGCTCGCTGGAAAAGGTGTCCATGTGGTAACGGTCAACGACTACCTGGCACGCCGCGATGCTGTGTGGATGGGTCAGATCTACGCACTTCTTGGTCTTTCTGTTGGAGTCATAAACCACAACAGTTCGTATCTGTACGATACCGGTCATACTGACGTCGATCAAAACCGCGACCAGGACGGCTCGTTCAAGGTCTTCTACGAGTTCTTACGACCAACCTCGAGGCAGGAGGCGTACGCAGCCGACGTGACCTACGGCACGAACAACGAGTACGGTTTTGACTACCTTAGAGACAATATCGAGTTCGAGGTCGAGAGACTTCGCCAGCGCGAGCACGCGTTCGCTATTGTTGACGAGATCGACTCTATCCTTATCGATGAGGCCAGGACCCCGCTCATCATCTCAGCTCCGGCGGCACAAGGCGAGAACCTCTACGAGATATTTGCTCGCATTGCTGAGCGTCTGGTGCCAGAAAAGCACTACAACGTAGACGAGAAGCTCAAGAGCGCTACCTTGACCGATGAAGGTGTGGAGGCGGCCGAGGACATGCTCGGTATCAGCAATATTTACACAGATAAGGGTATCAAATACGTACACCATCTTGAGACGGCTGTCAGAGCAAAGGCGCTCTATACAAGAGACAAGGAATACGTGGTCCGCGACGACGAAGTAGTAATAGTGGACGAGTTCACTGGTCGTCTCCAGCCAGGACGCAGATGGTCTGATGGTCTCCACCAGGCTGTGGAGGCAAAGGAAGGGGTCAAGATCCAGCGAGAGTCCAAGACCTACGCTTCGATAACGTACCAGAACTACTTTAAGCTATACGGAAAGCTGGCTGGAATGACCGGTACCGCCCTGACTTCACAGGAAGAGTTCTACTCCGTGTACGGACTCGATGTCGTGCCAGTCCCTACGCATCGCAAGGTAACTCGTATCGACCATAATGATCTTATTTTCCAGACGACGAAAGGCAAGTACATTGCTGTCATACGCAAGGTCAAAGAGCTCCATGAAAAGGGCCAGCCTGTACTCATCGGTACTGCATCTATCGATACCAATGAGCTTTTGTCGGCTGAGCTCACCAAGGCTGGCGTGACCCATGAGATGCTTAATGCAAAGAACCACGAGCGTGAGGGTGAGATCATCGCCAATGCTGGCAAGAAGGGAATGGTCACGCTCGCTACCAACATGGCAGGTCGAGGTGTCGACATCAAGCTTGGCGGTACGCACGCTACGAAAGAGGCAGAGGAAGAGGTAAAAGCCCTTGGCGGTCTCTTTGTACTCGGTACCGAGCGACATGAAGCTAGACGTATCGATAACCAGCTCCGCGGCCGCTCCGGCCGTCAGGGTGACCCAGGAGCCACACAGTTCTTCGTGTCGATGGAAGACCAGCTCATGCGTGTGTTCGGTGGCGAGCGGATCAAATCACTCATGGGTACGTTTGGTATACCTGAGGACCAGCCGATCGAGACCCGCATGATCTCTCGCCAGCTCGAGTCTGCCCAGTCTCGCATCGAAGGCTTTCACTTCGATGCTCGAAAACAAGTGCTTGCGTACGACAACGTGCTCAACGTTCAGCGTCATTCAGTGTACGAACGGCGTGCAGCTTTACTTCACAGCAATCAGGATGTCGTGGATGAGATCCTCGGGGAAGTGATAGCTGCGGTTCCTGAGATGGCTGAGGTTGTGGATGCCAAGAAGGCTGAGTTCGGTAACGAGGTCTGGCAGGACCTGTTCCGGCGGTTGGCGCTACAAATGATGGATATCGTCTGGGTAGAGCATCTTGAAGTGATGCAGTACACCCGAGCGAGCGTGAACCTAAGAGCTTACGGTCAACGTGATCCGCTCATTGAGTACCGAAAGGAAGGCATCAGACTCTTCAAGGAAATGCAGGAGGCGGTCATCTACCGTATCGCAGAAGTATTGCCTCGACTTGCACCAAGAGCGCTCGACGAAGAGGAGGCAGAGCAAAAGCGTGTGCGAGAACAAGCAGCGCGCGCCGGCGGCGAAAAGGCTACAGCCGAAACAAAGCAGCCTCGCTCAGTAGCAACGGTGCCGGGACGAAATGAGCTTGTTCGTATCACCGATGGCAAAGAGACTCGTGAGATGAAATTCAAAAAAGCCGAAGAGCTTCTCGGTGGAGGGGAGTGGACCTTGGTCCGCTAAACGTAAGCTGCATAGTAAAAGCCGTGCCTTGTGTGGCACGGCTTTTACTATAGAATAGCTACTATCATGTATATCGTTGCTCGGATACTCGTTACTGCCCTCGCGCTCCTCTTGGTAGCTCGTTTTGTGCCAGGCGTGACCATTGATGGCCTCTATACCGCAATCATTGCCGCCCTCATACTCGGGCTCCTCAATCTGACCGTCAAACCAGTACTGGTGATCCTCACCTTGCCTATATCCATCATCACTCTGGGCCTCTTCATGTTCGTGATAAATGCTGGCATCTTCATGTTTGCAGCCTCATTTATCGAAGGTTTTGACGTACAGAATTTCTGGACTGCGCTCGTCGCTTCCTTCATCGTTTCAGTGGTCAGTGCTGTCGGGAACAAACTTCTCAGCGTCGGAAAGTAATCGTAAAGTCTAGTAATTACTAGTTATTTCGGCAAGTTCAGCAGTGTATAGGCCTAGAGCTCCTGTACAAATCGAGCTTGTCTTGTAGTATGTCCAGCTATGTTCGTAGATGAACTCACCATACAAGCGAAAGCGGGCGACGGCGGCAACGGAGTCGTGCGCTGGCATCGAGAAAAATTCAAACCACTTGGCGGTCCAGCCGGAGGCAACGGTGGTCGCGGCGGTGACGTCTACATCAAAGCAGTGCCTGACCTGAACCGTCTTTCAAAGTATACCGGCGAGAAGCGATTCATTGCAGGCGACGGCGAGCACGGCAGGTCGCAAAGTCAGTGGGGCAAGGCGGGGGAGGACCTCTACATCGAACTGCCGGTCGGCTCGATCGTGACCGACGTGGCGAGAGGTCGCACCTACGAACTCTTCAGTACGGATACCTCACAACGCATCTTGAAAGGAGGCAATGGAGGTAAGGGCAATGAGCACTACAAGTCATCTGTGAATCGTTCGCCGGAGGAGGCGTCTCGAGGTACCGATGGAGAAGAGGGGGAATTTTCTATTGAGCTCTCACTCGTTGTTGATGTTGGTCTCATCGGTATGCCGAATGCTGGCAAGTCGACATTACTTAATGCATTCACTAATGCAACCTCACCAGTTGGAAGTTACGCGTTCACTACCATTGAGCCACACCTCGGTGCATTGTTTGAGTTCACTATCGCAGATATACCCGGACTCATCGAAGGCGCCTCACAAGGGAAGGGTCTTGGACATAAATTTTTGCGCCACGTGACCCGGACCAAAATGCTTCTGCACCTCATTTCTTTAGAACAAGAAGACGTTTTCGGTGCGTATGAGACCATTCGGAACGAGCTCAGCTCCTTTGACAGGTCACTTAAAGAGAAAGAAGAGTGGATCATACTAACCAAAAAGGACCTTGCAAATAAGGATATTTTGAACTCGCTACTTAAAGATATTGACAGATTTGAGAATCGTGTGTTTGTAATCTCTGCTGAAACGGGTGAAGGGGTCAAAGAACTACGTGATTCGCTTGTAGAACACTTGCGTGAAGGGTAGTATGGTCGCATGAGTTCGTACAAAACCACTGTCGGCATCGAAGTTCATGCTGAGTTGAAGACAAAAAGTAAGATGTTTTGCGGATGTAAAAATGATCCGCATACAAGTGAGCCGAACGCAAACGTGTGCCCGGTCTGCATGGCACACCCAGGCTCGCTTCCGGTCGTTAACAAAGAAGCGGTGCGTTCTCTGTACGCTGTTGGAAATGCTATCAAAGGTGAACTTTCTGATTTCAGTGAGTTCGACAGAAAAAATTATTTTTATCCCGACATACCGAAGGCATACCAGATCAGTCAGTATCAGTTTCCTTTTGTCTCGGGAGGTGAACTCGCTGGCGTTGCGATCACCCGTGTACACCTAGAAGAGGACACAGCGAGAAGTATTCACGATCAAGGTGAGGAGAGCTTGGTTGATTACAACCGAGCGGGGGTACCACTTATGGAGTTGGTGACAGAACCTGTGATCCATAGCCCGGAGGAGGCCGGTCGATTTGCTCGGGAACTCCAGCTCCTCCTTCGTACCCTCGGGGTGTCGGAGGCAAATATGGAGAAGGGGGAGATGCGCGTCGAAGCTAACATCTCGGTCAGCAAAACTGATACTTTCGGCACCAAGGTCGAGGTCAAGAACTTGAACTCCTTTAAGTCAGTTGAAGCTGCCATTGTATACGAAGTTGAACGCCAAATCGCTATTCTAGAGCGTGGTGAAGCCATATTTCAGGAAACTAGAGGCTGGGATGAGCAAAAAAGCAAGACTTTTAGCCAAAGAAAGAAGGAAACAGCTGATGACTACAGGTACTTTCCAGATCCAGACATTCCAAAGTTCCAGATGAGCGAGCTTAGCGATTTTGATAATTCTCGTTTTGACGAGATGGCATTGAGAACACCAGATAAAATAAGAACAAATTTGGTAAATCTCGGATTAACGAGTGACCAGATCGAGATCCTCTTGAGTGATCTTCTGTACTTGGATTTTTTTGAAAGGATCATTCTTGACCTGCCAGACTCAGTGGAACCAAAGTTCGCTGCTAATTACTTCTTGAGCGACGTCTTAAGTTTGCTTTCCAAAGAGCGTACTCTTGAGACAGCGAACACTTCAACTTTTGCAAAACTCCTTAGCATGGTCGCAGCAGGCAGTATCAACTCAAGGGTTGCGAAGGACTTGCTACCGGAAGTTGTATTTGATGGACTTGAACCTCAAGTTTTGGCTGACGCCAGGGGTCTTTTGCAAAAGAATGATGAATCAGAGCTGATCAAGATAGTTGAAAAAGTAGTAGCAGATAATCCGACAGTGGCTGCCGATTTTAAGGCCGGCAAAGCAGCAGCGCTCCAGTTCTTGGTCGGGCAGGGCATGAAGGCTTCTCGCGGGGCAGCTAATCCGACCACGCTTCAGGAACTGCTTAAGAAGCAACTCGAGTCCTAACACAACCTGACTGTGCACATGAACAGCCCCACAAGGGGCTGTTCTATTTTTCTCGGCTAGCGTATACTTTGCCGCAGTATGGAGTATATAACTCTAGGCGAGAAAACCTTTGTTAAAGCGAATAAAATCGCTCGTGATCTCGGATACACTTCTGACTACATCGGACAGTTGTGCCGCGGTGGTAAAGTGAACGCCAAACTTGTGGGGAGGACATGGTACGTAGAAGAGTCCTCGATAAAAGAGCATAAAAAGAATCGTTACCGCAGCGTGAAGGCTGTAGGGCAGAAGGATCTGCGCTACCAGGTACAGATACACACTGAAACCGAAGCTAAAGCACCGCAACAAAAAACTTCGGTCGAGCCAAAGTATAGTAAACATCGCAACTCAACACTGGTCACTCCGCGGTACACCAAGGACGATGCTGACCTATTGCCTGTATTGCTTAAAAGAGAGCCTTCTAGTGAGGAGGTCGCTGAGGATAGGCCAAAGAAGGGATCGCTTAAGGTCGGTCTAGCTGATGCAGAGCAGGTGGCGGTCAAAAGTGAGACGGAAAAGATAAAATTCGAAGCTAGTGAGTTACCGGAAGTGCGATTCAAAGGCCAACTCAAGGTGGCTTCTGCAGACGAGGTCACTGAGGAGCCAGAAATTGAGCCAGGTGAGGTGGTAGAGGCACAAACTGAGGATGCTCACATCGAGGTAGAAGAACACGTTGACGAGCTCGTAATGCCCGTAGACGACGAACAAGAAACTGCCTCAGCTGATGCGGTTATGGTAGAGGTCGAAGATGAGAACAAAAAGGACTCCTACGCTGTTGAGATACGGAACTTGAAAGAAGAGCGAGACAAGCGCCGCAGTAGTCATGGTAAGGAATATTTGCCGGTCAGAGAGGTCGAAGGCTCTATTGATACCATAGTGCCTATTAGCAATGCGCCCGAGAGAGTAACGACCGTCGATGAGAAAATAGACATTGAGCAAGGTGGCGGAGGATACGTCTGGTGGACGACACTTGCTTGTCTTGTGTGTTTTTCAGCGCTGGGACTCTTTGCCTTATCTCTCACAGAGCAGACCATTGTAGATGACACCTCAATAACCAAGGGTTACATTTTAAATATTCACGATACAGTATTTCAATTATACGTTCTAATACAACGTTTTCTCGGATAGTCGAGAATTATCTCAATCCATAAAACAATCCAACCTATTTTCACCGTCTGGCATGGTGTCATGTGTTGGCCTTCAGGTATTCGTTCGGTCCGGAAATACTGGACTTAGTATTTGCTGACGTGTATGAGCCCTTCATGATCATAGCTTGCAGCTAATTTTAGTGTTTTTGGCAAGATTAGCGCTTCTGACAGTTCTCGGCCTTTCAATGTTGGATTTAAACACTTTACGCAAGACGTTGCGACCCACTGAGCGCAGGGGTCTTTTTGTATCTGCCTGAGTCCAGATGCAACCTGTAAACCTTCACGCTCTTTGGTCGTTGTCGCGGTCACTTGATGAGACTTTTTTATGAAAATTTTGAGACAAAATTTTGCCTCAAAAAGATGTCCACAATCAGGGCTTTTTTTCGGTCAAAAATAGCCGAAATACTTATATAATTTCTAGTGAAGCCGCGAATTTGTACACATGGCTCACGAGCTAAAAATTGATGGAAAAGTGTATGAAGCAAGCACCGCAGTAGCCGGTGCTTTTGGATACACCGCTGACTACGTGAGCAAGCTCGCTCGCGAGGGTAAAGTGCTGGCCCAGCAAGTCGGTCGTCAGTGGTACATCGAACGCGAGTCGCTCACGAATTTTTCACACCAAGCAAGCAAGCAAAAAATTGCTCGCAAGGAGGAACTTCGCAAAGAACGAAAACTTGAACGAGTCGCTCGAATTCAAGAACAGCAACCAGAGCGTTCACAGCTTCCGCACCCATCTCATGCTTTCGCACATGCGGTGATAGTTTTTACGGTTGTTGCAGTTGGCGCTTGTCTCGGGTTGGTCGCGGCCGACGAAGGGGTTGGCTACAAGGAGATCGAAGCAGGCTCAATTGCTGTTTTGACCGACTTCACCTCACTCGGTCACGAAGAGGTTTTCAGTGGCGAAGAGCAGGTTGCACTCCTGGGCTGGCTCAAAGACTACTGGTTCAAGTTTGGAAAAGAGGGAAGCGAAACAACGCAAACTGAACCAGTCGATCAAAACGCTGCGGTCGAAACGAGCGAGACAGGCCTAGTTCTTCTGGACCCAGCTACTGACGAAAATGTCGTCGATGCTGTCCGCAGGATGTTCTCCGATCCGGTCGAGGTAGATCTGACAGAAGGCGATTCTGGGTATTTAAAGCCAGTGTTCAAGGAGCGAACGGATGAGTCATACCGTTTCCTTCTTGTGCCGGTAACGCAAACGAACGAATGATCCTGATATGAAAAGCGCTTTCGTACAACGCATCGTCACTGCAGCTCTCCTCCTTGGAGCGGTGCTGTTCGTTTCGTTCTACGCGGTCGCACTTGCACAGAGTCCTTCGATCAACTACCAAGGCAAGCTCACAGACGAAAACGGGTTGGCGGTCGCTGACGGCACGTACGACATGGAGTTTCGTCTCTACACTACCGCGACCAGCGGTTCACCGGTCTGGACCGAAGTACTTGCTGGTCCCTACGCGGTCGAAGTTGAGAATGGTCTTTTCTCGGTAATGCTCGGTGCTAGCTCCTCGTTGGCTTCTGTCAATTTCACCCAGACACTGTACCTCGGAGTCAACATCGAAGCTGATGGCGAAATGACGCCTCGCAAGATCCTCGGCACTGTTCCAGCCGCTTTTGAATCTAAGACGCTCGGTGGCGTGGCTTCGACCAGCTTCGTACGCAGCGATGAGGCAGACACTATTTCAGCCTCTACTTCCGCCGCGCTTTTGACCATCACCCAAACTGGATCTGGCGATATTTTGAACCTATTTGATGGCGGAAATGAAGTATTTTCAGTACTCGACGGAGGCAATGTCGGCATTGGCTCAAGCACTCCTTCAAGCAAGTTGACAGTGACCGGAGGCGGCTACTTTGGCGGCAATCTAACGGCGACCGGTACGCTTACCATCCTCGGCAACAGCTCACTCCAGAACGCTTCAACCACCAACCTCACTGTTCTCAATCGGCTCTACGACGGAGCTGGTTCTGCTGGCACGTCAGGCATGGTCTTGCAGACCACTGGCAGTGGTGTGACCTGGGTGGCTACCTCGACCCTCGGTTTTGCTTCGTCGTTCTCAAACTCAGCACAGCTCGCGGCACTGCTCTCCGACGAAACCGGAACGGGCGCCTTCGTGCTTTCCAGCTCGCCAGCTTTTGGCGGCACTGCGACCTTCAGCGCACTGTCAGCGACCTCTACGTTCACGCTCTCAGGTACGGCAGCCAACATCGCACTCGGCAGCAACTACCTCTCGGGAGACGGTGACGATGAGGGTGTGTCAGTAGACAGCACGGGTAATGTCGGCATCGGTACGACTACCATGACCCGCCTCCTCAACGTATCTGCGGCCAGCAACGCCGGCATCATGACCTTTGATACTACGAACAACCTTCGTACAGAACTTCGTTCCGAAGATTCTCAAGCTTTCATCGGGACCTTCTCGAACCATGATCTTCGTCTTATCACCAACAACACCTCGCGCGTAACGATCGATACCAGCGGTCGAGTAGGTATCGGTTCGACCACTCCGTCGGCTCGGCTCACTGTGGGCGGCGGCGATGCGTACTTCGGCGGCAGCATCACTGCTACAGGCACGCTGAACGTTGCAGGACACTCAACACTCACGAGCGCTTCGACCACCAACATCACCTCATCCGGTTCAGCGTACCTTGCCGACATGCGGCTCACCGGAACCTTCCGCGACTCGGTGAATGCTTCTGGAACCCTCGGCATGGTGATGCTTTCAACTGGGACGAGTACGCAGTGGGTGGCGACCTCGAGTCTTGGTATGGGAGCTGGCTTCTCAGACTCAGCTGGTCTTGCTGGACTCCTTTCCGATGAAACAGGTTCTGTCGGCGGCGGTCTTGCTGTCTTCAGCAACGGCCCGACCTTCACCGGTGTGACGACTCTCGCAAATGCTTCCACGAGCGCCATCACTGTCTCTGGCCATACCTACCTCACTGGTCTCACCGCCTCACGCGCACTCTTTGTGGACTCACTCAACAGGGCAACTACCACCGGTGCGTCAGCTGATCTCATGGCTTCAGTTTCAGATGAGACAGGCACCTCATCACTCGTCTTCTCAAACTCACCCGTACTGGTAACTCCAAACCTCGGCACACCTTCTGCAGTTACCCTTACAAACGCTACTGGTCTTCCGATCGCGACCGGAGTCTCGGGTCTTGGTGCCAATGTGGCGACCTTCCTCGCAACTCCGTCATCAGCAAACCTTATCTCAGCAGTTACCGACGAGACCGGCACCGGCAACCTCGTCTTCAGTGCTTCACCAACCTTCACCGGCCGCGCTATCTTCGCGCAGGCTACCACCACCGACCTCCAGGTCACCGGTATGTTCAAGGACAGTGTGAACGCCTCGGGTACCCTCGGCATGGTGCTGCAGAGTACTGGTACCTCTACACAGTGGGTGGCTACAACAAGTCTCGGTTTCCCATCAGGTCACGCTGAAGTGACTCTTGCAGGCGAGGACTACCTATCGCTGGCCGGTCAGCAGATCACTGCAAACCCGATCGATCCTGACAATCTCGCATCGGCGGACTTTGGTGATTTCAGTTGTAACGGAACGGATTGTGCTTTCGATGCAGATACTGTCGATGACACCATCATCGACTTCGGCACAGTCACCCTTAACGACTTCACCAATGACTCAGGCTACCTCACCGACATCAGCGGGGAATCGTTCCTTGATCTTTCTGATACACAGAGCAGCTTCACTGCGAACCGCATCATCTTCACTAACAGCGGCGGCAGCGCGCTCACTGACAGTGCTGCTCTCGTGTTCGCTAACAGCAACCTCGGCGTAGGTTCAACCACACCGTCGGCAAAACTGACGGTAACTGGTAATGGCTACTTCGGCGGTAATCTATATGCTACAGGTACCCTCACTATTCTCGGTGACAGCTCACTTCAGAACGCTTCAACTACCAATCTAAGCATTGCTAACCGTCTCTATGATGGGGCGAACAGTGCTGGCACTTCAGGTATGGTTTTGCAGACCACTGGCAGCGGAGTGGTATGGGTAGCAACTTCTTCGCTCGGGATCTCCTCTGGTGCGAACATCCTCGATGACCTTACCGACGTCGATACTACTGGGGCTGTTGGTGGTAACGTACTTGCATTCGATGGCAGCAATTGGGTCGACTTCGCGACCTCGAGCTTAGACCTCGGTCCGACCGGCTTGATGGCCACTGACTTTGGTTCGTTCAGCTGCAACGGCACCACCTGTGCTGTCGACAGCGGTGCACTTACGGCTGCCATGCAGGCGGATGGTGATCATGGCTTCTTCTCATACAGCTCTGGCGTCGCTTCACTCGATGCGAACGGCCTCAGTTCTGCGAACGTACTTTCTGCTGTCTCTGACGAGACCGGTACCGGCAACCTCGTCTTCAGTGCTTCACCAACCTTCACTGGTACAGCTATCTTTGCGAACTCAACTACCACAAATCTTGGTGTGACCGGCACCTTCCGTGATTCAGTGAACGCCTCGGGTACCCTCGGCATGGTGCTGCAGTCGACCGGTACTTCAACGCAGTGGGTGGCCACTTCAACGCTCGGCTCCTCTGCCGCTTTCAGCAATTCTGCCGAACTAGCCGCCTTGCTTTCGGATGAGACAGGTACCAGCGGTGGTTTCGTACGCGCATCATCATCGATGCTCACTAACCCAACCATCATCAACGCTTCAACGAGCGCTATCACCGTCTCTGGCCACACCTACCTGACAGGTCTCACTGCAAGCAGGGGACTGTTCGTCGACTCACTTAATAGGGCGACAACTACAGGTGCCTCTGCAGACCTCATTGCCTCACTCTCTGACGAGACGGGAAGTGGTGCAGTCGTGTTCGGCACCAACCCAACGATCTCCAACGCCTCTTCGACCAACATGACCCTGGCAGGCGTGAACTACCTCACCGGTCTCACCGCTTCCCGTGGTCTCTTCCTCGACTCACTCAACCGAGCAACCACCACCGGAGCTTCGGCTGACCTCGCTAACTCACTGTCTGACGAGACCGGTACCGGCAACCTCGTCTTCAGCGCATCACCAACCTTCACCGGCCGCGCTATCTTCGCGCAGGCTACCACCACCGACCTCCAGGTCACCGGTATGTTCAAGGACAGTGTGAACGCCTCGGGTACCCTCGGCATGGTGCTGCAGTCGACCGGCACCAGTACGCGATGGGTGGCTACAAGCTCGTTGGGCATTTCTGCTGCTGAGACTTTGAGTGTCAACGATTTGACCGACGGTCGTACTGGTGGCACTGGACTCTTCTTCCTTGGTACCGATGCTACTACTACAAACAATTATTCCTTTGCCATCGGTGCAGATGCATTGGATTCAGTGGTTGGGGGTAGTGTTAACTTTGCAATCGGCACCAACGCTCTCACTGCGGTCACTAGCGGCGACAATAACATGGCCATCGGCACAGGTGCAGGTCAGGGAATAGAAGGAGGCAACTTCAACCTCGCCATTGGTCAAGATACGCTCAGTGTCCCGACGAATGGTATAGAAAATACGGCGGTGGGTTACTTGACCCTTGAAAATAGTATTGGCGACGGCAATACTGCGATAGGTGCATATGCACTGAACGCACTCGGAGACGGGGACGCCAACATCGCCATTGGTATGAATGCTGGTGACGGATTAGGTACCAATACTTATAATGCAAACATCTTCATCGGCAACCGTGCAGCATTCAATGCTGGCAACAATCTGAGCAACAATATCCTTATCGGTTACGAGGTTGCTGACAATCTCGACAGCAACAACAACATCATAATTGGTCATGATATTCAAGCTGCGTCAACAACTCGTAACGGTCAGCTTAATATCGGCAATCTCCTCTTCGGTACTGGCATCGATGGCATTAATACAACACTTTCTTCCGGCAACATTGGCATAGGCTCTACTACACCATCGTCGAAGTTGACCGTGGTTGGTGGTGGTTACTTCGGCGGCAATATTACTGCTACAGGCACGCTGAACGTTGCAGGACACTCAACACTCGCGAGCGCTTCGACCACAAACATCACCTCATCCGGTTCAGCGTACCTTGCTGACATGCGACTCACTGGCACCTTCCGCGACTCGGTGAATGCTTCTGGAACCCTCGGCATGGTGATGCTCTCGACCGGCACCAGTACGCGATGGGTGGCGACGAGTACTTTGGGTATATCTGCAGGAGCAGGTACTTTCCTTGGCCTCACCGATGTGTCGGTCGGAAGTTTTACGGCAAATCGCATTCCATTCACCAACGGCGGCGCCACCGCACTCATTGATGATGCAGACTTCGTATTCGATGGAAGTGCACTCGGTTTGGGTACAACGACACCGACTGGTCGCCTCAGCATGCAGAATACCGGCTTTACTGGCAGCGGCACCATGGGTACGACACAGTACTTCCAGTCAACAAATAGTTCACTCAATGCGGTCGAATTCGGCAATACCACGAACATCACCTTCAATCCTTCTGCAACCTCGACTATGGCAGGAGGTATCATTCGTATCACCGACAGCAGTAGTCTTGGCAACACTGTTCGCGGCCTTGAGGTCCAGGCAGATCGTGGCGGCAATATCTATGGCGAAAACACAGGTGTTTCCGCGTTCGGCCGCACTTTCGGTGTACGCGGAACAACGCAGGGCGATGCGGGTGCACTCTTTGAACCAGCGGGCGTGATCGGTGATACAAATGGCACCACGCAGGGTAATGCGATACGAGGTTACTCAGATACCATTACTTCAGCTGCACTTCTCAAACTTCTCCAAGAAACCTCAACCTTCACCGGCACAGGTCTCCTTATGGAGTTGGCCGATGGTTCAGGTACTTTCTCGGGCAACTTCATTGACCTAAAAAACAATGACATAAGTCAATTCACGATTGCTTCTGATGGGGATACATATATAGCTGGTACGCTCGCGGTCACTGGTCAGACCACTCTCGGGAACGCAACCACCACTAACCTTGGTGTAACCGGCACCTTCCGTGATTCCGTGAACGCCTCAGGTACCCTGGGTATGGTGTTGCAAGCAACCGGTACCTCAACACGGTGGGTGGCGACGAGTACGCTGGGTATAAGTGGAAGCTCCTTCACCAACTCTGCTGAGCTCGCGGCCCTCCTCTCAGACGAGACTGGCACCGGCTCCTTTGTCCTCAGCAGCTCACCAGCCTTTGGTGGTACTGCGACCTTCAGCGCTCTCACCGCTTCTTCTACCGTCACCCTCTCAGGCAACACCAGTATCACGAATGCTTCCTCTACCTCAGGTATCACCATTGGTGGCCATGCGTACTTCACCAACCTCACCGCTTCCCGTGGTCTCTTCGTGGATTCACTCAACCGAGCAACGACCACTGGCACCTCAGCCTTCCTCACCAGCAGCATCTCTGACGAGACGGGAAGTGGAGCACTCGTCTTTGGAACAAACCCAACCATCTCGAACGCCTCCACCACCGGCGGTCTCACCCTCGCTGGCGTCAACTACTTCACGGGGCTCACTGCCGGCCGAGGATTGTTCGTTGATTCTCTGAACCGCGCTACCACCACCGCCACCTCGGGCATGCTGTCGTTCTCACTGTCTGATGAAACCGGCTCTGGCCCACTCGTCTTCGCCTCCTCCTCGATGCTCACCAACCCAACTATAATCAATGCATCAACGAGCGCCATCACTGTCTCTGGTCACACCTACCTCACCGGTCTCACCGCTTCCCGTGGTTTGTTCGTCGATTCACTCAACCGCGCTACCACCACGGGAGCTTCAGCAGACCTCGCTGCGTCACTTAGTGATGAGACAGGTACGGGTGCGTTCGCTCTTAGCAGCTCACCAGCCTTCGGTGGTACCGCTACCTTCGCTGCCCTTACAGCATCCTCAACCCTCACGCTCTCAGGCACTGCTGCCAATATCGCCCTTGGTTCGAACTTCCTCTCAGGTGATGGTCAGGATGAAGGTGTGTTCGTGGACGGTAACGGCAATGTGGGTATCGGTACTACTACACCCGCAGGCAAGCTCGATGTGTGGGGCAACTTCGTGGTGGGTACTTCAAGCAGCTCCACACTTTTGGTGAACTCGGCTCTCAGACGCATTGGCATAGGTACCTCAACAGCAGTTTCCTTGCTCTCACTCGCTCAAACTGCTGATAGTAATGGTCTGCGTGTTTCAGGATTCGATGACGAGGGTAATGAGGGGGGTCACCTGTATGTCGATAGCGCTGGCACATTCGTCATTGACGTGTTCGGTCCTACTGGCGTCGGGTACCTCAGTCAGGGTGGTAATGCAGTCGGAGGTTGGACCTCGGCACGTTTCACTCTTGCAGATGATAAAGAGCTGACATTTGGTGATGATTCTGATTACGCATGGGGCTACAACCAGTCAGACGATACTCTCAGGTTGGTGGATGGTAGTGATGTGTCTACAAACGTACGTCTGACCATGAACAGTGCTGGTAACTTCGGTATCGGTACCACGACCCCGACCACGAAGCTGACCATCGCCAGCACCTCAATAACTGGCACAAGCACCTTTGGTACCAACCAGCACTTCATTTTGACCAATGCTAGCAATGGAGCGGTGATGTTCGCTAACCACTCATATATTGTTGCCTCGAACACCGCTACCTCGACGCTCGTCGGCAGCATCGTGCGCATCGTCGATTCGACCAGCTTGGGCAACGTCGTGCGCGGCCTCGAGGTGCAGGCGGAGCGCGGCACCAACACGCTCGGCGAGAACACGGCGCTCTCCGGCTTCGCGCGCACCTTCGGCGTGCGCGGCACGACGCGCGGCGACGCCGGCGGCACCTACGAGCCGGCCGGCGGCTACTTTGAGACCGAGGGTACCACGCAGGGCAACGCCATCCGCGGCTACTCCGACACCATCACCTCGGCCTCGCTCCTCGCCCTCTTCCAGGAGACCTCAACCTTCACCGGCACCGGCCTCCAGATGAACCTCGGCAACGGCACCGGCAGCTTCACCGGCAACTTCCTCGACCTCCAGAACGCTGGCACCTCGAAGTTCCTCGTCACGCAGCACGGCACCACTACCATCGGTGACGGCACCACCAACAACATGGCCGGCCTGCAGATCGGCTACGGCGGCCTCTGCGTCGATAACGACGGCTCGTGCGTCGCCTCGACGACCGGCCGCATCTCGGCGGTGAGCTACCACACCGGCAACTCCGACTTGGCGGAAATGTACTTTTCTTCGCAGGACCTCGAGCCGGGCGAGATCGTGTATGCGGACGGCGGCCTGTCGATCGGCCGCGCGAGCGAGGACACGGAAGAGCAGATCATCGGCGTCGTCTCGACAAAGCCAGGCCTCACGCTCGGCTTCGACGACACGCCGACCGGCAAGCGCGAGAGTGGCTACCCGGTTGCCCTTACGGGCCGCGTGCCGATCAAGCTCTCGACCGAGAACGGCCCGATCGCTGTCGGCGACCAGATCACGCTCTCCTCGATCCCAGGCGTCGGCATGAAGGCTAGAGCGGGCGACGTGGTCGTCGGCTCGGCGCTCGAAGCGTTCGACGGCAGCCGCGCCTACTCAAAGGGTTTCGCGAACCAGTTCGGAGACGACATCCGCATCCCGAACACGACGCCGCACCACGTCAACGACGACCCGCGCGCCGGCGACGGCTGCAGCTTCGGCGGCGGCGGCGCGATAGGTCAGAATGGCGCACAGCCGTGCGTGCCGACGGTCGCTGGCGCGTCGACCGACTGGGACGCGGCGGGAGAGGCGGCGGTCGAGGCGGTCGAAGAACAGATCGACGAGATCGACGACCTCACGTCTCTGCCGGCCGAGCGCGTGTCGACCGCTTCCGGCACGGTGGCGGTCGGCCAGGCGCTCATGTTCGTCAAGCTCGGCCGCTTCGACGACGGACGCACGGCCGACGTGATGCGCGAGCTCCTCGCCACCTCGACCGACCTCGTGCCGGGCGGGGAGGGCGAGTCGCTCTGGGACCGCCTCAAGACACTCGCGCAGAACTTCGTCGACGGAGTGCTTTCCGTCACCCGCCTCAAGGCGAAGTCGGTCGAGGTCGAGGAGCAGCTCTGCGTCGACGACGTCTGTGTCACTGCCGACGACCTGCGTGAGCTGCTCAATGGCAATGGTAGCGGTTCGCCGCCGCCAGCAGCACCTGTCACGCCGCCGGAAGGAGAAGCTGCGACAGAGACGACAGAGACGAACGAGAACGCAGGGCAAGACGACGGGGAAGCGGCCGAAGCGCCGGCAGTGGCAACAGAACCAGCACCGGAATCGGAAACAGCGCCAGAGCCGACACCGCCCGCAGAGCCGCCGCCGGAATCGGCGGAGCCGGTAGAAGAACCGGAGCCAGATCCAGAACCGGAGCCGGCAGCAGAGTCAGAGGCAGCGGAGGGGACAGGGGGCGGAATGTAGAACGATACATATGTATATAGAAATGCTACAGACAAAGAAAACCACCAAGCACCGCTTCTATGCAGGGCTATTGGTGGCTTTCATGTGTCTTGTTGGTTCTTTCGCATTGGGAGCGGCACGCGCCGAGGCGGCGGCGTCGACTACCATCATCCTCACCGAGACCGGGGCAGGTACCTGGGTGGTGCCCAAGGATTGGAACAGCGCAAGCAACACCATCATGGTCATCGGCGGCGGCGGCGGCGGCTCCATACCTTCGACCGGATCTTCGCGCGGCGGCGCCGGCGGCGGCGGCGGCGCGTACGCGGCGACATCGAGCGTCACCCTCACTCCGGGCGCGACGATCGGCTTCTCGATCGGCGCCGGCGGCGCTCGCACCATTACCAGCACCGGCAATGACGGCGAAGATACGTGGTTCTGCAGCAGCTCGAGCAACTGTACGACGAGCGCCGGCAGCGCGGTCGTCGTAGCGGCCGGAAACGGCGTTGGCGCCAACGATCTCACCGCCGGCTCGGCCGGTACGGTCATCACCGGCACGGGTAACAGCGGCGGCGCGGGCGGCAGCGGGTCGAGCGTCAGCAGCACCGTCGGCGCCGGCGGCGGCGGCGCGGGCGGCCAGAGCGGCACCGGCGTGGCCGGCACGAACGCGGCCTCGACCGGCAACGGCGGCGCCGGCAACAATAACCTCAACGGCGGCGGCGCGGGCGGCGGCGGCGGCACCGGCGTGGCCGAGAATAGACTCGCCGGCAGCAACCTCGTTTCCTCGCTGCAGGTCGGTTCGGGCGGCGGCGGCGGCGGC
>CAYTYF010000018.1:11087-19425 GCA_964442205.1 uncultured Candidatus Saccharibacteria bacterium | reverse complement strand
ATCCTCGATACGGTAGGCATCGAGGTGGTAGAGGGAAGAAAAACCGTGGTGTTCTTCGACAAGCTCGTAATGCTTCATGACCACAAAAGTTGGACTGACCACTGTTTCGGTCACGCCAAGCGTTCGAGCTAGCACTTGCGTGAAGGTGGTCTTGCCGGCACCGAGATCACCGTGAAGCGGGGGGAACGGGGCGCCCGTCGAGCGCGGCACCGACGCGTACGCGCTGTTCGTGTATCCGCCGTGGGGCCTGCCCCCCCCCCCCACCCCCTCCCCCCCCCCCACCGGCGCCGCGGCCCCCCCGCTTCACTTCGGCTGCAGTCGCCAACACGTCTACTGCAACAGCCTCAAGCTCGCTTACTTCCTTTATGGTATAGGTGTTCATCACGGCGCATTGTAGCACTTTGCGATTTTGGCGCGAGCTTTGAAAAAATATAAAAAAAGGCGGGTCGGAGATCCATGATCTCCTCCCCGCCCACACCTTTGAACCTGTCGTCAGCAGTGCTTCTTATCGCGACTGTGTCGACGACATTCTTGCCAGGCTTCCCGACGAAACTGATCCTCGAGATCCCGGCCCCGATGACCACCTCGATCCCAGTCGCGACCGCGCTTCCAGCCATGGCCACGATGGTGGTGACGATCATCATCCCGTATGACAATGACAGACGGTCTGGGCCGATAGTAACCGTATGGCGGCGTGCCGACACTGAGGCCACCGTAGATGGTGGTCTCCATCACAACCCCGGTGGTGCGAGGGTACGACGGGTACGACCGTGGACACTGCCTGTCGACGTATCTCCCGCTCGCGTAGTATTCGCGGCAGACAACGCCGTACAGCGTTGACACTCTCTCGGTCCCCACCACATAGTCTGGATTGGATCGAACCACTCTGACCGGGGCGGGCTCAGTGGAATACGTGATCGTCTCCGCGCACCCCATCACCACGAGAAGCAAGAGCGGTGCAGCGAACGTTAGCAGTCTTCGCAGACGCATGGTTTCCTCCGTTAGTTAGTTGAAGAACATCTCCTAAGTCTCAGCCTGCCACAGCGCCGATGCGTGTCAAGCATACTGATCCTAGGGAAAGCGGCGCGTCCGAAGGACGCGCCGCGATGACCTCACCACCCGTAAAGGTAATCCGGTTGGTTGCCGCCGTAGGGATCGTTCGCACTCAGACCTTCGCAGGCCTTGCGTGCTTCCTCGTTGGAAGCGTTCCAGTTGTTGTAGACGCGGAGACACTTCCGATGAGCAAGCTTGCCTGCCGCCGATGGCATGCGCTGTTCGACCATCGCCACCATGACAGGCAGACCGCCGTCAGCGGAGAACTTGCCAGTGTGCTTGAAGAGGAGAACATCATCGCCACGAGGGAGGACCATGCCACGTTCTGTACAATACTTCGCATCGTACGGAAGACTGAGAACCCGACAACTCCAGGTTGCAGGGAGCTGAGACTCCGCTACGGTCGGCGTAGCGCGGAGCACATCGCCGCGCTGGGGGACGCTCCTTCCCGAAACTCCGGAAGAAGGAGACGGTGCGCCGGCACAGCCAGCGACCAAGCACAGCAGCAGCAAACCGATGATGGTGCGCATCGCGCAAACTCCATGTGATGTCAGGGAAGATTTCTACTTTTTATAATAGCATAAAATGACTAAAAAGTCAATCATTGTCCCCTGCTTTATACGGCTCTGTATAAGGCCGGCCTGCTACAATAAGTGGTAATGCCACAGTTCGACAACACCTTCTCCAGCGAGAAAATGGATGAGATGCGAGCCAAAGAGGAAGAGAGTCTCATTCGTGCACTCTCCATCCGCTACGGCCACCAGTACGTAAACCTCCGTGGCGTCACCATCAACCCCGACGCCCTCAAGCTCATTCCCGAGGATGTGGCTCGTACTTCAGGTATCATCGCTTTCGAGAAGCAAAACAAGAAGCTGTCGGTCGCTATCAGGAATCCAAATAACCCGACGACCAAAACTGCTATTGAGAACCTGACGAACGAAGGCTACGCGCTCCAGGTATTCATGACCTCCACGCTCTCTCTAGAGCACGGATGGCTCCGCTACCAGGACCAGCGCAACACTGAAGCGGTGCAGCGCGGTATCCTCGACATCAATCCTGAGAACATCGCCAAGCAGTTGCCGTTGTTCAAAACGATCGAGTACGTAGCGGAACACATCATCAAGATACGTACACTCAACAGCGCGCGGCGCGTTTCTGAGACGCTCGAGTCTCTGTTCGCAGGCGCTATTGCACTCGGCGCTTCTGACATCCACATCGAACCGGAAGACAACAGCATTCGTGTGCGGTACCGTCTGGATGGCGTACTCCAAGACGTGCTCCACCTCGAACGCACCATCTACGAGCGCATCATCTCGCGTCTCAAGCTCCTTTCCGGCATGATCCTCAACATCCGCGATGAAGCGCAAGACGGACGCTTTAGCTTCGCGGTCGAAGAGAAAGAGATCGAAGTGCGTGCCTCGGTCATCCCAGGTGCTTCCGGCGAATCGATGGTGATGCGTCTTCTTGACCCGACCGTCGCCAGCTTCTCGATGCCAACGCTCGGCCTCAATAACGTCATGCAGACCATGATGGAAGAACAGCTCAAACGACCGAACGGGCTCATCATCACCACCGGCCCGACCGGCTCCGGAAAGACGACCGCATTGTACGCATTTCTTCGCGCCACGCATGAACCAGGGGTAAAGATCATCACCATCGAGGATCCGGTCGAGTACAAAGTGGACGAGATAGTGCAGACGCAAGTCGGCGACGACTACACGTTCGCTTCCGGACTACGCGCCATTCTCCGCCAAGACCCAGACATCATCATGGTCGGTGAGATCCGAGACCATGAAGTGGCGGAGACCACCATCCATGCTGCTCAAACCGGTCACTTGGTGTTCTCTACCCTGCACACCAACAGCGCTGTCGGTGCTTTCCCCCGCCTCATCGATCTCGGTATCGACGCTCGACTCATCTGCACTTCGGTCAATGTCATTCTCGGCCAGCGCCTTATCCGCAAGCTCTGTACGAACTGTCGCGAAGCCTATGCCCCGAGCGAGCGCGAGCGTTCACTCATCACGATGGTGCTGAAGACCCACCCAAAACCCCCAACTATTGATGCGAACCTGATGCTCTACAAACCTGTCGGTTGCGATCGCTGCAGCATGACCGGGTACAAAGGCCGACAAGGTGTGTACGAAGCCATCATTATGGATGAGGTGGTCGAGGCAGCGGTGATCACAGACCCGCGCGAGCACATAATCCTCGAAGCAGCGTATAAACAAGGCATTCCATCGATGGCAGAAGACGGCATCGAGCGCGTCGTGCGCGGTGAAACTTCACTTGAGGAACTCGAACGTATCGTCGACATGCGCTCAGGTCGCCACGTCCACCAGGCCAATGTGGAAGCTGCAAAGAACGATGGGCTTCCCGATATCACCGCTCATATTGTGTGATATTTGGCAACGAAAATGGGCGGTGCGTTCGTACGAACGCACCGCCCATTTTCAAAGACAGAGATATGACTCGGTCAATAGTGCCATTGAGGGCAGCTGTGCTATATTCCGAAAAAAGAAACCTTGGGGAAGGAGTTTCGAGTAGATGATCCTCTAAACAAGACTTCCGTGAAGAAGCTGACTGCACGTCTAAGGATAGGCGCAGAGAGCACTCAAGGTACGGACCACACCGTCCTCGAGGAGCAACCAGAATTGTTTAGAGGATCATACACTCGAGAGACATACAAAATAAATGTCGCCCAGCGGCGATCTCTAGTTACAAGTTTTAAAGAAGTTCGGTAGTGCTTAAGCGCCACCCAGAACTGTATGGCTATATACTAGCATACGAGCCATACTTTGTCAAGTATTGGCACCCCTCTCGCTTACCACTCTCTACCCTTTTGCGATACAATACCGCTATGGAAAAAAGCCAAGGATTTAGCCGCGATGGGGCTCAAAACCTAGACCAGACACTGCGCCCTCAAAGTTGGGAGGAGTACGTCGGTCAAGAAAAAACCAAAGAGAATTTACGTATCCTACTTACCGCCGCGCGTGAGCGCGGCCACGCCGCTGAGCACGTGCTGCTGTACGGTCCGCCTGGTCTCGGGAAGACCACCCTTGCGCACCTCGTCGCTCGCACCCTCGGCACGAATATGCGTACTACCTCTGGTCCTGCAATTGAGCGCGTCGGCGATCTCGCTGCTATTCTCACCAATCTTTCGCCTGGAGACGTACTCTTCATCGACGAGATACACCGCCTCTCAAAGTCGATCGAGGAAGTGCTCTACCCAGCTATGGAAGCTGGCGTTCTCGATATCATCATCGGCAAGGGACCCTCTGCTCGCACGGTGCAACTCGAGCTGCCACCGTTTACGCTCGTCGCTGCTACCACGCGCATATCCCTTCTCTCTGCACCGCTACGCTCGCGTTTCTCAGGCGGCACGTTTCGCCTTGAGTTCTACAACGACGAGGAGATTGCCCGCATCCTTGCGCGCTCTGCGAATCTGCTCGGTATCAGTGCTTCCTTGCCGGTGGTGCGCGACATCGCTTCGCGCTGCCGCGCTACCCCGCGTACCGCGAACTACCTTCTGAAGCGCTGCCGGGATATGGCGCAGCTCGAGAACGCAGCACTCTCGCCAGAGATAGTCGCCCGCACCTTCGCCCTTCTCGAGATTGACACGCTCGGTCTCGGTGCTCCCGACAGAGCCGTTCTCGACGCCATCATTCACAAGTTCAGTGGTGGGCCGGTTGGACTCAACACCATTGCGGCAGCGACCGGCGAGGAGCAATCGACCATCGAGGATGTCATCGAGCCCTACCTTATCCGCCAAGGCCTTCTCGAACGAACACCGCGTGGACGCGTCGCAAGCGCAAGCGCCTACAGCCACTTACAAGCATCAGTATTTCATTCCTAAACACTATGTCCGGTCACAATAAATGGTCGAAGATAAAACACAAGAAAGCTGCTACCGATGCAGTGAAGAGCAAGATCTTCAGCAAGCACTCTGCTCTGATCGCTATGGAGTCACGGAAAGCAGGCGGCGATGTGAATTCTCCAGGTCTTGCGGCTGTCATCGAGCGTGCGAAAAAAGATTCGATGCCAAAAGACAACATCGACCGAGCAGTAGCTAAGGGTCGTGGCGCTGAAGGAGCCTCGCTCACAGAGGTGCTCTTTGAAGGATACGGTCCAGGGGGTGTGGCCATACTCATCACGGCAGTCACCGATAACAATAATCGCACCAGCCAGGAGATCCGACACACCTTCACCAAAGCGGGCTACCAGCTCGGGACACCAGGTTCAGCTTCGTGGGCATTCACCAAGACCGCCGATGGCTACGCTCCAACCACCCCGCTTGGACTGTCTGACACCGATGGCGAAGCACTGGCAGAGCTCATTGAGAATCTCGAGGACAACGAAGACGTGCAGGACATCTTTACGACCGCTGACACTGCAGACGTGGAGTGATGGAATACGTATGAGAGTGATAGGAATAGATCCGGGTTATGACCGCATGGGCGTCGCCATCATCGAGCGTGAGGGTACCATCGACACCCTTCGGTTTTCAACCTGTGTCGTCACCGACAAGAAAAGTGACTTTCCCGATCGTCTTAGGTTCATTGGTGATGCATTCGCAGAACTCCTCAAAACGCATAAGCCAGACATACTCGGCATAGAAACGCTCTTCTTCAATAAGAACGTAAAAACGGCCATCGACGTAGCACAAGCACGCGGGGTCATCATTCACCTAGCGAAAGCAGCTGGATGTGAAGTTGTCGAACTCTCACCCCAGCAGGTAAAAGTGGCAGTCACTGGCCACGGAAGCAGCGACAAAGCGGCGGTCACTGCCATGGTGAAACGCTGGGTCACCGGCGCTCCAGAGCAGGCGCACGA
Organism: uncultured Candidatus Saccharibacteria bacterium; assembly: GCA_964442205.1. Lineage (GTDB taxonomy): Bacteria > Patescibacteriota > Minisyncoccia > Phycocordibacterales > UBA918 > OLB19. The sequence goes on along the minus strand of CAYTYF010000018.1, from coordinate 13,542 downwards.
TGATGAATACGACGCTATCGCAGTCGGTATAACTGCTCTTGCACACCATCGAAGTTACGATATACTCGCTTAGCGAGCACGATCGTTTGCGCAATCGGAAACGTTCTGCTACAACATACACACCGTAAAAAATTCTATCAATACCACCTTATGATGACGTTTTTTGGATACAGGTCTGATGATGAAGAAGAGATGGATGAGGAGGATGCCACCCTGGCAGATGACGTGCTCGATGAACTCGCGGACGACACTGACGACGATGAGGATCCCCTCGCAGAAGGATTTGGTGAACTACCTGCCGAAGAAGAGGACGCTATCGAGAAAGCCAGCGAGGAACACGAAGGTGACGACGATGACGACCTTGAGGATGATGCGGAAGATGTTGATTATGATACGTTCGACGATGTCGACGAAATGTAACGCGAACGCATCCAAAACACTCTGATACTTTGTCGCACTTCGTTCGGTAACGCTCACCGTACATCCAAGTACGCCTCGCGTTACCTCACTTGTGCTCCGCGTCTCAGAGCGTTTATGGCTACGTTCTAGTGGTTGAAACCATGAAGAAAGGCCCCTTGCGGGGCCTTTCTTCATTGAACACCTTAGATAATACCTAGAATGGAAGAGTGTTTTTTCCCGCGTTTTAGGAGTGCAAGTGTGCCACTCGGACCTGAATGTATGTATTCAGGGTCAGTGACAGTTTTACCGTCGAGTGCAATCGCACCGTCTTCTATAAATGTACGTGCTTCCCTCTTACTTGATGCCAACCCACCGGCAACTAGAGCATCAATGAGTAATGTGCCTGAAGAAACAAAAGATGTGGGAGTATTTTTTATGAGCATGTCTTTTTCTGCTTCATTTAGTGTGCTTAGGAGGATGTTACCAAAGTGCACTGCACTTGCTCGCTCTGCAGTAGTCGCCGCTTGAGAACCATGAACAAGTGAAGTCACCTCGCGAGCGAGCGTACGCTGCGCCAAACGAACTTGGGGCTCAGCTTGGTGCTTTTCAACTATCGAAACGATCTCTTCAAGTGGGAGAAAAGTGAACAATTTAAGGTAATCGACCACATTCTCATCGGAAACATTGAGCCAGAATTGGTAGAACGCGTACGGTGAGGTCTTTTCCGGGTCGAGCCACACTGCATTACCCTCACTTTTGCCGAATTTCTTGCCGGTAACTTTGTCTACGATGAGCGGAACCGTGAGCGCGTACGCGGTTTGTCCGGTCTTGCGACGAATGAGCTCTACCCCTGCGAGTATATTGCCCCACTGATCAGAACCACCGACTTGAAGGTTGCAGCCGTAAGAGCGATTAAGCTCGAAGTAGTCGTAGGCTTGGAGGAGTGGGTAGGCAAATTCTGTGTATGAAATACCTTCCTGGCTGCCGAGCCTGCTAGCAATAGCATCCTTTTTTACAAGTTCGTTGACCGTAAAGTGTTTGCCAATGTCGCGAAGGAAACCGATAAGGTCGAGACCGGCGAGCCAGTCGTGATTGTTGACGAATGTTACCTCGCTGCCACCGAACAGACGCTCCGCTTGTGCTCGGAGCTTCTCGACACGACTTGCAACCTCTTCAGGTGGGGTCAATGGACGCTCAACATCTGGTTTGGGATCACCGATCATACCGGTGCCGCCACCGACGAGAAAAATTACCTTGTGTCCCTTGCGCGCCAAGTGAAGCAGCAGGAGCCAATTCACAAAATTCCCAGCATGTGCTGAGTCGGCGGTCGGATCGATGCCGTGGTAGACCACTCTCGGTTCGCCATCGAGTACTTCAGAAATGTCCTCGGTCGAGCACTGGTGTATGAATCCGCGCTCCTTGAGTTCCTCCGATAACTTCATAAACAGCACTATACCACAGCGCTTTTGTCTGTATACATGGACAACGCGTGGTAGGATGGTCATAGTACTAGCTTCGTATGCGCAAAGTAAAAATGGAGGGATTCAAACGTTGGGTACGTTCACACGGTGTCGATCTTCTGATCGACACCGCCATCGTTGTGTTCGTGCTCGGACTTATCTTGAGCGGGCTTATCTTCGTCTGGGTGTCGACCCTCGAGATACCTGACCTCTCCTCATTTGAGCAGCGTCGCGTGCTCCAATCGACCAAGATCTACGACCGCACCGGCGAGATCATGCTCTACGACCTGCACCAGGATGTGCGTCGTACCATCATTCCCTTTGAAGATATCTCCTACCATATAAAGAACGCGACGGTCGCGATCGAGGACGACCAGTTCTACAACCATATCGGCATCAGTCCTCGCGGCATCCTTCGTGCCGCGCTCTCGAACCTGAACCAGGGCGATCTTCTCGGCGGCCAGGGCGGCTCGACCATCACGCAGCAGGTCATCAAGAACTCTATTCTCGAGCAAGACAAGAAACTTACACGCAAAGTAAAGGAAGCGATTCTTGCCTTGAAGATAGAGAGGGTCCTCAGCAAGGATGAGATCCTT
>CAYTYF010000018.1:0-11077 GCA_964442205.1 uncultured Candidatus Saccharibacteria bacterium | reverse complement strand
TTACGGTGTTGAAGAAGCGAGCCAAGGATTCTTCGGTAAATCAGCTAAAGACGTAACGCTACCTGAGGCTGCCTACCTAGCCGCCTTACCTCAAGCGCCGACCTACCTTTCACCATACGGCCCAAATAAAGCAGCTCTCGACACACGCCAACGTCGCGTGCTCGACCGTATGCTCGAGCTTGGATTCATAAATGAGGAGGAGCACAAATCAGCAATTGAGACCAAGGTCGAGTTCCAACCGCAGGTACTCTCAGGTATCCGCGCGCCCCACTTCGTAATGTACATCCGCGACCTGCTCATCGAGAAGTTCGGTGAGGAAGCGTTGGCTGAAAAGGGTTACCGCATCATCACTACACTCGACTACAAGCTTCAAGCTGAAGCGGAGAGAATAGTCAAAGAGAAGGCGCTTGAGAATGTGAAAAAATTTAACGCCTCTAATGCCGGACTAGTGGCCATAAACCCACAAAATGGCGATGTTCTTACTATGGTCGGTTCGCGCGACTACTTCGACGAAGAGATAGATGGTAACTTCAACGTCGCACTCGCAAAACGTCAGCCTGGTTCTTCCATCAAGCCGTACGTGTACGCTTCGGCATTCCTTAAAGGTTACCGCCCTGAGACGGTCGTCTTCGACCTTCCGACACAGTTCTCTACCGCCTGCGAACCGTGGGACACTTCAAATGAGAGTCCTTGCTACGCTCCCAAGAACTACAACGGTCAGTACGTCGGTCCGATAACGCTGCGCAATGCGCTGGCGCAATCACTCAACATCCCTGCGGTAAAAGTTCTCTACCTCACAGGCATTCGGGACGCTATCAAGCTGGCTACGGACATGGGGCTTACAACTCTCAACGATCCTGATCGCCTCGGTCTCACGCTGGTGCTCGGTGGTGGCGAGGTAACGCTCCTTGAACACACTGGTGGGTACGGCGTATTTGCAAACGAAGGTATCAAGGCCAAGCGTCGAGCTATTCTGCGTATTGAGGATCAGAACGGTACCGTACTCGAAGAGACCAAGGAAGAATCATCCCGCGTGCTCGACGCTGGTGTGGCTGCGCTCATCTCGAGCATACTCTCAGACAACGTAGCAAGAACACCGCTCTGGGGTAACTACTCCCTCGTTAACTTCGGCGACCGAGATGTTGCGGTTAAGTCAGGCAGCACCAACAATTCACGTGACGCCTGGATCATGGGTTACGCTCCGAACCTCGCGGTCGGGGTGTGGGTTGGTAACAATGACAACAAACCAATGAATGGCCTTTCGGGACTCATTGCTACTCCAATGTGGCGTGAGTTCTTCGATATCGCCCTTAAGGACCTCGAAGTTAAGGAGTTTCCAGCTCCTCCAGCGCCGGACCCGAACCTAAAACCCATCCTCCGCGGTGAGATCATGGACCCCAATCTCCTCCTCGAACAGGTCCAGTCCGGTAGCAGTACCCTTTCAGCGGCTAGCGTCGCTGGTGGAATACACAACATCCTGCACTACGTCGACCGTGGTAACCCACTCGGGCCGTACCCGACCAACCCAGCACGTGACCCGCAGTACCGTTTGTGGGAGTACAGCGTAGAGAAGTGGCGAGAAACTACCTACGGACCTATCTTGGAACAACTCGAAGACACTGAGAGTAACAACGATGATGAAGAAGAGGACGAGGAGGAAGAGGACGACAGGAATTCGCGGAGGAACAGAAGGAACTAGACCAAAACTTCATACAAAACAAAACGCATAAGCATGAAGCTTATGCGTTTTGTTTTACAGAATGCTCTTCGGGGCATTCTTGCTGCCTACCCTACCTTCAACATGCGTGAGTATCTCGGTCTTGCGGAGCATGATCTCGGTCTTCTGCGGTCCGGGAATCTGGAGCGTGACGATCTTCGTTTGCGGAGAGTAGCGAACCGATCGTTTCTCGATAGTGAAACCGCAGACGTCCTCAACCACCTCGATGACAGTCGTAACGACCGTAGATTGAGGCGCTATGAGCAGTTTCGTGTACTTCTCAAATAAGGCCGCTACCGGCTTGATCCCTTGCTTATCACGCATGCTACTTGTTCATCGGCATCACGAGATACCTGAGCGTCTTGTCGTGGACACCTTCCATTACCATTGGCCGTCCTATGCCTGCGAAGTGCATTACGAGACTCTCATCAGTAACGTACGGCAGCGGTTCTGCAAGATACCGCTGATTGAAATTGAGTGACAACTCTTCACCATCAGTAGTAGCGGGAATCACTTCGGTGGTTGTACCGACCTCGCCACTTTGAGCGCTAATGGTACAATCCTTCTTCTTTATCGAGACACCCACCTGCAAGAACTTATTCAGGAAGATGTTCGTCTTTCGAAAGGTATGCATGAGGTCGCTCTTCAGTACCGTAGAATGCGTACAGTATTCTTTTGGAATGATGCTCTGGTAGTCAGGAAATGAGCCTCCTACGAGCCTTGAGGTGATGTACACAGAGCTAAAGGTGAGTGAACACTGATTCTCATTGATGCGAAGCTCTGGATCGCCATCAAGAAGATCACAGACGCGTGCAAGCTCAATAGCGTTCTTCTGGGGAATTAGGATCGGGTCAGAAAGGATAAGCCCTTTCTGAGGTACGGTCTTTTCCATGAGTCTAAAAGAGTCTGTCGCAACGAAAGTCAGCGTATGTTCTTTCTTCTGCAAAATACAGACACTACCAAGCTCTGGCTTGATAGATGACTGACTCGCTGCAAAACTAGCTGTCTTGATACCGAGCGAGAAGAGCGTTCGATTAAGAGGCTGCCCTTTCCCATCTATCTTAGGAATGTTTGGAAATTCATCGAAAGGTACGGTCTTGATATCGGTCTTTGAACCACTCCCTTCTACAACCAATACTGAACCGTCAGTGCGCAGTACCACCTCCTTATGGGTCATGAATTGAATAGTAGATATGAGCGTATTTGCCGGAACCGCTACTACACCACCGGTTTGCACCTTAGGTTCTATCTTTGCTTCGATACCGATCTCAAGATTGGTCGCACTGAGCGTGAGCACATCATCCACTACGGAGAGTAGGACACACTGGAGGATAGGAAGCGTCACATGCTTCGTACTCACCTTACCAACCAACTCAAGCTTGTCCAAAAAAGATTGTCTGTCGAGTGTGATGTGCATATCTTTTTATTTTTAAAACTTTTTCTTATCTATTATTAGCCCTGTGGATGTGTGGAAATGATGATTCTACCGCTCCAGGTATGTATATATTTTCACTACTCGATTTGGTATCCCTGTAGATTAGTACTGTTGGTAGTGACTAGGTCTGTTGATTATTTAACCTAATACGAACTTCGTACACGTTATGGTGGAGACTTCCCCAACCAATTAGCTTCATCTACACAGCGTCCCAGTATTGTATACACAATACCTTCCCTCTGCCACTTGCGGTTTTTACGCACCATTACCCAAGTTCTTAACAGTCGTATACACAGCTGCTCTGATGTTCGGAATCTAACAAAAACTGCCCTATAGGGCAGTTTTTGTTACTTAAGAAGGAGGCGTATCTGCGTGATCTCTTCTTCAAGTTCTACGTCGCTCTTGAGGTCATGCTTTATCTTTTCGCACGAGTGGATGACCGTTGTGTGGTCCCTTCCCCCAAGTTTTTGACCGATAGCTGGATATGAAACCTGGAAATCTTCACGGAGGATGTACATGATGAGCTGTCGAGGCTTCACGATCTCCTTGCGGCGGGTCTTTTCGTATATAGAGGCCGGATCTATCTCGTAGTAGCGAGCGATCTTGTCGACTACATCAGAAACAGCGAGCGTTTTGCGCGGCCGCGTGCTGTTCTTAATGATCACCTTCACCTCGTCGAGGGTGAGCGCTCTGCCGAGAAGCTGTGACTGGCACATGATGGTGTTGAGTGCGCCTTCCAGTTCGCGAATGTTGCCTTCAATAGTGTACGCAAGGTGATCGATGACCTCGTCGATGAGTGTGATGCCGTTCTGGGCCGCCTTGGCGCGGAGAATGGCGCCTCGTGACTCCATGTCAGGTGCTGGGATGTCAACGATCATGCCTTGTGCGAAGCGAGATTGGAGGCGTTCCTCAAGACCTGAGAGCAGGGCTGGGTGTACATCGCTCGAGAAGACGATCTGCTTGTTGTTGTCATGTAAGGCGTTGAACAAGTGGAAGAGTTCCTCCTGAGTTTTTTCCTTATTAGCGAGGAATTGCACGTCGTCCATGATCAGTACGTCGTACTGTCGATACTTATCCTTGAAGCTGTTGGCGGTGCCGCTCTGGAGGCTGTTGAAGTAATCAACAGTGAAGCGTTCGCTCGTTACGTAGAACACTTTTTTGCCTGAACGCTTCAGGTGGTTGCCTACTGCCTGGATCAAGTGTGTCTTACCGTGGCCGGTCTTGCCGTATATAAAGAGCGGGTTGTATGAAATACCTGGCTTTTCGCTGACCGTCTTAGCAGCAGCGTGGGCAAGAGCGTTGAATGGGCCCACAACAAAGGTCGAGAAAGCATAGCGTGGGTTCAGGTTGTCGCTCTTATTGATGTAGTACTCCTCGAGTGGCAGCGCGGCGTTCACGGTAAGCGGCTTTGAGGTCTCCTTGCGCTTGTCGCTTCGCTGTACCACAGCGTACTCGATGGAGCGAACGTGCGGGGTAAGATCGCGGAGCACCTTCAATACCATGGATTGGAACTTATCTGAGAGCCAGTCGCGGACGAACACGCTCGGTACGCCGAGAGTTATGGTGCCGTCCTCGAGTGAGACGATGTGTGTGTCCCGGAACCAGGTCTTGAAGTTGGCCGGGGTGATGGAGAGTTCGATGGTGACCAACGCATCATCCCACAACTTCTTCACATCAATCTGCTCGGTGTGAACGATAGTGTTGGTTGAAGGATGGGAGAGTGAATTCATACCAGGAACTTGCGCGTGTAAGTTGCATTATACGCGCCCCCGTACAACTGTAAACTTTTTCGGTAAGTAGCTTGCAACGACGGATGATTTTTTTGGCAAGCGCAAGAAAGTGTGCATAAGTTGTGTATAACTATTTCTGCATAGCTAGCGCCGCTTGCACATATATGAATGTATGGTACTGTTCAAATAGCGCATGTGACTAGCGAAAGGAGAGCATCATGCGATTGCACGTTGTAGCAGCTGTTGCGACTCTTATCGCAGCAACCTCGCCCATGGCGATGACAGAAGAGACGGCCATCTCGTCGACTGAGATGTTCGGCACGGTGGACTTCACCCTCGAAGAGCGCATCAGAGCGCTCAGCAATGGCAATGTCCTCGTGCCGGAATGTCGGCCCATCGAAGGTGGTCTGTCCACCCCTCTTCCCCAAGTGGAGAAGGAACTGGTCTCTGCAGTGACCTCTGGTCTTGGTCAGTGCACTGAGGCAGGCTGACGCCATCGCTCTGGTGGATCCTATCCACCAAAATAACCCCGCGCTGATCCCTTGATCGGCGCGGTTCTCCTTTCTACAAAGCCTCACTCCACCTACAAGCTTTAGGAGAAGCTGGGCGGACTAGCGAAAAACGGATTATAGTGTATAGTTGTGCCCACAAACCTGAGTATCTATGTCAAAAAGAACCTACCAACCGAGCAAGCGTAAGCGCGCCACCACCCATGGTTTCTTGGTCCGCTCAAAGACCAAGAGTGGCGCTGGTGTGCTTCGCGCACGCCGCCGCAAAGGACGTGCACAGCTCACTGTAAAGAAGAGCAAATAGCCGCTAGGCCCTAAAAAGCTGGTGTATACTGACGCTATGCTTGCTAAAAAAGAGCGATTGAACCGAGAGGACTTCAATCGTTTTTTTGCGTCTGGAAAACGGTACCACAGTGCCAACTTTCAGCTCATTCACAGCTCATTCGAGCGATTCCACGGTTCAGTGGTGGTGGGAAGAAAGGTCTTCAAGAGCGCTGTGCGTCGCAATCGGTTGCGACGACAGGTCTACGGTATCCTCTACCGGACCAAAGCTAAAGGAGTACAGACTGGTATCTACATCATCATCGCCAAGCCTTCGGCAGGCACGGTATCAAAAGCCAACCTAGCGCCAGAGTTAGAAACACTGTTAGCAGGGGTTCGCTAGGACGTTTCGACAGGCTCCAGTTTCCCCTGTACAATAGCCCCACTCACACCTAATCAGGTTCACCATGTTCAGTTTCATTTGGCACACCATTTTTTTTGACCCTATCTACAATGGCCTCATCTTTTTCATTGATGTGTTGCCGCGCGGCGATGTGGGATTGGCAATCATTGCTATCACCATCGTTGTAAAGACGCTTCTCTTACCGCTCTCTATCAAAGCAGCCAAGACGCAGGTCGTGATGCGTGAGATTGAGCCTAAGCTCAAAGAGCTCAAGGAAAAAATAGAAGACCGGCAAGAACAAGCCAGGGCCATGATGGCTGTCTACAAAGAGGCGGGTATCAACCCGTTCGCGAGCATCGTGCTCATGTTCCTACAGATACCCATTCTCATCGCGCTCTACCTTTCAGTTTCGAACGGTGGTGGCGTTCCTCTGCCAGGCATCAACACTACGCTTCTCTACGGATTCATCCCAACCCCTGAGACAATCTCGATGCTCTTTCTCGGTATGCAGGACATCACGGCTCGCAGTTTGCCACTCGCCTTACTGGCTGGTTTTGCACAGTACTACTACGGCCACTTGAGCATTCCGAAGCCTGCCCCACGTGATCCGAACACTGTTCCCTCATTCCGAGAAGACTTTGGTCGCAATATGCAGATGCAGATGCGCTATCTGCTACCGGTATTCATTTTCTTTTTTGCCTACACGATTTCCGCCGCTATCGCTCTTTACCTCTCAGTGAGCGCTATTTTTTCCGTGCTGCAGGAGCTTGTGGTTCGTCGTTATAGGAACTAGCTACTGGACCCCATCGACACTCGAGATCACGCAACTGACTCGATCAAAACCATCGGTGATTATTTCAGGAAAGCCACCCTCTGTACCACACCTGGCCACCTCATCGTCACAACTCAGCTGGCATAATTCCACCCAACTCTGATTAATGACCACCGGTTCATCGGGCGTTGTAGGGTCAGTTGGGTCACCTTGTGTGGCACGATAGCAAACTCCGTTACTAAAGAAGCCATCGTACAGATCACATTCTTCCTCATCATCTGCAGCCGTGATGACCTCGCCATAGCAAATGCCTTGGATGAGCACGCCTTGGCAGCCTGTGGGTGGGGGAGGATCAGTCGGATCACTACCAGTTTGAGGGTCACACATACCAGCTTCTGCATTCCAAACACCACCCCTTCCAGCACACTCTGCGGTCATGCACTGTACACTCATCGTACAGCCTTGCGGAAGCGTGTTCGGGTTCATGTCTATCGGATCTGCACCTTGGTCATCACCACCACCCTGATCATCCTCACCTGGGGTCGGTGAATCGTCTGCGTCAATCGGTAAAGGATTGCCGGTTCGTGTGTTGCTCATGGCCCCACATTGTGTGGGTTGTCACCACATACCTGCGCGAATATTTTGGAATTGCCCCCCACCTCGTACCAGTGTTTGGATGACCACGTCTACGAGAGTGAACGCTGCCAAGAGTATGACGAGTCCCAGCACCGCATTGTATACATACTTTTTGCCGTCCTGATACCCTGACTCATTGCCGGCGGAGGTCACCATTTTGAAGCCGCCGAACATCAGCACAATGGCAGCAAGTACGGCAGCTATGATAGCAAGCCAACTCACAACAGCACGAAGTGTGCCAATCATTGTGCAGTAGTTGCAGTCGAGTCCAGTGCACTGCACGAGCCAGTTGCCCGCCTCGGCTGTATCAAACGGAAGGACCATCAGCACGACCGCGAGAGCTGCTGCAAATACAAGAGAGATCTTTTTCATGATACGTATAGTTAAGGCTTCACTTCTTCCTCCAGTTCAGCCAATGTGTCGTAGAGCCAAACCGTGCTATCGAGCTTGTTCTGGAAGAACACTGAGAAACCATCTTCCGTCGCGGTGAGAGACGTAGCGTCCACCACTCGTCCGGACGCAACTTTAAATTCTATGCGTTGATCAGCCACACCAGTGGCAGCATCCACCAACCACAGACCATCATTGGAGGTCTTGCTACCGGCGTACCAAGCTTCAGGGAAGCCTGGGTCGATCTTCTCTACACTGGCAGCACACCAGAAGGTGTTTGAATTTTTATCAACGAAGTCACACTTTTCTGGAAGAAATGGCAACGCTGCGGGTATAGTGTTCGTTGCGTAGGTATACGAGGTCTTGATGTCCTTGAGGTCGGCGGTCGTAGTGATGGCTATCGTATTGTTGCGGGTGTAGGTCAAACCATTGGCACCCTTCCCGATGCGCTCTAGCTTCGCATCGACCACTTCGTATGCATATCCCTCGAGGTAGCGGCTCGGTTTCGTGTACAGGTATATAGAATCCAGACCATCACCCCAGACCATGGTGATCTGCGTCATCGGGATACGGAAGATCTCTGCGCGGGTCTGGGAGCTGATTGAAAATCGGTAGCCGATCGTTCCGGTCTCGTCGGAAAGCGTGTAGAGGAGTGAGTCGGCATCATCATAGCTGAGGTTATCAACGCCTGGCGGCAGCGGCAAGGTCTTGGTCACTTCGGTGGTGCTTGAACCGGTCGTGGTCGCCAAAACTGCTACGACACTGGTTCGGGTACCATCTACGAATGAGGTGTACGCTATCGATGAACCGTCAGGCGCGAAGCGGGCTTCTGCGGTCTGGGGGACGGTGTACTGGGTCACCGGCGATTCCACTCCGGTAGCCAGATCTATCTCATATACGTGACCCGTTCCCTTTTCAGCGAAGCGTATCCATTTAGGAAAGAGGCCCTCTGGCACATACACACCGGCAGTTGGGCGGAAGGTAAGCTGACGCAGTGCTTGCTTCGGCAACTTTTTCACTTCCGTGTCCTCGGTCGTTTCCTCATCTTCGGGAAGCGGGGTGCGGTCGCGCTCCTCAGTGAAACCGAGGTTTGCGAACACATCTCCTGCGTCCTTAGGGGTGCCAAAAAAGAGCAGGTACAGCCACACCGCTACCAGTATGACCAGTATGCTGACTCCACCAATGATGAGCAATCCCTTTTTCATGAAGCATCAGACATTAGGGCAGACACAGCTACCTGTAACTGCGTCGGTATCGTCGTTCGGGTTTTCTCGAAAGACCGATCCAGCTGGACATGACCCTCCCTGAACGCTTGTCTGAACGGTGTCGCCAGGGTCTCGGCCTTCACAGATACCCGTTCCTACTTGATCGACGCTCTCGCCGCCGCCTCCACCTCCCCCACGGGCTCCTCTGATCATCGCTTGCAGCTCCTCATGGAGGGCTCTGAGGCGTGCCTGTCCGGCTGCTGTTCGCGCTTCTTGGTCTGACATCGCGTCGATCTCAGCCATGATCTCGAGGTAGCGCTGTGCGGTCGCTGTTAGGTCTTGGTTGAGGTTGGTGCGATTGATACAACCATACGAAACGATCTCAACTTTTCCAGTTATCGGGTTTATCTGGGTTATGACGCGCGGTGTTGCATTGGCTCCTGCACACGATTCTGGAAGTGCACGATCTGCTCGAGGTATCGGATTGAATCCAGCTGTTGTCGGTTCACCGGTACGCCCGGTCGCCAGAATGTCGAACGTCGTGAGTTGTGGGTTGATGGTGTTGAGGATGACCACCGCTGCGAGCACGATGACGAGGCCAAAGATCGCTCCGTAGATATCTTTTTTTGCTTCCTGTTTGTGGGTCACTACGTCGTCGAGCATGTACTTCACACCCGCGATGGTGATCTTGAGTACTGCCATCACAGCAGCGACCGAGATAGCGAGGAGGTACAGGGCATTGATGTAGGCTTCAACACTCAGGTCACCGGTCACGAACGGTATGGTCACCATCGGCTTGTAGTCATTAGGATCATTAGGATTTTGCGCAAGAACGGATGCGGGCAGTGAGAGCACTGAGAGAATGGCGAATGTGTAGCGTAGTAACATACTTTTTAAATTAAAATTGCACAGCAAAAGCTCCTTCGAACGACTGGGTCTGCTTCAGCGGGCTCCTGAAGCGCCAGTCGATGACCGCTCGCCCCGCTCTTCCCTGTTCGCGCAACGTGATGATGTATGGATCGGGACCAGTTAGGGTATCAGCACCGTTGAGTCTCCACGTGATCTCGCGGAGTGGATCGTTGAGAGCGTCGATCGAGATATTGTAAGGCTCGGCACGGACGGTCACTTCAGGGGAGCCGAAGCGGAAAGGGTTTCCGACCGCGATCGGCGAGAGTCCGCGCAGTGGATTGTGCTCGTAGAAGAGTACACTTGGCTGGACGAGGGGAAAGGTGACAGTTTTTGAACCTACTGGAGTGCCCTGCTTGTCAGCTACCTCGAGCTCGAGGGTGATGGTTCGACGCAGCGGTGGATCGAACTCGATCACATTGCCTTCGTAGAGGCTGCCGCCCTCGATCACAGTCCCGTTCGTCTGCCATTTGTAGCTAAAACCAGTCGATGGTTTGCCAGAACCATCAGCGTACACGAGCGCGATGGCACGGATAGTTGATTGCTGGGTAGCCAAGCTACGGCCGCGGTAAAAGACGGGCACATGGGTCAGTGGCTCGAGGATGATGTCCACTTGTACTGGGCGAAGTGTTAGCGAAGCCTCCGACACTCGTCCGCTTGGGAATAGAAATCTAGCGGTCACGTTCATTGTGTCCCCAAGTTTTGGTGCTGTTACCTCCACTGCTCGCTTGTTGTTGGAGTCTGGAACGGTCACTCCGTCTACGTACCACTCGACGCGAGCACCGGTGCTGTTGATGGAGTAGTCATTGAGTGAAACAACGGTCTTTTCTTCGGGCGCTGGAAAGACAGGTCTGGATTGTAGCTTGAAATTAGCGAGCGATCCCTCAAGATCCTGCAGGTCTCTATCGATCAGATCTGATTCAATGTCGCTGAAACCTCCGCCTCCGAGATCGAGCATTGACTGCATGTCTCCAAGACCTTGGAATTGAGCATGGGCTGGCAGCGCAGATATAGTAAAAACCACGCACGCGAAGAAAATGAAACGGCTGTATGCGCCCATACAGCAATGATAGCACCGCCCCTGCCCCGCAAAGCCTGCTTTTAAACACTATT
>CAYTYF010000017.1:6011-19463 GCA_964442205.1 uncultured Candidatus Saccharibacteria bacterium | reverse complement strand
ATGGAGGTTGAGTCAGGGTCCGCAAAAAGATTCAGTGCTAGCACCGACTCTTTTTGCGGACCCTCGCTACTTAGTCTAGTGTGATCACTTTTGCAGCGCTTTTCGGTTCATTTACTTTCTGTGCTGTCTCAGCACATGTTCGATGGCCTACAATTGGCGCACCAGCACTCGAAGCAGTAAGGCCTGCGATTCTGCAATCATCTCCAGGTTTGATTTCATCTCCACAGAAACCGCATGGTTGAAGTACCATATTAGATTTATTAATTTTTTAATTCTGGCAGATGGGCTTTTTCAAGCGACCTTCGCATCCCGACCAGAGGGAGATGTACCCTTCTCAGGGCGTTTAGTTTAGGATACAGCTACTAGTTGATGAGTCAAGGTCTATATCCAACTTTCATTGACCCTTTAGGGTGGTGACGTAGTCACTCCATTTTTTTGTATGCATAGAGCCGATGCCGCTTCAGAAGTAATGTATAAAGAAGAACCACCCTGGCGGGTGGTTTGGTGAGGCAGCGGGGCGATGCCTCGAAGGTCAGATGATAGGCACCATCGGAAGCTCGCCGGTCTCTTCGAAGTGCTCCTGCGCACGTTTGGCATTCCGCATATGCCTCAATTCTTCTTCTGAGTAAGGAATACCCGGAGTGGGTTCGAAACCGTAGTCGATAGGCCCTCTCTTCTTGCGCTCTCTTGCCAAGCGCCTGCGCACCTCTTCCGAGATGCTCATCTTCCGCTTCGGCTTTTTCGGCATGTTATCACTCCTTCTGTGCTATAGAACTGCTGCCACTACTATGTATCGGGATAGAGAAACTGTCCAGTCTCATCCCTTTTCACGTCTTCCGCGTCCCTGATGGTGATGCCTTTGAGGTCGATGATGGACTGGTCAAAGACGCAGACTTGCACATGGTCTTTGGTACCGAAGGCCATGTCCTCAAAGAGTCTTCCGCCCTCGGAGAAGGCCGCCATGACGCTCTGTACAGATGGATACTTCGCACGTAACTCGTTGAAGAAGAGACAGTCGCGGGTACGGAAGGGGCCATCAGCCACGGCAGTAAAGGTGTTCCTAGTGCGACCATCTGCGCTGGTCTCCTCCAAGTAGCCGTAGTTACTCTTAGCGCGCACAGTGTCGATGATGTCGCGCTCGGTCGAAGCAAACTCTTCGTAGAAGAGCCGCACCTGGTCCATCCACGCTTGGTCGAGGAGGTTGATGGTGGTGTTCGCGAACAAACGCAACCGCACCTCGACCACCGCGAAGTGCGAGGTCTGGCCGGTTGGCACCGGCACGAAGTCGGGAGCACTCTCGTCGTCGAGGTTCGGGAGCCAGCGCTGGCGCTTGCGGCGGTAGCCGTACATCTCGCGGCCCCAGCTCGCGGAACGCACCGGCGCCATGAGCCAGAAGTAGACGCCGTGCCCCAGCCACTCGCCGTCGCTCACGCTCGGGCGGAAAGGCTCGATAGAGCCGGCTCTGATACGCTTCACGATGTTGCGTGCTCCGGCCCAAGTGGTGCCGTGGTGCGCCACTACTATAGTGGGGCGCTTGGTGTAGGTCTGCCGATCGAACCTACGGACAAACTCCAATTTTTTATGAAGCAGCTTGACTTCTGTCAGTATGAGCTGCCGCATCAACCGCTGCTGCTGGAAGTACGGGTCGAGGCGCTCGCTTTGCACACGCAGTGTTTCCATTATTTCTTCCAGCTGCAGTAGCTCCTCATCAAGAGAGAACTCTGTCTGGTCAATGACAGGTGGTGGCGGGTAGTCCTGCATCTAGGTCTCCATATGTTAGGTGTCATAGGTCTTTCTCTGCCTACCATACAGGAAACAAAGTACATTTCAATGAACGCACAAGCTGGATGCAGAAGCATTTCATTGACCCTTTAGGGAGGTGACGTAGAATGATGGAGTCTTACTAAGTAACTCCATTTTTACGTATGCAAAGAACACAAAGGATCGTGCCTTGCCTGTGGTTCGACAAAGAAGCTAGAGAAGCTGCCGAGTTCTATACCTCGCTACTTCCTGACTCTGAAGTTAAGAGTACAGTCGTGATACACAACACGCCGTCAGACGATGCCGACGTAGTTATATTCACCATGGCAGGCTTTGAGTTCATGGCGCTCGGCGCAGGGCCTTTCTTTAAGCCAAATCCATCGATATCATTCATGCTTAACTTCGATCCGTCACAAGACCCCGAAGCAAAGACTCGCATTGATGAAGTTTGGAACAAGCTCATTGAGGGTGGAAAGGTGCTGATGCCGCTCGACAAGTACCCATGGAGCGAACGGTACGGTTGGATAGAGGACAAGTACGGCTTCAGCTGGCAGCTCATCCTCACGAATCCGGAAGGGGAGGAGCGGCCGCGGGTTGTGCCGTCGATGCTGTTCACCAAAGGGGCCTACGGCAAGGCCGAAGAAGCTTCAGATCTGTACATTTCTCTCCTTAAGGATTCAAAGCGAGGCACTATCATGCGCCATCCGGCAGAATCTGGACCGGAAGTTGAGGGTAAGGTGATGTTCACCGACTTCAAGCTCTGGGGAGTGTGGCTCGCTGCCATGGATGGCGGCAGTGAACATGACTTTGCCTTCAGCGAGGGTGTGTCGCTGATGATCTACTGCGACAACCAGGAGGAGATGGATGAGCTTACGAACGCACTCTCGGCGGTGCCAGAGGCAGAGCAGTGCGGCTGGATAAAGGACAAGTACGGTGTCTCGTGGCAGATAGTCTTTGTTGGCGTTGATGAGATACTCGCGTCCGACGATGAGGCGGCCAAGGCCCGCTACACAGAGGCTATGCTCAAGATGAAGCGGCTCGATATCGCCGAACTCGAGAGGGCAGTTAAGGGGGAGTGACTAGTGCGCTAGTGCGAGGAGGGTGATAGAGGTGGGGGAAAGCGGCAAAAGCGCAGCTTTTGCCGCTTTCAGCGTGGCTCCGGTCGTGGTCACGTCGTCGACGATGAGTATGTGCTGGCCATGGACAAGTTTCTCCGCACGCTGAATGTCGCGGATGCCAAAGGCATTCGCGACATTGTTTCGTCGCGCTTCACGCGAAAGTGTGGTTTGCGGCAACGTATCGCGCTTCCTCACCAGTATCCGTGTTTCTAAGGTGTGACCAGAAACGATCCTAGCGCTCTCGGCAAGGATATTCTCAACCTGGTTGTACCCACGCTGTCGGCGGCGCGCGTTTGAGAGCGGTATCGGAAGCATGACGTAGTGTTGGTCGATACGCGCAAGGTGATTGGCGAGCACAAGCGCAAGCAGTCGGGTCGCTCTTCTGTGTGCGTGAAATTTCGCGAGGTGCACAGCTGCTTTAACTGGTGTCTCTGCGAAAGAGAGGAGGGTATGGATATCATCACTCTGACCAGCGCGGTAGTGGTTCAGAAATTGCTCCTCGCTCACCTTGCGTAACGCACGTTCATCTTCGCCTGGAGGGAAGATGAAATCTAGAAGTGTGTACAAATGAGCAATCATTGCGTGTACAAGCTAAAGGTGATGATAGTATTATAGTCAATATGAAACTCGCGAAGCTCTTCTCCTCATCCAGTAAGTCCGCTGTGCCTGAAAGTGTGGTCGGTATCGACTACGGCAGCTCGTCAGTAAAGGTCGTCGAGGTCGAGTCGCGCAAGGACATGCTCGTCCTCAAGACATACGGCGAATTGCAACTTGGTCCATACGGAAACACACACCTCGGCAATACGACGACGCTCGACGAGCGTAAGAAGACCGAAGCACTCACTGACATCATGCGTGAAGCAGGTGTCAGTGCAAAGACCGGCGTTCTCGCGCTACCCCTTTCCTCGAGCTTTGTCACCATTATGTCACTGACAGCAAAGTCAGACGAAGATATCGAACCACGCGTCCGGGTTGAGGCTCGAAAGTACATCCCAATTCCACTCGCAGACGTCACGCTTGACTGGACCGAGCTTAAACCGCTTGGTAAAGCGCCAGAGAGCGTGCGGGAGGTCCTGATTGCTGCGGTTCAGAACGACGCGTACTCAGAGATGACCGCAATAATGCAGGCTGTCCAAAAGTTCTCACAACCTTCAGAAATTGAGCTTTTCAGCGCCATGCGTGCGCTTGAAGACCTAAAACACACCTCAGTGGCGATGCTTGACCTTGGTGGCAGCACCAGCAAGATGTACATCAGTCATGAAGGCATGCTTCGTAAGATCCATCGTGTCCGTATCGGAGGTGTGCAGGCAACTTCACGCATCGCTGAACTCACCAGCGTATCTTTTGAAGAAGCAGAAAATCTCAAACGCAGCTTCAAACGGGGTAGTGACCACGAAGCCGATGTGAAGCGGGCGGTCGTGAGCACCTTTGAGCGTCCGCTTCAGGAATTCAAACGGGTCCTTTCCCAGCACGAGATGAAGATCGGCAGCAACGTAGGCAGGATCGTACTTACCGGTGGCGCCTCAGCTTTTCCTGAAATGCAGCCATTCGCCAGCTACATGTTCGACCGTTCGGTCGAGATAGCTAACCCGTTCTCAAAGATAGCTTACCCAGCATTCATGGAAGACCGTCTTCGAGAGATAGCCCCGACCTTCTCGGTTGCACTCGGTGCAGCACTCCGTCCGTTCGAGATCTAAGTGAGGTGTCCACAGCTTGTGGAGTTAGGTATACACGCTTCCGCGTATAATACATCTGTATGAGTCCTCAAGGTCCTTCCTCCTTCATACCCAAGTCTCCGACAAAGAACGTGGTGCGGCCTCGTGGTGTCCGCAAGATCTACGTATTCACGTACTTGAGTCTGGTGCTGTTCTTCGGAACCCTGATCGCCTCAGCCGGCACCTTCTTTTTTGATATTACGGTCAAGAACCAGCTCGCAGCTCAGAAGCAGGAACTTGCTAACGAACAGAATGCTTTCAATGCGCGTGACCTTGAGCGACTCCGCGAACTCGAGAATCGCATTGAGAACGCAAAGCGCCTCCTCGGCACACACGTTTCAGTTGCCGATCTTTTTGGCGCCCTCGAGCACTCGACCGTCGCCACGGTACAGCTCACTGGCGCTAGCTACGAGCGTACTGAGTTCGGCGGCATCACTATGGCGGTCAATGCCCTGACAAAATCTTTCAACGATGCGCGTTTCCAGCGCGATATTTACGCTTCAAACGAGGTACTCCGCGACGCTGGTGTCCTTAGTCCGCAGTACACCTCGAGCATGGGTCAGGCAAGCATTGGAAGCTCGAAGAATCAGAGCACAACCGGCATCACCTTCACACTAGCGGGCGACTTCGAGGTAAGCGACATAGCGTACAAGAGCGCTGAAGCAGCTGCACCTGAGACGGTCCTATCCGAAGGGTCCTCATCGACCGATGCTGATGCTGAAGATGTTGAGGAGGTAAGCGATAGTGAAGAACCTACATCGTAATTTTGTATGCGCAACACAGCCATTACACAAATCGCACTTGTCGCCATCTCGATCATCATCATCGTGAGCTTCATCAGGCCTACCTTTGCCAACATTCGCGATACGCAGGACGAGATCTACCAGTACGCCGATGCGACGGCTAAGGCCAACGAGTTCAATACGCTGCTTCAGCAACTCCTCGCCCGCGAGCGCAGTTTCAGCAATGACGACAAGCACGCACTCGAGATCTTCCTTCCGACCGAGATTGACCAATTGGCAGTGATGCACGACATCGAAGCCATGGTCACTCGCCACAATGGCCAGGTCCTCGAGATCAAGGCTCACGAACCCGTGCTGCCGAACACTGAAGTTGAGTTCGAAGACTACTTCGATGAGCAGGTGGTCACAGCCGGCCGCTTCGTTACTCAGGATTTCGACCTTCGCTTCACGAGTGACTACACAAGCTTCACGTCCATCCTGCGCGCACTTGAGACCAGTGCCTACGTGGTTGAGATCGAGCGTCTTGGTTTCGGTACTGTCGGCGGCGCTACCGACCAATTCAATCCGGTCATGAGTGCCAACGAGATCGAATTCGGTGTGACCATCAAGGTCTATGGCATGGCTCCGGAAGAGAAAAAGTAAACAAACGATATGTCCTCAACTTTGCAAAACCTTATAGCACTCCTCGGCATCGTCGTTATCGGCGGTGTAGGCTACTACCTATACGTTTCAAACAGCGGACTTGAAGGAACCACGATCTCAACCGCGAACGAAGCTTCTATTCAGGCAGCACAGTTTCTGTCACGTTTGAACGAGCTTAAAACCCTAAATTTGGATGACAGCATTTTCAATGATCCGCGCTTCAGAAGTTTGGTCGATATGCGCGCCGATGTCATGCCGGTACCGGTCGGTCGCCCAAATCCATTTGCAGTAAGCAACTAACGAGAGTATGGATATACTCTCGTTAGTACGAGCTCAGGGTGCTCTCACCGAAGAGGCGCTGGCGGAAGTTGAGCGCCAGGTAGCCACCGGTATCTCCTACGAAGAGGCGCTCCTTAAAGCAGGTGCGACCGAAGAGACGCTTCGGTCAGTTTTTGCTACTTACTATGACGTTCCCGCCTACGCGCTTACCGATGAGACCATACTTTCTCAGGATATCCTCGCCTACGTCTCAGAAGAATCAGCTCGTCACTACCAGATCGTTCCGATAGAGGTGAAGGACGGCGTGCTTATCGTTGCCTGCAACGACCCGGACAACCTCCAGGTTCGCGAGGTGCTGAACTTCCTTTCGCAGAAGCACAACCTTCCGTACAAACTTGTGTACATGCTCGCGAGCGATCTCAATCGCGCACTAGCCTTTTATGAATCTTTGAAGGGCGAGGTCGGGGAAGCGCTCGGAACCCTTGAGACCGAGCTTGAAGCAGAGATATCGCAGCGAGAAAAGGAGTCTAAGAAGAAGCAGACAGGTACTGAGAATCTCGACGACCTCAAGGAAGACGCGCCGGTCACCAAGATCGTTGCCACCATTCTCAGGTACGCGGTCGACGGCGCAGCGTCCGACATCCACATCGAACCAGGCGACGACAAGGTCGTGGTCCGTTTCCGTGTGGACGGCGAGCTGCAGAAGAGTCTCGAATTGCCGAAGAACGTGCGCGATGCCGTTATCGCACGCGTGAAGATCCTCGCCTCAGCGCGACTCGACGAGAAGCGCAAGCCTCAGGATGGCCGTTTTTCTGCTACCTTCGACGGCCGCAAGATCGACTTTCGTGTTTCTATCTTCCCGACAAGCCATGGCGAGAAGGTTGTGATGCGTATCCTCGACAACGTACGCGGTATCAATACGCTCGAGGAGACGGGTATCACACCGCACAACCTCGAGGTCATCCGTCGCGTGCTCAAGGAACCATACGGCATTATCCTTATCTCTGGTCCGACCGGTTCTGGTAAGTCAACCACTCTTTACGCCATGATGGACGAGGTAGACAAGGAGACTCAGAACGTACTTTCGCTCGAGGACCCGGTCGAGTACAACATTGAGAATGTGAACCAGTCACAGGTGCGGCCAGAGATCGGGTACACCTTCGCAGCCGGGCTACGCGCAGCCCTTCGTCAAGACCCAGACATCATCATGGTGGGTGAGATCCGCGACAAAGAGACAGCACAGCTGGCTATCCAGGCTGCGCTCACTGGACACCTGGTGCTATCGACCATTCACACCAATAACGCCATGGGTGTGGTCCCACGTCTCATCGACATGGGTGTCGACCCGTATCTTATTGCACCAACATTGAAGTTGGCTATCGCGCAGCGTCTGGCTCGTCGGCTCTGTCCGAACTCAGGTAAACCTATGGAGGTCACCGGACACATGCAGAACATGATCGATAAGACCTTTGAGGACCTGCCAGATCGTTTCCGAGATCGTATTCCGAAAGCGAACACCATGCTCCATCCAGAGCCTACCGCTGGCTGTTCATCTGGTACCAAGGGTCGCGTAGCTATCATGGAGACCTTTGAGGTCACTGATGCTGCCCGCGAGCTCATCCAGAAGGGTGCTTCTGAGGATGATATGTACAAGGTTGCTCGCGCTCATGGCTTCATGACCATGTACGAAGATGCCATCGTGAAGGCGCTTGACCACGTCATTCCTTACGAAGAGATGAACGTATTCTCGACCAAGATCGGACTCGAAGGTGACTTTGAGGAACCGCCAGCTTCAGCACAGACGCAGCAGGTAGTAGTTGGCGAGGAAACTGTCGATAACCAGAGCGCTTCTGAGGGCGCTGAAGTATAATACGGCTATGAAAGTACTGCTTGTCGATGACGATGTTTTTTTGCGCGATATGTATGCCACGAAGTTCACGGAGCGAGGTGACACTGTCATCACAGCAGGGAGCGGGCAGCTAGCACTTGATGCACTCCGGCAGGAGGCGTTCGATGTGGTCGTGCTGGATATGGTCATGCCACAAATGACCGGTATCGATCTTATCAAGGCTATCCGAGCAGAGTTCAAGGACCAACGCTGTATCGTCCTTTCGAACCAAGGCGAGAGCTTCGACAAGAAGGGGGCAGAGGATGCTGGCGCGGCCGGTTACATTGTGAAAGCGGACATGATCCCGAGTGAGGTGGTGGAGCAGATCCACACCATTTTAGAAGCTAGCAGATAAGTACCTTGAGTATGGCAACTGTAGATTACAAGCGCGAACTCCATGACCTCGTTGATATTGTCGTAGCAGAGAAGGGCTCAGACCTGCACTTTTCGGTCGGTTCACACCCGATCGTCCGTGTAGCAGGATCCCTGATCCCGCTTATGAAAAAGCCGGTCCTTGAGAACGAGGATGTCCAAGGCTTCGCGCAGGTCTTGATGAGCGACGCCAAGTACAAGAGCTTCATCACGACGCGCGAAGCTGACTTCTCGTACGCGCACGCCGATGGTATTCGTTTCCGCGGCAATGGTTTCTACGAGAGCAGCACGATGTCGATCGCACTTCGCCTCATTCCGAACCAGATCCGTTCAATGGCTGATCTCAATTTGCCGCCTATCCTGGAGAGCTTCGTGCAGCGACCGCAAGGTTTCTTCCTCTGTGTGGGTCCGGTCGGTCAAGGAAAGTCGACCACGCTCGCAGCGATGATCGAGTACATCAACCAGAACCGCGCTGAGCACATCGTCACCATCGAGGATCCAGTTGAGTACCTCTACACTCCTAAGAAATCGCTCATCGTGCAGCGTGAAGTAGGTGTCGACACTGCCAGTTTCCAGGTAGCGCTCAACTCGGTCTTCCGCCAGGACGTCGACGTCATCCTCGTCGGTGAAATGCGCAACAACGAGACCATCGCGACCGCTGTGACCGCGGCAGAGACCGGCCACCTCGTGCTTTCGACCCTGCACACCAACAACGCCGCTCAGACCATTGACCGTATCATCGACTCCTTCCCAGCTGGTCAGCAGGATCAGATCCGCGTCCAGCTCGCTGGGTCGCTCGCTGGCATCTTCTCACAGCGTCTCATCCCACGTATCTCTGGTGGACTCGTCCCAGCTTACGAGCTCCTCATCAACAACAGCGCTGTTTCCAACCTCATCCGTGAGCGCCGTACGCACGAGATCCAGACACTCGTTGAGACGGGACTCGAGCAGGGTATGATCGACATGAACCGTTCGCTCGCCGAGCTGGTACGCAAGGGTGAGATCACCGTAGAGAATGCGTTTGCTTATTCACTCAACCCGAAGGGCCTCGAACGTATAATGTAGTAGTGTAGAATTACGGTATGCTCTTTACGTACAAAGCGATCGACGAACACAACACTTCACGCGAGGGTACCGTGGAGGCCAGTAATGTCGACGCTGCTATCGTAACTGTCCAGAAGCGCGGGTATACCGTCATCTCCATCGACGAGATCGACGAGAAACCATCTATTCTCAACTTCGAGATCAATTGGTTCCAGTCCATCTCGAACAAGGAAGTGGTCATCCTCTCGCGCCAGATATCGACCCTCTTCGAAGCGCAGGTATCGGCGCTTCGCGTATTCCGCCTCCTCGGAGCAGAGGCCGACAATCCGCAGCTACGCACTGTTCTCAATACCATCTCTGACGACCTGCAGGCAGGTAGCTCCATTTCTCGCGCACTCGCTGCCCACCCAGACGTCTTCAGCTCTTTCTACGTCAACATGGTCCGTTCGGGAGAAGAGACCGGTTCCCTTGAGAAGTCCTTCGGCTACCTCGCTGACTACCTCGACCGTTCGTACCAGATCACCTCAAAGGCACGTAACGCGATGATCTATCCTTCTTTCGTTGTCGCCACCTTCGTGCTCGTGATGGGAGTGATGCTCACGCTCGTTATTCCGCGCATCAGCCAGATCCTCATCGACTCGGGGCAGGAGCTTCCTATTTATACGAAGATCGTCATCGGCATCTCGTCCTTCCTCGTTAACTACATCGGCGCCATCTTCCTCGTACTTTCGCTCGGGGGCTTCTTTATCTGGCGTTTCCTCCGGACAGACGTGGGTGCCCGTGCTTTCGATGAATTCAAGATCACCATCCCGTACATTGGCGACCTCAACCGCAAGCTCTACCTCACCCGCATCTGCGACAACCTGTCGACCATGGTAGGTAGCGGTATCTCGATGGTCCAGTCGCTCGAAGTGACGGCAGACGTAGTGGACAACAAGGTCTACAAGGAGATCCTCGACTTCACACTCCTCGAAGTTAAAGGGGGTCGTTCATTCGCGGACACTATCGCTGAATACCCCGAGATCCCTGGTGTGCTTTCTCAGATGGCTAAGGTGGGTGAGGAAACGGGTAACCTACCAGAAATTCTTACCACACTCGCTACCTTCTACCGCCGTGAGGTGGACAACGCTGTCGATACACTCATTGGTCTTATCGAACCGGTCATGATCGTGTTGCTTGGTCTTGGTGTGGGTGTTTTGCTGGCTTCAGTGCTGATGCCTATTTACAACCTCACTTCCGCTATATAGCGCGAGCCCCCAAAGCCTCTGATACTTCGTTGCGCTTCACTCGGCAACGTTCACCGTACATCTGAGTACGACTCACATTGCCTCGCTTGCACGCCTTGTCTCAGAGGCTTTTGGAACTCGCTTTTTTGTGAGAATACGCTCAAAAAAGAAACATTTGTCCACACTGCTTCATAATTCTAAAAAAAGTGCCCGTATAATTAATACATACACTGAACAACGGTGTACAACGTAGCTCGAGGCACACAGCTGTTGTCTTGAGAGATTAAAAAAATAAAATGTTTATGTTTAAAAATACAAATAGTCGAGGTTTCACCCTCATCGAGCTTTTGGTGGTGATCGCCATCATTGGTATCCTCGCATCGGTTGTGCTCGCTTCCTTGAACACTGCCCGCAGTAAGGGCTCTGATGCAGCTATCAAGTCGAGCATCAACAACACTCGTGCTCAGGCAGAGTTGTACTACGACAACAACTCGAACACCTACGATCCGGGTGCAGCAGGTGCAGGTGGTGGATATGTGTGTGCTGATACGACTATCGTGAACGCACAAACTGCGGTCAACAACGCTGGTGGTACATTCGCTTGTAGCGCAAACGCTACTGCGTACCGTATCAGCTCACCGCTCGTAGCAGCATCTGGTCAGTTCTACTGTGTAGACAGCACTGGTAAGTCGGGAGTCAGCAGTTCTACCCCTTCAGGCAACGCCTGTCCGTAGGATCGCTTTTGGGAATCTCGTGAAAAAGCGCCCCTCGGGGCGCTTTTTCATTTGTTCACAATCTACACGCATCTTCTGATTACACTTCATGTATGGTGGTATGCTTAATGGATGAGAAAATCGTCTGCTCAGGGATTCACACTTATTGAGCTCTTGGTCGTCATTGCCATAATTGGCGTCCTCGCGACCGTGGTCCTCGCTTCCTTGAATGTGGCTCGCAGCAAAGGGAAGGATGGCACTATAATTTCCAACATCAACAACATGCGTGCTCAGGCAGAGCTCTACTACGACACAAACAGTCTCAGTTACGGTAGCCTCTGCGGCAACACGACCATCGCAAATGCCAGCACGAGTGTTGGAGGGGCAGGTGGTGTCTTCCAGTGCCAATCTTCAGCCACTCAGTTCCGCATGTCCTCTGTCCTTTCGACCGGTCAGTACTACTGCATCGACAATAATGGCAAAGCCGGTCGCTCCTCCTCGACTCCGAGTGGTACCCAATGTCCGTAACCTCCTCTGTGATGGTATAGCAGGCAAGTGAGCTCTCGCTCATACGTTACAATACTCTCTAATGCCTTTTTCTGTTGAACTCCTGCCGCTGTGGTACCAGTACAGCGTTGTCTTCATCTTCGGCCTTATCATCGGCAGCTTTCTAAATGTTGTCATTTACCGTCTCAACACCGGCCGGTCCCTCAATGGCCACTCCCGCTGTCTTTCTTGCGGTACTCCGCTGCGGTGGTACGAGCTCGTGCCGCTCTTTTCCTACCTCGTTCAGCGCGGTCGCTGTCGCACCTGCTCCTCGTTCATACCGGCCCGCTACTGCTACTGTGAATTTTTGACCGCAGTCGTTTTTCTCTTGGCCTACGTCACGATCGTGGACCCGCTGAAGCTTGTACTGACACTCGTACTCTTCGCGGTCCTGACAGTGACCTTCTTTTACGACATCGATCACCTCATCATTCCTGACCTCATGGTCATCGTGAGCATGGTCTTGGCGGTCATCATTGTCCTCAGTGAGAGTCAGGAGCCGCTCGTGCTCCTGTACCACGCGCTCGGTGCTCTCGGTGCCTTCTCTTTCTTTGGTGGGCTCTGGCTCGTTTCAAAAGGGCGGTGGATAGGTCTTGGTGACGCTAAGCTGGCGGCACCACTTGCGTTCATTCTCGGACCGCTTTTGAGCTTCTCCTTTGTCGTGTTTTCGTTCTGGATCGGTAGTGCGGTCAGTCTCGCCATGATAGGCATGCTTGCTTTCCTTAAGCGGGGACAACGCTACTTACGGTTGCAACGATTCCGTTTTACAATGAAGAGTGAAGTACCGTTCGCACCCTTCATCATCCTCAGTTTCATTATCGTGTACCTGTACAAACTGAGTGCCATAGAGCTGTTAGAGCGGATTTTCAATTAGCATGTTTAACAAGCAGAGAGCTACACGCAGCACATTCGCTCATGGCCGCGGCTTCAGTCTGCTCGAGCTTATGGTGACGATCACTATCGTCACCCTCATTACAGCGCTCGTCATGGTTCGCTACTCCTCCTTCGACAGCAGCATTCTCCTCAACAACCAGGCTTTTGAGATAGCGCTAGACCTGCGAGACACACAGGTCCGCTCCATCAGCGTTCAGGCCAACGATACGGGCAATAGCGACGCTTTTTCCAGTAACTTCGGTGTCTACTTTGAAATGTCCAACCCATCAAGGTACGTATTCTTTCAGGATCGAGCTACCTATGTCAGTGGCGTAGGAAGGTACGACACAGTGGAGGCGGTGGGCGACGCCTTCGAGCTTGATCCCCGGTTCGTCATCCGCGACATCTATGTGAACAACAACAGCAGCCTCGACGTGGCCAATGCTTCTATCGTCTTCCAACGCCCCAATTTCGATGCGCGTTTCGGCTTCACTTCCTCGCCGGTCAGCAATGTTGCTTCAGTGCACATCGT
>CAYTYF010000017.1:0-6001 GCA_964442205.1 uncultured Candidatus Saccharibacteria bacterium | reverse complement strand
CATCGTTATCGGTTCTGTTCGCAATACGGCAGCGCTAAAAACGGTCAGTATTTACAATTCAGGTCTCATAACGGTCGAGTAACCTAGTATGAAACGAAGATCCGGTACAACCGCATACGAAACATCAAAAGGCTTCTCGCTGGTTGAGGTACTCGTGTCACTGTCTATATTCACCATCGTCGTGGTGGTCAGCGTTTCAACACTTCTGGTCTTGATAGACGCCAACACTAAGTCGCAATCGATGCAGATCGTTATGTCGAACCTCTCCTTCGCGCTCGACAGTATGACGCGCGAGATCCGTACCGGCGACTCATACTTCTGCATCCTGAGCCAAACAGACTTCACTACTACACAAGAAGGTTCCGATCAGCAGGACTGTCCGAATGGTTCCTCTGCCTTTGCCTTCAATGAGGGCGGTAGCAGTATCACGAGTATGGTCTGTAGCGGAGCGGGCTGTTCCAAGCGTATTGCGTACCGACTCAACAACGCTGCTATCGAGCGCCGTTTAGGTGAGGACCCGGACTGGGTGCCGGTCACCTCGCCCGACGTGAACATCGAGGAGCTCGATTTCGTAGTGACCGGCAGCGAGCGCGGCGACGACATCACACCGACCGTCACTATCTACCTTTCGGGCTGGGTTGGTACTGGCGCTTCGACCGGAAGCGAGTTCGAGATCCAAACCACGGTGTCACAGATCCTTCTCGATGTATAAACGTATGAAAAAAGTGACTACAAAAAAAGGATATTCACTCGTCGAGACACTTGTTGCTGTTTCTATTCTGCTTTTGTCTATCGTTGGTCCGATGACCATTGCTGCCAAGGGCATCCAGACCGGTATCTTCGTGTCAGACCAAACGACCGCCATCTTCTTGGCACAGGAGCAGATAGAGTCGGTCATGGCGATACGCAATCAAGAGGCGCTCAAGAACATTGGGTCTAATAACGTCTGGGATTGGACGACCGGCGGTGCGATGGCTTCGTGCTTTGCAGCGAATGGCTGTTCCATCACCTGGAATAACGATGGTGATCCATACTACACGGTTAGCGCATGCAACAACGGAGGTGGCAATTGTGTCCTGTATCTCGATACTAACGCAGACCGTACTCGCTTCTCAGTGAGTACCGGCGGTACACAGACCAAATTCACTCGCGTTTTGCAGCTTCAGCGCATCGGTACCAGGGAAGTGGTTGCTAGCTCGACAGTGACCTGGAACTCGAATCTCTTTGGTGGACAAAAGGCGGTGTCGCTGAGGAGTAGTTTCTTCAATATTTATGACTTCTCCAACTAGCCAACTAAAGAGAAGCGAGGGCGGCTTCGCTCTCCTCCTCGCGCTCATCATTTCGAGTGTGGTTTTGGCTATCGGCCTCACGCTCTTGGCGGTCGCGCTGAAGCAGCTCAATCTCTCAGCCACCAGCCGCGAGTCTGAGGTTGCTTTCCAGATGGCCAACCTCGGTATGGAGTGTGGTCGCTACTGGCGCGAGCAGTTCGCGACCGAGCTCTACGACACCAACAGCGTGGATAGTGATTTCAACAACGTGGTGTGCGTCAACGTGGCACCATCTACGCTTGATTTCACCGCTATGCAGGGATCAACACCAGGCAATCCTGGTCCAGACGCGCAGCAGAACGTGCTCCAATTCGAACTCAACATGCCGGTCAATGGAGAGAGTCGCTGTCTCAAGGTTGAGATCAACACCATCGACGCTTTCGGCGGAGACATCACCAATCATGACGTGGGCCGCGTACCGACCGACTGCGATGAGGGTGACCGTTGTACAGTGGTCATCTCACAGGGGTACAACCGGTCGTGTAGTCAGGTTGAGTCTAGTATATTCTCAGTTCAACGCGAATTGACTGCAGAGTTTTAAAAGAGCTCAAAAAACGCTCTGATACTTTGTTGCACTTACGCTCGATAACATTCACCGTACATTAAGTACGTCTCATGTTCCCTCGCTTGTGCGCCTCGTCTCAAAACATTTTTTGAGCTCTTTTAAGTGAGTCATGTTATGTATAGTAACTTTTTCGAGTTTGAAGTAGCCCATAACACAATGTACTATTAGGCCGTTATGGCCGAAACTAAGCGCATCAAAGAGCTGAAAAAGCTCGTCGCCTACCACCAGCAGCGCTACCACGAACACGACGCTCCCGAGATCAGCGACGAGGCGTACGACTCGCTCGTGGCTGAGCTTCGCTTGCTCGCAGGCAGTGATGACGCGGTCGTGAGCAGGGTCGGCGGGGCTCCGAATGAGGCCTTCGCAAAGGTGACGCACGCAGTGCGGCAGTGGTCTTTCGACAACGTCTTCACCGAAGACGAGCTTCGTGAATGGACAGAACGGGTGGCTCGCGGGCTTGAACTGCCACCCGACAGCAAACAGATCTCCTATGTCGCCGAGCACAAGATAGACGGACTCAAGGTGGTGTTCGTGTACGAAAAAGGAGTCTTCGTGCGCGCAGCAACTCGTGGCAACGGTGTCATCGGCGAAGACGTGACCCATACTGCGAGGACCATCAAGACGCTTCCGCAGGAACTCAAGATGAAAGTCGACCTTATTTGCGTGGGCGAAGTGTGGCTCGCAGAGAAGGAGCTCGAGCGCATTAACAAAGCTCGTGAAGCTGCGGGAGAACCGCTTTTCGCTAATCCTCGCAATGCAGCAGCTGGCAGTCTGCGCCAGCTCGACCCAGAGGTTGCGAGCAAGCGCAACCTGTCGCTCTTTTCGTACGACATCGATCATTTCGAACCGCTAGCGACCACACTCGCTCGACCAAGCACCCAGGAGGACGAGCTTGAACTGCTCAAGAAGCTCGGCTTGCCGGTGAACCCTAATTACGCAGTTTGCGATTCGCTCAAGGATATCCAGAAGTACTATGAGCGCTGGGAGAAGAAGCGGGACACATTGCCGTATGGCATCGACGGTGCGGTTCTCAAGGTGAACCGGATAGACCAGCAGCGTGCCTTGGGGTACACAGCCAAAGCACCGCGTTTCGGTATTGCTTATAAGTTCAAAGCTGTTGAAGCGACAACAGTTGTCGAGGATATTGTGCTCCAAGTAGGACGCACGGGTGTCGTAACTCCGGTCGCACACCTGCGACCGGTCCTGATCGACGGCTCTACCGTATCTCGCGCAACGCTGCACAACGAAGACCAGATAGCGCGGCTCGATGTGCGCATCGGCGACACGGTCGTCCTCCAGAAGGCGGGTGATGTGATCCCGGAAGTGCTCATGGTCATCAAAGAACTTCGACCAAAGAGTGCCAAGCCGTACAAATTTCCGACTTTTGTCGAAGGCTGCGGCGGCGATGGCCGCATTGAGCGTGTGGCTGGCGATGCCGCCTATCGGTGCGTGGTTCGCGACTCTGATTTCCTTCACCGCCAGCGGCTCTATCACTTCGTAGGGAAGCATGCGATGAATATCGACGGCGTCGGTCCACGAAACATCGACGCGCTACTCGACGGCCAGCTCATTAACACCGCCAGCGATCTGTATACGCTTACCAAGGACGAGTTTCTCACGCTGGAAGGTTTCAAGGAGAAGTCTGCACAGAATGCCATCGATGCTATCGATGCTAGCCGCACCGTACCGCTCGAACGACTGCTCGTGGCACTTTCTATTGATAACGTCGGTGAAGAGACTGCCCGTGTGTTGGCAGAGCATTTCACCACCCTCGATGCCATTAAGCAGGCTACCGCGGAAGAATTGGCGGCAGTGTATGGAATCGGCGACATTGTTGCTGAGTCGATAGAGACCTGGTTTGGGCAAAAGCAGCATACCGACGAACTCGAGCGGCTGGTCTCACACCTCGATATCCAAGAACCGAAGAAGAAACGGAGCAGCAAGCTTGCCGGGCAGACCATAGTCTTCACCGGCACGCTCACCTCGCTCGCACGCGACGAAGCCGAAGCGCTTGTGCGTGCGCATGGTGGCACTGCCTCCAGCAGCGTCTCCAAAAAGACCCATTTAGTGGTGATCGGCGAGAACGCTGGCAGCAAGGCTGACAAGGCGCGAGAACTTGGTGTCGGGGTCATCACAGAAGCCGAGTTTCTGAAACGTATCGGCTGATTTCACGATCAATGCCGTTGTGCTATGATGCCGAGGATCTGGCGTAACCTATGCAAAAAGAAGACATCATCCACCTCGCGCGCCTGGCGCGAATAGCCATCACCGACAGCGAAGCTGAGAAGCTCCGCACCGACATCGACAGCGTGCTCTCGTACGTGAGCGTCGTGTCTGACATTGCGGGCGGGGAAGTGAAGAAGGTCGCAGGCCCGCTGCGCAACGTATTCCGCGAGGACGAAGTGAGCAATGAACCGGATGCTTTCACCGAGACACTGCTTAAAGAGGCGCCTAAGCGAAAAGGTCGCTACCTGGTAGTTAAGAAGATACTCAATGCCGAATAAACTGACCATCTCGAGCTTGCGCGCTCGTTTCATAGAAGGTTCGTACACGCCGATACAAGCGGTTGAAGATTTTTTTACATGCATCAAAGAGCGCGACGGCGAAATACACGCTTTCCTCGAGGTCTACGAAGATGCACGCAAGGAGGCCCTTGCTGCTACAGAGCGTTTCAAGAACGAAGGTGCCGCTACGCCACCACTTTGTGGTATTCCGGTCGCGCTCAAGAACAACATCCTTGTGAAAGGGAAGAAGGCCACCGCCGGTTCGAAGATACTCGAGAGCTACACTGCCGCTTACGACGCGACCATTGTCGAGCGCCTGCGCGCTGCAGGTGCCGTCTTCGTAGGTTCCACCAACCTCGACGAGTTTGCTATGGGTTCTTCGACTGAGAACTCTGCGTTTGGTCCGAGCAAGAACCCACACGACACCTCGCGAGTACCAGGCGGTTCTTCTGGTGGTTCTGCTGCTGCCGTCGCCATGGGTGCGGTTTCTGTCGCTATCGGTACCGACACCGGCGGTTCTATCCGCCAGCCAGCGAGTTACTGCGGTTTGGTTGGCTTCAAGCCGACCTACGGTGCTGTTTCCCGCTACGGCCTCATTGCGATGGGTTCGAGTCTTGACCAGGCTGGTCCACTCACTAACACTGTCGCCGACGCTGAGCTCGTGCATGGCATCATGGCTGGACTCGATTCGCACGACGGTACCACCATCAAGCCTGACACCTACCCGGCCGTACCTGCAAAAGAGAAGTACACTATTGGCATTCCTCGAGCCTTCTTCAAAGACGGTGTCGATCCAGATGTCCTTGAGGTCTTCGAGACGCACATAGCTTCTCTTAAGGCTGCTGGGCACACCATTGTCGACGTTGAGTTACCACTCTTTGAGAAAGGTCTCGCCGCGTACTACGTGTCGATGCCGGCCGAAGTCTCGTCAAACCTCGCACGCTACGACGGCATGCGCTACGGTCTTTCTGTTGACAGCGACACATTGCTCGAGGTCTACGAAAAGACCCGCGCTGCCGGTTTTGGCGCTGAGGTGAAGCGTCGCATACTGCTCGGCACCTACGTGCTTTCTTCCGGTTACTACGATGCCTACTACGGCAAGGCCGAGGCAGCTCGTGTGTTGATGCGCGAGGAGCTCAGTAAAGTATTTGAAACTGTAGACCTCGTGCTCACACCTTCTGCACCTACACCCGCTTTCACCTTCGGTGAGTTCGAAGATCCTGTCTCTGTATACAAGCAGGACATCTTCACTGTACCGGTGAACCTTACTGGCGTTCCTGCTATCTCAATTCCGGCCGGCACTGTTGAACGCAACGGGAAGGCGCTACCGGTTGGGGTACAATATATAGCACCACATGCAGGCGATCTACGACTCTTTGACATCGGTAAAAAGGTCTTTGACAACGGGCCTCTTGGCTAGTGTTGCCGCTCCGGTCGCGGATGGTTCTACAACCATCCCTATTCAACACCCCCTCGGTATCGGTGTTAATTACAACGGTCTCGTTGATGCGGTTGGCGGCGGGGGCGGCTTTGCTGTCTTCGGTATCCTTGGCACCCTCTGGTCGGTATATTCCTTCTTAGCGCTGCTTGCTTCGGGTCTATTC
>CAYTYF010000016.1:0-20209 GCA_964442205.1 uncultured Candidatus Saccharibacteria bacterium | reverse complement strand
GCGGCGATAGAGGCGTAGGGCGTGTCGAGCTCCTCATCCATCGCAGCCAGTGCATCGAGGTGGTCTTCGACCGGCGGCGTGTCCTGTGACCAGGTCTCCGCGATACGCGTTCTCTCGAAGCGAATATCCTCGCGCCGACGATCTGCGAAGCCTTTCCACCAGATCTGGCGGTTGCGACCTTTGCGCCGAAGGGGTCGGTTGCGTTCACGGCGTAGCTCGATGTCGCTGCCGGCGTGTTTCATCCGGACCATGAGGTCCAGCCGAGTGTGGCGAGAGCCGCCGCATTGTGTGCAGAGAGTGACATCGAGTTCGTTGTCGATGAGGTCGTAATCCGTGGCGACGACTGCCGCCACGTACGCTTCCGTTGTGACCTCTCGCCAGCTCAACCCAAGCCGCCAGCAGTCATCGATGAATTCGTCAACCAACTCATCGTTAAGCTTGTCCACGTGGCGTTCACTGGCGAAGAAGTTGAGGTGCCCGTCGAACGCCATTTCCTCGTCAACCTCATCGTGATCTTCGTCGAGTTCAAACTCAACAAACACCAGGTCGTCGACCGAGAGTTCGTCGATGTAGACGAAGGCGTTTCTGGGGCAGTGAAAGCCCTCGGCGTGGTCGTCGCGCTCGTCGCCGAGCGATATGATCATGCCGCTTATGCCAGTGTGACCGTGGGGTTTGCGATAACCCATCTTTCTCTCCCTATGTAATTTTGGTGTGCTAACTCAATGTAAATTATAGCATGTTTTCAATATAAAGTCAATCGAAAAGTACGGCTAAAAACAATGGTATAATGGGGGATATGCCAAAATGGACACTGTACATCATCATAGTTGCGTTGATCGGGGTCATTTTGTACCTCACGACCGACGTTGAAAACTTTTTTAAAGGAAAAGAAAAAGCCGATGACGATACCAAGATAGAAGTATCAGAACCTACTATCACCCGCACTTCTCCGACTGCGACCACGAGTGACGATCGAGTAACAAGCGACACACAGTTGGTGGCCATCTCAGGTCGGCTGGTTCGTTTCGAAGAGGCAATGGATCAGAAGCGGGGAAGGATGGTCGTCTACGCGCTTATCGATGACGGTACTGAATTCATCCGTGTCGACATGCACGAGATCGTGAGTCCGGGAGTGTCAGCCCCTGAGGACCAGCTCGGTCTTAAGCTCGGCCAGAACGTCACTATTCATGGTGAGCTCGATGACGGTACGTTCGTAGCTCGGGAGATAGACTAGTTACTCCATAAAACTGCTGATCATTGCCATTTAAAATAATAATGGTATAAATCTGGCAGCGGTGGTCGGTTCTGCGTGTCTGGAACCAGACACAAATAGACCATGGTACAGGCTGGCTGTATGTTGCTCGGCAAGCTATCCATCATCAAAAGTTACATAGAAAAACTTGTAACGTCTTGAAGTCGGATACGCGACACTTGAGCTCGCAGTTGCGAGTGCTGTCAGGAAGGCTCCGCCTCCTGTGGTTCGAGCGTAGCTCCCGACCACCGCTTTTGCGCCCAACTTGTGTGGGCGCTTTTTTATGCTCATACGGTACGCAGCGAGGATGCATACCTTTGCTACAATAGGCTCATGGCATTTCGAGCTTGGGCATTCTGGCGACGCGTTCAGTACGCGGTCGGAACCACACTCGCGGTAGCGTTCATCGGTGTCTCGATGTACGCACTCTTTTTCACTGCGCCCCCAAGCTGCTTCGACCTCAAAGAGAACGGCAACGAACGCGGCATCGACTGTGGTGGCGCCTGTGTGCGCATCTGTGCTGCTGACGTCACGCTTCCGACCGTACTGTGGTCGAGAAGTTTCCGAGTGGTGGATGGGCAGTACAACGCCGTTGCATACGTGGAGAACAACAACCGGGTAGCAGCTGCACCAGCAGTGAGCTACGTTTTCTCACTTCACGATGAGAACGGCCTTATAGCAGAGCGTAAAGGCACGACAATACTTCCTCCAAACAGCGTGTATCCGATCTTTGAGCAGCGTATTGAGACCGGCGGTCGCGTACCGACGCAGACCTTCATCAAGCTGGAAGAGGTTCCGTTGTGGCAGCCGGCAGAGCAGGGTAGAAACCAGTTCCGCGTCGTTAGCCGCGAGATAAAGAACTCAGATGTGCAGCCGCGTCTTGAAGCTACCATTGAGAACACTGCGCTTTCCGAAGCACGTGATGTAGAAATAGTCGCCACTATCTTCGATGTGACCGGCAATGCGCTCACCTCCTCACGTACGTTCATTGAACGCTTTGCTCCACGTTCTGAACAGAAGCTCGTATTCACTTGGCCTGAACCGATAGCTACGACAGTGCGCAGTTGCGAGGTTCCTTCGGACATCGTGGTGATGCTCGACCGTTCTGGCTCTATGGCTGCTGATGGCGGCGACCCACCTGAACCGCTCGAGAGTGCAAAGAAGGCTGCTCAGACCTTCGTGCAGCAGCTGCATCAGAACGACCAAGTGGCGATACTCTCCTACGCGACCGAGCCAACAAACCCAATGGAGCAGGTGCTTACGAGCAACAAAGCCGAAGCAATTAACGCTATTGCTGGTACCGTGATGGGAACCAATGGCACGCAGTACACCAATATGGGCGCCGCCTTCAATCTAGCCGCGAGCGAACTCCTCAGCGGCCGACACCGCGACAATGCACGCAAAGTGATCATTCTGCTCACCGACGGCGATGTGACCAGGCCGCTCAATGAGAAGGGTGAACGCGATGTGGAATACGCGGCGCAAGTGGCTCGTGATGCGGCTACTGCGGCGAAGGCAAGTGGCGCACTGGTGTATACGATCGGCTTCGGTGCTGGCTTCAAGAGCGGGGATGGGACCATCTCGCGTGACGTTGAACTCATTAGGGAGCTCGCGAGTGACAAAGATAAATTCTTCGAGGCGCCTACTATTGAAGATCTTATGCAGGTCTACCAAAAGATCTCTATCGATATTTGTGAGGATGGTATTGCGGTTATAGATATAGTACCTAAAACCTCTACCAGCTTTGCACCGTTACAGTGAGTACGCTCCAAAACCTTTATCTACTTTGTTGCCTTCGTCACTCAAGCATTCATCGTATAACCACATACGCCTCATGCTTTCGCAACTCGGCGCCTCGTAGCTAAAGGTTTTGAAGGCGTACTCTGAAGCAGACTGCGTGGCTCAAAACACGTATTTTTAATTTACTGCCAGAGCTGACCAAGGGTAACCCTAGGCAGCTTGCCTAGGGTTACCCTTGGTCAAGTTGCAGGTTTCCTTTGCCACCTACAGGACGCTAAACGCAAAAGCTCCCTAGGAGGTCGCTTGTGCGAAGCGTCTGAATAAAGGAAATATGGTCGCGTCTTTGACGCTTCCTATTTCCCTAATATACTGAAGGCTCATGCGTGCGCTTCGACACCTTTTTTCTGGCTGTGATATTTATCTCCTGGTGCCGGCCTTTCTCCTCAGCGTCATGGGCCTCGTGACCATGTACTCCTACCAAGGAGAGAACATTTTCTTTGAGCGGCAGATCATCTGGATAAGCATCGCGCTCCTCCTTATGTTCTTGGCGCTGGTACCTGATTATCGTTTCCTGCGCACTGGCAACACGCTTTTCATCATCTATCTAGCAACACTCGGCTTGCTTGGGTTGGTGCTTATCATTGGTGAAGTCACGCTCGGTGCGCAAAGTCGTTTCAACTTCGGTTTCTTTTCGTTGCAGCCATCGGAGCCGGCTAAGGTGGTGCTCATCGCGGTACTCGCAAAGTACTTCAGCAAGCGGCATGAGCTCATCGGCGACTTTAAGCACATCATCGTGTCTGGTGTATACGCGTTCATGGTCTTTGCGCTAGTGTTCGTGCAGCCCGACTTCGGATCGGCCATCATCCTTTTTTCCATCTGGTTTGGTCTGGTCCTCGTGTCAGGTATTCGTCTTAAGCACCTCGCTATCGTATTTCTCATTGGCACGCTCGCGTTCGGAGGATTGTGGAAATTCGGATTTCAAGACTACCAGAAAGACCGCATCAGAACCTTCCTAGATCCGCTTTCAGATATTCAAGGGGCAGGGTACAACGCGTATCAGTCAACGGTCGCGGTTGGTTCCGGCCAAATGCTCGGAAAGGGGATAGGGTACGGCACGCAATCGAAATTGCAATTCCTTCCCGAGTACGAGACGGACTTCATCTTTGCAGCTTTCGCAGAAGAGTGGGGGCTCGTTGGAGTTGCTTTTCTATTCTCGCTCTTCGGACTCCTCATCTGGCGCCTCCTCTTTCTTGCTGTAGCGGCGGCCACAAACTTCGAGCGGTTATTCGCTACCGGTGTGGCTATTTTCCTCGTGAGCCACTTTTTCGTGCATATAGGTATGAATATTGGTCTCCTGCCTGTTACCGGTACTACGGTGCCGTTTCTGTCGTACGGTGGTACGCACCTCATGACCGAGTTCATGGCACTAGGAATGGTAATGGCCATGGCCCGCCTAGCACAGAGGCGAGCGCCGGCCGGTCAGATCACGATCTTGGAAGAGTAGTTAGTCGTACAGTGCAAGCGTGTGTTCGAGCATGCGCGAACGAGCGAATTCGCCTAGTTCGTGAGGAGCGAGTGCAGAACCGAATTCCTTTCTTTCGTAGTAGGCGTTGCGCAGCGCGTTCATCAAGGTTGCCGGTCGTTTAGGGTCGATGAGCTGGCCGTGCGGAGCGTTCGTGAGTATCTCGGGGATGCCACCGACCCGGCTCGCGATCATGGGAATGCCAGCCGCGAGTCCATAGAGAAGAGTGAACGGCAAACCTTCTTTTTTGGAGGGCATGACGAGCACATCGAAGGCTGCTAGGTAGTTGTACGGATCATTCACAAAGCCAGCAAAGTGCACTCGGCTCTCAAGACCACGATCGCGCACCATGCGCTGCAGGTGTGCTTCGAGTTCTCCGCTACCCATGAGGGTCAGGAAAAATCGCATACTGCTGTCAGTGCGCTTGAGAGCAGCCAGTGCATACAAGAGCGTCTCGAGGTTCTTGTTGGGGTGGAGCTCCCCGATAGCGACCAAGTGGAGGTCGTCGCGGTGGGCTTCACGCTCCTGGAAAGAAAAGAGTAGGGAACGTGCTTCTTCGCGAGCGAAGAGGTACGGCTTTTCGACACCGTTGTAGATGCGGACGAGCTTGCTTTTCAATAGGGGAAAACGTGCGTGCGTACGATCGTATTCTGAAACGCATATGGTGCGGTGTGAGAGTAGTACCGTGTACCATGAGAGTTTCCATGCCATTGCCCGCCAGAGCCAAGAACGATCTTCAAAAAATGGCCAACCGTGTGCAGTGAAGATGATGCGCGGAACGCGTGCGATCCTGGCTGCCAGCGAGCCGAGGACGCCCGCCTTGGAACTATTGATGTGAACCACCTCTGGTCTCCATTCACGCATCACCGAAAGGAGTGAGCGGAACGCCCGCCATTCCTTGAGGAGACTGATGTCGCGTTGAAGACCGGTTGTAATGAATACCTCGACATCGAGTGCGTGCAGACGCTCGGTCAGCGTGCCTTCGCTTCCGACAGCGACCGCGACCTTGTGTCCACGGGTCTTCGCGGCTGCGGCGAGCTCGAGCACATACTGTTGAGCTCCACCGAAATTGGCCTTTGTTATGACGAAAAGGATGCGCTTCTTGTTATTGGTGGCAGGCATAATAGGTCTAAAAAGCGCTTGCGCAGGGCTCTATACCGCGTATTATAATCCCAAGCGAACTCAATTCAAAAATACCACAAAACTTGATACGTTATTTATCTATCGCCCTTACTATGCTTATTGTTTCGCCACCGTCACCAGCCCACTTTTGGCATAAACTTGCCGAAACTCGCTCACCAGAGGTTGCTATGGCTCGTTCGTTTCGGCAACCTTCTGCTCAAAACTGGTCGGGTTTTGGGTTGGCGATATTCTTAAATTGAGTTCTCTATGCAGGAATTCCATCGCCGAAAGAACGGGCTCCTGTTCGTTGGTGACCTCATTGTTTTGGCGGTAGCGCTGGTCTTAACGCTTACCGTGCGCTACGGTTCGCTTCCAGACCGTGAGGCGCTGTCCCTCCACCTGGCCCCTTTCTCCATCCTCTTCATCGCCTGGATGCTGATCTTTTTGATCGTCGGTCTCTACGACGATTCGATGGCCTTCGATCGCAAACGCCTGCCTGGGTTGGTGTTGCGTACTCAGACCATCAACATGCTCATCGGAATGACGCTGTTCTTCGCGTTTCCGTTCACCATTGCTCCGAAGACGAACCTCATCATCTACCTCATCATCTCAACCGCACTTATTGCACTCTGGCGATTGTACTTGTACCCGAAGCTTCAGCCGCCACGTTCGCTCCGAGTGTTGCTCGTCGGAAGCGGGGAGGAGGTGCGTGCGACTGAAAATCTTCTTCGTGTCAGTCCGTACTTCAAGCAGGTCGGCATCGATCACATCGATACCTCCATTTACACCAATGCAGATGCGCTCAAGGATCACCTCGAAACGTACTTGAAGCGCAATCAAGTCGACATGATAGTTGCTGATACGAGCGACGCGGTCGTAGCACGTCTCACCCCGATCTTTTTCGGTGCTACCTTTTCATCTAGGCCAGTGCGCTTCTATAGTCTCGCTGAATTATATGAACGTCTCTTCAGTCGTTTGCCGCCATCGGTCATTAACGAAGGTTGGATGCTCGAGCACATGCAGCTGCGCTCGCCGCACTACGCGTACGATGTCATGAAGCGAGGGATCGACCTCCTCGGTGCCTGCATCCTGCTGTTCCCCTGCCTGTTCATCTTTCCGGTGGTCATACTGCTCATGCAGTTCATGGATAAAGGTCCGATCTTCTATACCACTGAACGAGTAGGCCGCAATGAGCGCATCATCAAAGTGCTCAAGTTTCGCACTATGACCGGACGCGATACTGGCA
Source organism: uncultured Candidatus Saccharibacteria bacterium (assembly GCA_964442205.1). Taxonomy (GTDB): domain Bacteria; phylum Patescibacteriota; class Minisyncoccia; order Phycocordibacterales; family UBA918; genus OLB19. The sequence goes on along the minus strand of CAYTYF010000016.1, from coordinate 13,327 downwards.
GCGAGGGCCTCAAGAGTACGCTCGCGGTCACACCGCTCGGTGCTAAGCTGCGGCGCTTCCGCATCGATGAATTGCCCCAGCTCTGGAACGTGCTCAAGGGCGAACTCTCTTTCATTGGTCCGCGTCCCGAGATGCCAGCATTGGTCTCAGTCTATGAAAAGGAGATACCGTACTACCGACTGCGTCATCTCATTAAGCCGGGCCTTTCTGGTTGGGCGCAGATAAATAACTTCGATGTGCCGCGGCAGGGTGTCGATGTGCCGCGTACGATCGACAAGCTTTCTTTCGACCTGTACTACCTTCGTCATCGTTCGCTGCTCTTAGATATAGAGATCGTCCTCAAAACGATCAACACAGTTCTCTCACGGACGGGTTCGTGATACCTTTCTCTTCACTATGATCGTCGACGGCAAAGCCATTGCAGCAGGCATCATTCGCGAGACCAGCAACATGGTCTCGCACCTTTCGCATGCACCGCACGCGATGATCGTTACCTGTGCTCCGAATTTTGAGACGCAGAAATATCTGGAGCTTAAGCGCAAGCGAGCCAGAGAAGCGGGCGTAGCACTTTCGGTCATCGAGTTCGGCGAGTTGAGTACGACCGAGGAGATGGTCACCTCCATTACTCGGTTCACGATGCAGACCGACGCCATCGTGGTCCAGTTGCCGCTGCCGAAGCACATCGATACCGAAGCTGTCTTAGCAGCCGTGCCGACGACGTACGATGCTGACGGGCTGCACCAGAGTGATTCCGCTGACCCGGTATACTCACCGGTCGTCGGAGCTATCGTCGAGATCGCCAAGCTCTACGGTGTTCCGTTCGCAAATCGCAATGTGGTAGTGGTAGGGCAGGGTCGACTGGTTGGTCTGCCGGCGGCAATCTTCGCACGAAATCAGGGCGCTAATGTCACTGTGCTTACAGAAGAGTCAACAAATAACGAGGAAGCTATCGCTCAAGCCGATGTGCTCATCCTTGGGGCAGGCGTTCCCAAGCTGATCAAACCCCCCATGATCAAAGAGGGCGTGGCCATCTTCGATGCTGGTACCTCCGAAGATGGTGGGGTGCTGGTAGGAGACGCAGATCCAGCGTGTGCAGAAAAGGCGTCCATCATCACCCCAGTTCCAGGCGGTATCGGCCCTATCACGGTCGCGGTTTTGCTACGAAATATCGCACTGTTGGCATCTGTCAAATAAAGGGTGTACAGTGGCTCAGTTATTCAAAGTGTGATATACATGAACGGTTATATCGTCCTATGGCAGCATCAGGTAAAACGACAACAGAGAGCAAAGAAGGAGAGGGTGTGATCCGAATCTTTCAGGCGCTCGCTGTACTCGGTATTGCTGCAGTCATAGGCTACTTCGTGTACTCGAACACTTTCAGTGAAAATCCGAAGCATCCCTTTAAGCTCGGCCTTGACCTGGCAGGCGGTAGCCATCTCATTTACGAAGCCGACGTGAGCAGCGTCGATGCTTCTGAGGTGCCAGCGCTCATGAACGTACTTCGCGAGGTGGTGGAGAAGCGCATAAACATTTTTGGTGTTTCTGAACCGGTCGTGTACGTGGAGCGTTCGAGTTTTGTCTCAGAGAAGCAGACAGATCGCCTCGTTATTGAGCTGCCAGGGGTGACCGATGTGTCTGAGGCAGTAGAAGAGATCGGACGTACTCCGCTCCTTGAGTTCAAGCTCGTCGATGAAGAGGTACTCGCTGCGCAGGATAGCGCAGCTGCGCTTGAAGGCAGCATCGCTAGCACCTCTTCTACCACTGGCCAAGCGGTCATCGGGAATGTGAAGGTCAACGGGCAGCTCGTCTCAGAAATGGATCCGTACATAGAGACCGGTCTTACCTGCCGTTACCTCAAGAGTGCTTCCTTGCAGTTTGCTGGTAACCAGACAGGCTCACTCGCGAACGAACCTATCGTCTCTATAGTATTCAACGACGAAGGTGCTGAACTTTTCAAGAAGATAACCACCGAGCACACCAACGAGAACCTCGCCATTTTCCTTGACGGCGAACTTATTTCGGCTCCGCGCATCAATGAACCAATAGCTGGTGGTCAAGCAACCATCTCTGGAGGATTCACGCCTGAGGAAGCACGAGATCTGGCTGAGAACCTCAATTTTGGAGCGCTCCCTGTACCAATATCGCTTGCATCGACACAAACCATCGACGCTACGCTCGGCGCAGGCGTTATCGAGCAGAGTCTGACCGCTGGTCTCTTCGGTTTTATCATGATCTCCCTCTTCATGGTCTTCTGGTACCGTGTGCCAGGGCTCATTGCTTCTGTTGCACTCGCCATCTACGTGCTCATATCGATGGCACTCTTCATGCTCATCCCGGTCACGCTTACAGCGGCTGGTCTCGCTGGCTTCGTACTCTCGATGGGTATGGCTGTGGACGCCAACGTGCTCGTTTTTGAACGCATGAAAGAAGAGTTCAGAGCAGGGAAGTCGAGTCGCGATGCAGCGCGCGAGGGTTTCAGTCGTGCTTGGAGTGCAATACGCGACAGCAACGTGACCGGTCTCCTTTCAGCTATCGTGCTCTTCTGGTTCGGTACGTCGCTCATCAAGGGTTTTGCGCTCGTGCTCGGTCTCGGCACTATCGTTGCAATGGTTTCGGCCATCACGCTCACGCGAACGCTACTTGTAGCTCTGCCTAACGTGAAGCGAAGCGATAGCGGTATCTGGCCGTTCCTCTTTGGTACTGGTCTCGTAAAGAAGTGATCACTCCTATGCACATCATTCGTAACAAGAAAATATTTCTCATCATCGCGGCCATCATCGTTGGTGGTTCGGCGCTCATTGTTGCAACGTTCGGACTGAAAGCTGGTATTGATTTCACGGGCGGTTCGCTCATGGAGGTTCGCTATTCCACTGTGCCTGAAAAGGAGGCGGTAGAGGCCACAGTTGCTGAGCTCGAATTCGGCGGTACATCCGTAAGGCAGTCAGAAAGTGAAAATGGCTCAGGATATCTCGTTTCGACGCGCGATTTGAGCGAAGCAGAACGTGCGAAGCTAGAGACAGCACTCAAGAGCATCGGTGAGGGTGGTGAGATAGCTAGGTTCACCTCCATCGGACCCTCCATCGGTACTGAACTCAAGGATAAGGCGGTGTGGGCTATCGGGGCTGTGATTGCCCTCACCATTGTCTACGTTGCATTCGCATTCATGGGTGTCGGCACACCGGTGAGTTCGTGGGTGTACGGCTTCTTTGTAACGCTCATACTCGGGCACGATGTGCTCGTGCCGGTCGCCGCCATGAGCCTGCTTGGACATTTTTCTGGTGTCGAGGTGGATATTCTTTTTGTGACGGCCCTCTTGACCATCCTCGGTTACTCGGTCAACGACACTATCGTGATCTTCGACCGTGTTCGTGAGAAACTCAAACAGAATCGCACCGAACATATGCACACGATTAAGGAGCCAGGCGGCGTTACTCGTACCGAAGTGACCTACACACTCACGAAGCCGTTTGGGGAAATTGTCGGCCAGGCCATTGACGAAACGATGGCTCGCTCCATCAATACTTCGCTCACTGTACTCATTGCACTTTTGACCCTCTACATCTTTGGCAGCAGCGTGACCGAGACCTTCGCACTTGTGCTCATAGTCGGTGTCATAGCGGGTGCATACTCTTCTATTTTCATTGCTAGTCCGCTTCTTGTCGTGTACGAAGCGTGGCACAGCAAGCGAGGCGCAAAAGGAAACCGGTAGTATGCTGTTGGGTATCACTGGTACAGACGGAGCCGGAAAAGGAAGTGTCGTCGACTACCTGGTTCGTCACCACGACTTCACCCACTACTCGAGCCGCAAGATCATTCGCGGCTACGTGCCTGCGGGTCTTGAGCCAACCCGCAACCAGCTTCGCCTCACTGCTAACGAACTGCGAGCAACCCACGGTGACGATTTTTTGGTACGTGAAGCGCTGCGTCGTATGAGTGAAGATGGTGTGCAGGACGCAGCAGTGGAATCGATCCGAGCGCTGGCTGAAGCAGAAACGCTGAAGGCAGCAGGCGGGATCTTGCTGGCTGTTGATGCAGATCAGCGCGTTCGCTTTGAGCGAGTACAGGGGCGACGTTCTGAGACTGACCAGGTCACCTTCGAAGAGTTTACTGCACATGAGGTTCTCGAACGCGACGATCCGGACCCGCACGGCATGCAGAAGGCCAAGGTGATGGCGCTTGCTGATCACGTGATCATGAATAACGGTAGTCATGATCAGCTCTACAAGGCAATAGATGCTTTTTTGAAAGAGATAGGCTATGGAAGGTAGGACGATCGGCATCATCGGTCATGGACACTTCGGCCAATTCCTCGAAGTACTCGCCGGGCGCTTCGCGCCCGGCTCTGTCGTTCGCGTATACTCTCGGCGTGTCGAACCAGACCATGTGCGTTTCTTTCCTCTTGAAGTCGCGGCAAGTTCCGATGTGGTCATACTGTGTGGCGCTATCAGCGAATACGAAGAGCAGCTTCGTGCAGTGCTGCCGCACCTTTCCGAAAAAAGCGTGGTTGTTGACGTGGCGACGGTCAAGGTACACACCGAAGCGTTGTGCGCTTCGATTCTCGGTGAACGCCCATACCTTTGTCTCCACCCGATGTTCGGCCCTGAAAGTTATGCAAAGCGAGGGGGTGATGTAACGGGACTGCGTATCGTCGCAACCGCTGACAAGCTGCCAGCAGGCGCGTTTGAATCGGTGCAAAGTTCACTAGTTGCGCTCGGATTCAACGTGGTGCCAATGACAAGCGACGAGCACGACGAGCTCTTAGCTAACACACTTTTCCTCACACACTACATCAGCCAGTCGATACTGAAAGGCGGCTTCGAGCGTACTCCTATCGATACGCTTTCTTTTCAGTCATTGATGGACGCGGTCAATGCAGTGCGCAACGATCGACAGCTTTTTGAAGACGTGTACCGTTTCAATCCGTACTGCAAAGAGGTCGCTGAGCGTTTCCATGAAGCTCAAGAGTCAGTTTGGCAGTCGCTGCATACGTAACGTGTGGCCGGCAAACAAAGAATAAAAACTTCTCTATATCATTAATGATATAGAGAAGTTTTCAGGGTAAAAGGGTTTGCGTGAAAGATCAGTGTATACGGGTTCCGATGAAAGGTTTCCCGGTCAGGTAGTTGTCTAGTTCAGACAGGCGGCTGCCGTTTATGTGCGCGACTTCGATGCCGAGACGCTCGGCTTCTCTTGCGGCGACCGGGTCGAACGGGGTAGAGAGTCCCGGGTCCCACTCCTCAGGAATGAGTTTGCGGAACTCGCTCCACTCTATCTCCTCGATGTGCTTTGCGTCGGGGTCGGTCTCGGGGTTCGAGGTATACACGTAGTCAGTATTTGAAAGGTTTATTGCTTTGGTAGCGCCGACACGGTCAGCTATCTGGATAGCACGGAGGTCGGTCGAAGCACCCGGACGGTAGCCGGCTGCGATGATGAGTTTAAAGTCCTTCGGAGCATCGAGCACATCATCGGGATTGGTCACCATGACCGGGTGTGCCAGACCTCGGAACACAGTACGCAACAAATGACCATTGAGGCGGGTGGCGTGTACGCCGAGCCAGTCGAGGTCTTCGCTTGTGAGCTCGCTCACGCTCGCGGCGGCGTCTTGGTAGCGACGAGCGGTCTTGCCGCCGCCGGTGATGATAATGAAACGACGACCCCCTTCGGTCGTCTCTCGTACGATAAGTGCTTTGAGTTCGGCGAGGAACGCAGTGTCGATCTGGTCCGGGACAATAAGTGAACCGCCGACCGACATCACGATGGTTTCTGTAGCCTGCATACGCTCCTGATTGTACAGCATTCAATGCTTCTTCAAACAAATGGAGACAGAATAAACCTTCATTGACAATTCAGGTTTAGATATGTACGATACGCAAAGTTTCGTACGAAGCGGGGAGGCCAAGTCTCTTCTCGCGGTTCCGCTTCGGCGGGACCAATGGGTTGCTGTTTGCAGCCGTACCTCATACACCAAGGAGTAGATCATGTTGAGAATCATCGCTGCCGCAGGCCTCATGGCCCTCGGTCTCGCGTCGGCGGCTGCGGCCTGGGAGAACAACTGGGGCCACAACCCCCAGTCGAACTTCGGAGTGACCATCGAAGGCACTGCCGGTTTCAGTGGCTTCGGCGCCGGTCAGTTCACCGGTCAGAGCGGCTTCGTCAAGGCCACAAAGGAGGGCTATAGCGGCGTCGACCTCCAGATGGACGCCGATGGCAACCTCTGCGGCGTGAAGTGCTTCGACGGAGGCTTCAAGTTCGACGCCTACGCAGGCGAGCATGTGAAGGTGATGGGCGGGGCGATGAGCCACAGGTCCGGCATGCCGGCCAGCATCGCCAACGAAGGAGCCGCCGGCGCCTACATCGACTTCTCCTTCAAGAAGGGCAAGAAGGACTAGGGTCTGTCCAATCAGTCCCTCTGTATGCAGGGCGCTCGCGCCCTGCATACAAAACCACCGAAGGGTGGTTTTTTCTTGCTCGCACTTGTAATTTTGATAAAAATGTGGTATGAATCGCTTGTCTAGACAGGCAGCCATTAGGCTGATCTGCCGTAGCTGAACTTTGATAGAGGAGTACCAACATGTTGCGTTTGGGGGCAACAGCTGCCTTGTTGATCTTGGCGGTCTGCCTTGGTTTCCCCCGGGATGCCGCGGCAACTACTGCTTGGAAGGAAATGCACGCTAACACCTACGGCGCCACGCCGGCCTCGGCTCGGGCGCAGTGTGAGGGTGTGCCAGCAGGCTCAGTTCCTGGGCTCACGCTCGCAAAATGTGAACTACTCGAGCAGAAGCTTATGGCGGGCGAATACAGCATCGGGGCGAGTCCGCACCAACTGAACTACCACTACATTGCGGGTGTCGGCTCTGACCGTGTGCAGCAGCTCGGATTCGAGCCACGCGCACTGTCGGTCGACCTCGGCGATGGGGTGGTGGTGCACTGGTTCACGGGCGAAAAACGCTCGTGCAACAACATTGCCTTCGTGAAGCCAATCGAGCCTTCGCAGGCGAGGGTCGTCACCTATCCGACAACTTTCACTTACTTGGCTCCACTCGATGTCTGTGGCTGCGTCTACGTGCCTGGCGTTTCAGGCGTGATACCTGGCGGTACGTGGACGACCTTCGGAAACAACTTCGGCGTCGGCAACTGAGACGTCCGCATCCACACAGTGTAGAAAGGAAGGGTATGATGAAATATGTTAGGATCGCGGCCGTCTTCATCGGCCTCGTTTCCCTCGGTGCCTGCGCACCCAACGCCAATGTGGTGTCAACCCAGATGCCTGACGGCGCTGTCTTCGCGGCAGCGACCGCTCGGCCAGGGGTCGATGCCCAGGCAACCATGGCAGCGCTCTACCGGCCCGGCCCGGATGGCAGTCTTCACCAGGTCTCTGGTGAGGTCGCGATCGGACCCACGGTCGGCGGGCAGGCAGCGGTTGCTGTTGCCGGCACAGTCCCGGCAGCGCTGGTGCAGGGTGCGGCAGGAATCGCCATCGCCGATATGAAAGGTAATTGCGGCGACAACTGCGGCGGTGACCAGTACTACATCGGCGGCGGCACAGCAGTCGCTGGCGCCAACGCCGAGTCCAATTCTGGCGCCAACGTCAATGTCGCTGTCCGGAATCGGTCTGGCGGCGGCAAGTGCAGTGCCTGCGGTCTCGCGAAGTAGGGCGACGCCATGCTTCGCGTGATCAGAGCTTTCGCGATACTTATCGCGCTCGCGAGCGGCCTCCCGGCCGCCGCACACCACACTCCCGAGGTGCACCAGCTCGGCTTTGTTGGCGAGAAGGGCACGCTGTTCCTGGATTGGGTGCGACGGCCAGCAAAACCCGGAGAATCCATCCTCGGATGGTGCGGAGACGATTGGGAATGCGGCAAGGCTTTCTTCGCGGTGAACCGCAAGAACTTTCCGCGCACGGTCGACAGCGATGACGACTTCTTCCTCTTGCGAGGCAAGCCATACCTCTTCCCAGTCCTTGAAGAAAGGGCCGTCGAAGTTATGGTCGCACCGAGCGTGGATGAGGTGGCGGACTACAATGCCTCACTGCTCGCAGGCCTCGAGGAGCGTTTCAGAGAGCAGGAGGCCACGAACGCAGCCTTGCTCTCGAGGGTAGAAGCTCTCGAAGCCCACGATCGTGGACAGGACGACCGTCTCGATGCGCATCGGAGCAGGCTTGACGCACAAAAAGCAGACCTCGATGAGCTTCGTCGGGACTTCGACGAAGAATGGGAAAGCATGCAGCGTACCCTCGATGCTGCAGGGCTACTCCCGAACAGTTAGGAAAACAGGAAGGGCGTTCGCGCCCTTCCAACACCGACCAAATCTGGTCGGTGTTTTTTATTGGGCCGAAATTGAGCAACCATGTTTTTTTCCGTAATTGTGGTATAAGAAAGGCCGGTCTTAGGTGTGAGTGGAGGTCACGCCCAAGGCGAATAGATCCTTGCAACTAGCGCCCAGGCGCTTCACTAGGGAGAGCTCAATGCTCAAATACCTCGTCCAGTCTCTCTTCGCACTGGCTATGCTCGCTCTGTCGCCGCTCGCGGCCACCGCCGAGACTTCGGCCAGCTACGAGGAGGCCTACAACTTCGGCGACGCGCAACGCCGCGTCAATCCGCCGAGTGATTCACCATCGCCGTACAAGGTCTGGGCCCAGATCGACTTCAAGTCCGGGGGTCCTTACCTCGGGGAGGCCTGCAGACTTCTGCATGGGGAACGCGGCATCACTGCCGAGGAGTTCACCATCTCGGAATGCTACAACGAGATCGCCCTGCAAAACGGCCACAGCGATCCCGATGTCATACCCGCAGGCAAGCTCTGGGTGCCTTCGCCGCAAAATTCTCCCGATAGCATTCGGGCTGGGCTCGCAGAATATCGAGTGCTCCAAGCGATAGCAGGGAACCCGCTCTTGGCGGCTGAGCGCATCCGAGACGCCGAGCGGGCCATTGAGTTCAAGGCCAGCGAACCGGCGGTCGACAAGGTGGCAGCTGCGATCGCCAAGAATGCTGAAGCACTTGCTGCTTTCAAAAAAGAGCTCGGCGAGCGAGTCGATGTGCTGGCCGGGAAGATCGCCGCCCTTGAGGCGTCAGATCAAGAGCAGGATAGTTTGCTCGGCAGACTCCAGGGCGCTTACGACGCTCTTGTGGGCACCAATGACACCCAAGCCGGTGACATCGACGCCCTGAAGGCGGAAGTGGAGGCGATCCAAAACCGCATCCGAGCACTTGCGCCTGAGGTCGCAGAACAACAGTGACGAAACGCTGGAAGGGCGCACGCGCCCTTCCGCCACCAACCTAGTTGGTGGTTTTTTGTTTCTGAACTTGAAGGACATGCTATGCTTATATGTATCAAGGCCTATGCGGATAAACAGACAGGCATTCTACGCGTTTCGCTTGCTCTTTTTCTTTTTCGCCTCGCTCGTAGTGGCGGGTTTTATCTATGCCGTACTCACGTTCGTAGATACGAGCAAGGGGACTGATGCCTCAGTGCAGGCGAATGCTGAACGCCTCAAGGCCTCGGCACAGGTGTACTACTCACGACTGCAGTTCTACGACGGTGTGTGCGGAGACATCGACCCTCCACGAAACTTCAGCTGCGCTGAGTCGACGAGCGCCTACGCGATCTCTGGCAGACTTTCTAACGGCAAGCACTACTGTGTAGATAGTTCAGGGTTTGACGGTGTCGTACCCTGGCCCGTGAGGGATACACCGAGTTGTAGAGGGCAAAATTAGTGCTATGTTGTAATAACGTAATGCCATTGACGTCAATATTGACTTCAATGGCATTATTAAGTACTTTTGGCCGGCTTCACGCGCTGTGCGTAAGTATCGGAAGTTCCTTCCGTTCTTCTCAACCCGTCCCCCAAGAGCGGGGCAGTACGGCCTAAGGAGGGCCATTGTAGATGAAGTCACTGAATTTTCTGGGCTGGGGTGCGGCGATCATCGTCGCCCTCAGCCTCGCCGGTCCCGCCGCAGCGTGGGACAAGCCGAGGCATCATCCTCGGCCGGTCGACCCGGTCGTCAGCACCAACATCTTCAACACCAAGGCGCAAGCCCAAGCGTGGGCCAAGGCGCACGCTGACGCTAGTGCCAAGGTCATCGGTAGCGGCAACAGCTGGGTCGTCGTCGACAACACGAACCAGAACTATGCCGAAGGTGGCCAGGGTGGTGCGGGCGGCCAAGGTGTCGGCATCGGTGGCCAAGGTGGCAATTCCGACCAACGGCAACAGCAGACGGCGCGCACCGGCAATCAGAGCATCAACATCGAAGCGCCGGACCTTTCGGAAGGTGTTCCGAATCTCGGCTACATCGACGCCGAGGGCGGCGGCTGTCCGACGGCAGCAGCCCAGGCTGTGGCCGCCGGCGGCGGTCTCGCTTTCGAGATCCCCTGGGATCCGACGTGCAAGGACTTGCTCAACACTCTCCGGGCCATGGCTGTGGGCCAGAATCTGGAGAACTGCTTCGGCGCATGTGCGGTCTACGTCGCGCAGATCAGTCCGGAAGCGTGCTATGCACTTGCGGCCATGGGGCGCGTGGCTTGTGAACCTCGCGCACATCGGCGCAGCCAGACGGTCGTGATCGCACAGGCTCCGCGGCAGGGGATGACCAGCGCACTCTTCGCCTCGCTGTCGCGCAAGCAGCAGCGAGCCTTCTGTGGAGGCAACGTCATCACTGTCGGCGGCCAAGTCTACGCGCTCGCCAATGGCGGCAGCTGCGGTCGGCTGTAGGCGGCCTAGCGACAAACAATTGGGTGGGCCGCTTTGCGGCCCACCCACAACGCACTTGAACTCCGGTTCGGGTGCGTTTTTCTTTTGCCTTAAAGCCACAAAAATCTGATGCGTCAATATTGACCGAGCAGGCTCCGATGGTAAGGTGCAGGAGCCAATCCAGGCACAGAGACGTTTACAGTTCCGCAAGGTTCTGGACACGTGGTCAAGTACCTACAGCCCTGAAGGAGGGTAACAATGGCAGACTTAGAGCATCGTTTCCAGGCATTTACCGATGCCCTGTTCAAGAACGGCACGGGCGCATTCTTCGCCTCGGAAGCCTTCAACGTGAAGCTCGGCGGCGGCGGTCCGAAGACGACCAGCCGGATCGATTTCGGCGACCTGTTCAAGGCAGCGGACAGCGGCTCGAAGGCCGACATCTCCGGCGTCATGTTGGGTGGTTTCGAGGGACGGTTCCTCGGCGACGGCGCCAAGGACGTCAACGGAGCCATCACGCACGCCTTCGAAGGCAGCGGCAGTTCCGTCGGTGGGGAGGTGAGCATCGCTTCCGCCGGCGTGGGCGAAGGCTTCGCCAAGTTCGGTACCGCGGGTCATGGCCTCAGCTACGAATTCGACGGGATGAACGCGTTGGCCGCCAGCGGCAGCAAGTTCACGGCGAGTCTCGGCACTGTCGACACATGGGATTTCAACTGGATGTAGGCCAAGGGCCTCCCCAGTCCCACTTTACTCATCAAGCCCTCCGGGGCTTGATTTTTTTATAAAAGCGTGATAGAACCTTGTCAGCTTAATTTTGTCAATGAGTACCTAAGTTCTCCGCATCCATAGAAAGGATACGACAGATGAAGCTCAAGATCGTCCTGTATGCACTCGCAATGCTCGGCGCTTCGCCGGCTCTCGCACAGGTCACGTTCAATAGCCAGACCAACATCGACAGCGAGACCAACAGTCCGGCCGGCATTGCCGTCGGCGCCTACGGCGCTCGCTGCCCACAGACCTCACTCGGAGTCAGCCAGCTCGGCATCGACGCCGTCGTCTTCAGCCATTCCTTCGGTCGGTGCCCGGGGATCCAGAACGCATTGGACACCTCGGCCTTGGCCGACCGTGTCGAAGCCAGGTTCGGGAAAGAGGCAGGTGACCGAGCCGCTCTCCGTGACCCGATCATCCGCAAGGCGGTCTACGGCGATTCGGCACCGAGGGTGATGGCAGGGCGTTCGGCGGCCGGGAGTGCTCCCGTCGCAACGAGGCCGCATGTCCGTCAGGGTGGCGGCAATCCGCTCGGGGGTCTCTTCGCTCCGAAGATCACCTATCCGAGCGAGCCGTCGCCGATGGCAGACATCGTGGTCATCTCGAGCCGAAGCGCGCTTCCTCGCGGCATCGACAAGAACACCGCGTGGGCCTCGATGTGCGGCGCTCCCGGCGAGTACTGGAGCGGTGAGAAGTGGTTCGAGCCCGCTCCCGGCGCCTGCGAAGGCAAGAGCCGACACGCAGAACCGGTGGCGGTCGCAGACCGTGGCTCCCGCGACGGGACGAGGCAGTTCCAGGTCGGCGGCGTGACCTGTGTCGTCGACCGTCGAGGCGTGCTGGTCAATGTCGGCCGGCCGGCCGGTGTTTCGCAGGCCAGGGCCGAACGGGCCTGTGGGGCCTAAGCACACAAACAGGGTAGGGCGCGCTACGCACGCCCTACCCACCAAAATGGCGCATTCCAGCAATGGGATGCGCCTTTTTCTTTTACATGCTGAATGGGCAGGACGCTAAACGCAAAAGCTCCCTGGGAGGTCGCTTGTGCGAAGTGTCTGCACTTGTGACCCCTGTGGTTATAAAGGAAATACAGTCGCGTCTTTGACGCTCTCTATTTCCCTAACCAACAGGGAGGCCTTGCAATTTTGCGGGCCGTAAGTATAATAGCGGGCACTGTTTCGGAGGTATGACCAAGCGTTTTCGCTGGTGCCTCGCGGGAGACAGTTGTTACATTGACAACTGCATACATACAATTAATTGCCCAACAATTAATTGTAGTACCTAGTTATGTTTTGCGACACAAATCGTGTTGTGAGATGTAACGGTACGCATCAGCAAGGCGAAAGAGATGTTTCGTACATTTTCTTTTGCCTTATCCTTTGGATGCTCATATGAGTACGCGCAACGAGTACGTGCGGAAATATATATGAGCGCAGGTAGGGAAGCATCTTTGATGCTCCACACCTGTCTTAACTTAGAGTTTGATCCTAGCTCAGGGTGAACGCTGGCGGCGTGGATGAGGCATGCAAGTCGAATGGGTTTAGACCCATGGCAGACGAGGTAGGAACACGTAGGTACGTACCCAAGAGTCAGGGATAATCTGCCGAAAGGCAGGATAACACTTGATGGTCCCTTCGGGGTAAAGATTTATCGCTCTTGGAACGGCCTGCGGGCTATCAGCTTGTTGGTAAGGTAACGGCTTACCAAGGCTACGACGGCTAGGGGAGGTGAGAGCCTGACCCCCACCGATGGAACTGCGACACGGTCCATACTCCTACGGGAGGCCGCAGTCGAGAATCTTCCGCAATGGACGAAAGTCTGACGGAGCGACGCCGCGTGGTGGATGAAGTCCTTAGGGACGTAAACACCTTTTATGAGGGA
>CAYTYF010000015.1:7252-20982 GCA_964442205.1 uncultured Candidatus Saccharibacteria bacterium | reverse complement strand
GCTCTGCGCGGTCTACAAAGAGAATGCCGTCGAGGTGGTCGCACTCGTGTTGGATTATCTGTGCCAAGAGTCCACCAGCTCCGCGCTCGAAGGCTTGGCCATTCTCATCTATCGCTCGCATGGTCACGTTAATATGGCGGCGAACCTCTCCGTACTTATCAGGTACTGAGAGACATCCTTCACCGACGAGTCGGGTACGTTTCGAGGTCTTTATAATTACCGGGTTTATGGCGACCATCGAAGGTACATCGTCGCGGTCAGTGTTTTGGTCGTCGATGAGGAAAATACGCTTGCTAACGCCTATCTGCGGCGCGGCTATGGCTACTGCTACAAAGCCGTCGACATTATACGACTTAAGGGCCTTGCGCATGTCTTTTATGAGTTTTGCCGCCGCGCCGCTCCCGAGCTCTTCTGGAGTCACTTCTTCCGCAATGGTATGGAGGGCGGGGTGATTTTCGGGGACAAGCTTGGCCATACGGTTAGCAATACTATAACAAAATAAGATGATTTTGCCGACTGTCAAGAAAAGTCTCTAGACAATGCGTTCCGGATCAATTTCTACCTTGATGTACGGCGGCAAACGGCGCAGACTCTCTATCAGCTCAGTATCAGGCCATGATTCACGTGAAATTCTGATGAGTCCGTGGCGTGTTGTACGCTCTGGCGTCGCATCGGGAGCGTTGTAGTACTGTACGGCATGGTTGCGGACCGTGGCGTCTATGGTACCTTCTGCCGCAGCGGTCTCAGCGGTGGTGCCGACCATGGTGAACAGTATAAAAGTAGCGAATGGTGGGTACGAGAGCGAACTACGTACTGCTATCTCGTCGGCGTAAAACGCATCCAGTGCGCCGCGTTCAACCAGTTTTAATAATGGGTCTGTCTCGCTGCGAGTTTGAATGATGGTCTCGCGAATGGTCTTTTCACGCAGCTTCAAGAAGCAGGAGAATACATTCTCGTCGGCTCGCCAGGTGGCCATACTGCGCGAAGCTTCGTACGAAGTGATGACAGAGAGGTCTATCTGGTCAGGAAGGTAGGGAAGGGCCATTGCCGTACCGAGCATGATCACGCCCTTGGCGTGCGCAAATTCTGCAGCCAGTTTCTCAGCCTTGTTGTTGGTGGTTGCCGTGGTGCTGTCGAAAGTGAGTACGGGCACGCCAGGAAAGGTCGCACGCACTTCTTCCTCTATGAGCTGGATGCCGAAACCTTGTTCACGAAGCCGCCAGCTGCCGCAGGCAGGACAGACATCTGCAGCGCGCACTCGTTTGCCTGAAGTGGAGGAGACGAACCAGCGCCGCTCTGCTTCGCCGTCGAAGGTGCGCGCAAGTGCGTACGGAGCACCGCTGTCCGGACAACGAAACAAGTACCCACAGTCGTAGCAGACAATGGCTGGAGCCAAACCGCGACGAGCGGCGTAAAGGAAGATCTTGCCTTTGAGGGCCAAGATGCGCTTGATCGCAGCAAGTGTTTCAGGTAGTAGAATGTTGAATTTCTTCTTGGTCGGCACTTCGTCAGCTACACGTTCAGCGATAGTGAGCGGGGCAGTGAACGAGATGCGCTGTACATGCTCCCCGTAGGTGGCGTAGACATCCTCGCGTCGCTTCACTTCGTCCTCGGTCGATACGACCAGGTCACCGAGCAGCACAGAAGCACCTGCTGTACGACCGTACGCCTTCAAGGCTTCACGGATATCTAAGTACGGTCTTCGACGGTCTTTGTAGTAGATACTGCCAGATTGCTCGATGATTATAGAGGCGATGTCGGCACGATAGAGAAAAGCGTAACTCGGCGTCGTAATGATGAGCTTCGGTTCTTTGTCGTCCTTTAGAGCCGTGTAGGCTCGTTCAAGAGAGCGCTTGCCGTGCGTATGTGCGAAGGTGACGACGCGTTTGTCTATGCCGTGTGCGAGTGTAGCTGCAGCACGAGCCACCTCAGGTGCAGTTGGTACCACGAACAGCGTTGAACCTTTACGCGCGAAGGTCTCGCGTACGAGACTGCGGTAGCTGATGTATCTATCGGCTGTCGAGCCTGCGAGTACTGTCACAATATCTTCACCTTTCACCTCAGCGATGCTGGGAACGAATGGATACTGGCGCTCGCCAGCGCGGATGTCGGGAGGCAGGAGCGTGAAAAGAATCGCTCCCATGGTGGCCGGATATCTGTTTGCGAGTGCTTTAGCGGTCTCAAGTACCGCTTCTGGCAGTGCAGAGAGTTCTTCAGGCACCTGCAGTTTGCGCAGGGAAAATGTGGCAGCACGAAGCGCCGCTTTAGCAGCAGAGACAGGTTTTTGGTCAGTAACGAGGCCTTGTACTGCTCGTTTACGTACCGGAATAGTGACCAAGCTGCCAATAGGCAGGGGCTCGGCACAGTAGTAGGACAACGCTTCGGCTGTAGTGCCGCGTGTCAGTGGTACAACCTCGACGATATACATCGGGTCAGTATACCCTGTAATGATAAAAGGGCTTAATTCAGCCAATTTGCCCCGTTCAAATAAACAAGCTGCATGCTTGTTGAGTTTCAAAACTCCTCCAAGTAGGTCACTTTGGCGCCGAGGCTGGTGAGGCGTTCGACGAGCTTCTCGTAGCCGCGGTTGATGCTGTAGATATTGCGAAGGACTGAGCGGCCTGAGGCGCCGAGCATGGCGATAAGGAGGATGGTGGCAGGACGCAAGGCTGGCGGGCAGATGAGCTCATTCGGGCGGAGCTTGGTCGGGCCGGTGATGTAGATACGGTGCGGATCGGCGAGCATGGTCTCGGCACCGAGCTTGTCGAGCTCGGTAAAGTAGATAGCTCGCTTTTCGTACACCCAGTCGTGAATGAGTGTCTGACCTTCTGCCTGTGTCGCAATAACGGCGAAGAAAGGCAGGTTGTCGATGTTGAGTCCAGGGTAAGGGCGAGCGTAGACCTTTTCGTGCAAGGCTACAAGTTTTGAAGGTTTGGTGGTGATGTCTACGAGTTTCGTGTATCCGTTGTGACTGAGGTACGGCTTGCTCTTCGTGTATTTGAAACCCATCTTCTCGAGCTTCAAGAGCTCGAGCTCAAGGAAATCGATAGGGCAGCGGGTGATGGTGATCGAAGACCTGGTCACTATCGAAGCAGCGAGGAAGAACATAGTGTCAGTCGGATCCTCTGAGAGGGTGTACTCCAATGTAGTATTGATGCTCTTTACACCGGTCACAGTGAGCGTAGTAGTGCCAATACCTTCTATCTTCACACCAGCGGCAAGAAGGAAATGACATACTTCCTGCACCATGTAGTTCGCTGAAGCGTACTTGATAACTGTCGTGGAGGGTGTGAGCGCGGCAGCAAAAAGTGCATTTTCGGTCACGGTGTCGCCAGACTCGTAGAGAATGATCTCAGAAGGCTTCTTTGGTTGATGCTTCACCACGAAAGCGTCGTCGGTGGTCTTGATGTCGACACCGAAGTGCTCAAGGGCGAAGAAGTGCGGCTGCACGGTACGGCTGCCGAGCTTACAGCCGCCTGACTGTGGCAAGGTGAAAGACGAGAGTTTGTGCATCAACGGGCCGATGAACATCACAATGCTGCGGGTACGGCGAGCTGCTTCGACGTTTATCTTCTTGAGATCGAGCTTCTTCGGTGTGGTTATGTGCACGTCGCTGTTTTTCCATTCAACTTTCACGCCAATTGACTCAAGTACCTCAATAAGTCGATGTACTTCTTCGATGCGCGGCATGCGCTTAAGGATGGTTGTGCCTTCGTTGAGGAGGGAAGCACAGAGGAGTCCGACCGCACCGTTCTTGGAGGTGTTGGTCTCGATGATACCTTTGATCTGACCGCCGCCTTCGATAGCAATGTTCACTGAACCAGGCTGGGCTGACACGATGTTGCGTTTCAGGGCGGTGCTTATCTTCCGTAGGAGTTCGGTCGATACGTTCTGCTTTCCGGCTTCGATGCGAGCTACAGCACTCTGCGTGGTTGCCAATTTTTTTGCCAATTCCTTCTGTGTCATTCCAGCCGCTTCGCGCAGCGCAGCCACTCGGGCACCGATGTGTGATTCCATATACACAGTAGCTTATAGCAAATATGCTATATAGCAAATGAGACATGTGTAAAATGTTTTAAAGACTTTGCAGCGTAGTGAGGTAGTACACAGCGAGCTCACTATCATTAATGATAGTGAGCTCGCTGTGTATATCATTGAAGATATAGAGCTCCCTAAGTGGATAGTTTGCCTATTAATGAGGATTTTCCATGATCGGGCAAAATACTGTAGTATGGGGCACGTTATGTTTGAGCGCTTTACCCCGAAAATAGGTATAGATCTAGGCACCACGACAGTATTGGTGTACGTACCAGGACATGGCATCGTACTGAACGAACCCTCTGTGGTAGCGGTCGGTAGCGGCAATCAAGTTCTTGCGGTCGGTAGTGAAGCCAAAGAGATGATAGGCCGCACGCCTGAGAACATCCGTGCCTATAGGCCGATGAAGGACGGCGTCATCGCCGACTACCGTGTTACCGAAGCTATGCTTCGCTACTTCCTCCGTAAGGCGCTCGGCCGCTATCAGGTCTTCAGGCCCGAAGTGATGATCTCTGTACCAGCGGGTGTGACCTCGACCGAGAAGCGAGCGGTAGTTGAAGCGGCGGGGAATGCTGGCGCAAAGAACACCTATGTCGTGAAGGAGCCTATTCTTGCTGCTATAGGCGCTGGTGTTCCTATATATGAAGCGCGCGGAAACATGATCGTCGACATCGGCGGCGGCACCATTGACGTAGCGGTCATTGCACTCGGTGGCATTGTGGCAGCTAACTCGGTGAAGTGTGCCGGCAACCGTATCGACCAAGCTATTGTCGACTACGTGAAGAAGAGCAAGAACCTCGCTATTGGTGACAAGACCGCCGAGGAGGTGAAGATAGAGATAGGTTCAGCACTGCCACTCGAAGAAGAGCTCATTATGACGGTAAAAGGACGGGACGTGGTGACCGGTCTGCCGCGTACGACCGAGATAAAGACCAATGAGATAGTGCGAGCGATATCGCGCGAGCTGCGCGATATGGTGCGTGCGATCAAGGACGTGTTCCAAAACACGCCGCCAGAGCTCGCTTCAGACATCATCGACCACGGCATCATCATGACCGGCGGCACCAGCCAGCTTCGCAACTTTCCCGAGCTCAGTCGCCGACGCACTGGTGTGAAGGCGATTGTTGCTGACCAGGCTTTGTTCTGTGTGGTGAAGGGGACCGGTATCGCACTTGAACACCTTGATACCTATAAGAGAAGTATTTTGACCAAACGGTAAACAAGGAGACAAATTGACATAATTAATTTTTATAGTAAAAAGTGGCTGGAGGTGTCCTATGAAACAGCATCCAATAGAGGTTCTGGGATATGAAGGTAAGCTAATAGAACTGGCTCACAATGTGCATTCAATGCGCTATGATCTTGTGGTCGAGTTCTATCAACAAGCAGCCAGAGAATTGCGTCAGCAGGCGGCTAGCGATCGAGCGCGAGGTCGCGTGAAGCTGGCGACTTCACTCGAAGAAGCAGCGGTCAATGTTGATAAGTTTGTCGAAAGCATGCAGCGCGTCTGGCGCATCTGCGAGCCGCACATGAAGTATGAGATAGAACAGTAAGGGAGGTTCAACTTGTCTAGACTTATAGCTCTTGGCTATCACGGCACCAGTCGTGAGGCTGCCGAAGTGATACTTGAAGCGGGGAGAAGTACCAAATCGAGGTTTCTTATAAGTGAAAATGTAACTGATTGGCTAGGCGATGGCGTCTACTTCTTTCAGGACGCTCCGTACCGAGCTCGAGACTGGCCTCTCATGCGGTTACCTTGGTCGACTCGTTCAGCGAATCCTGTAGTTCTGTGTGCCGAACTCGATCTGACCAAATGCCTTGACTTGATTGATGTCAGGGCAGGCAATGAGGTTGCTAAATGGTATCCAGAAATGAAACGAGTCTATCGTGCCATGAAGGCTCGATTGCCAAAAAATCTTGGCGGCAGGAGATTTTTTGATCGTGTCTTGGTAAACTACGCTTTAGAACAGATGCAGTTGGTTGGTAAAACGGTGCCCTGTGTACGAGCCGCCTTTCAAGAAGGTAAGCCACTTGTACCAAGGTCTAGGATATACAGCCACTCACATGTACAGATCGTCGTACGGCCTATGCATACAGAGATCATTCGAGATGTCTGGGTCCATAACTTCGAAGGAGAAAACTGATGCCGATACCCTGGCAGGAAATCGCTGAAGCGCGTCAAGCTTCGCGGGCAAGATGGGCGAAGTTGACACCACGTGAGCGACGCGAGGAATTCGCCCAGATCGATCGACCTGTACCGCCTGACCATCCCTGGCTTCAACCTGAAACAGAGAAGAAGCAACCTGTACGGCGGCGCACGAAGAAAAAGTAGTTCTTCACAAACTTGACCTGGCATTTGCCAGGTCTTTTCTTTGTCCACCCGCGTGAACGATTCGGCGGAGCCGTGCACCTATAATAGGAGTATGCCAGAAGGCGTCCCTAGACAATTCCGCTCGCCGGAGGAGGAGATCGCGTACCTGCGTGAGCAGATAGCCGTTCGTGAACGCGAACTTTTAGGACGCAGCGCCGAGGTCGACCATGCCGATATGGAAACGATAGCCAAACGCGAACTCCACGAATACGGCACTTTTACTCCTAATACAGTCCTCGCGCGCGAGCACCAGCTGCAGCCAGAGGAGTTGGCGCACAGGGTGGCGCGTGTCGAAGATGCGCGCCACCCTGTCGACGAGATAATCGCTATTGCAGAAGAACGAGGTATTCACAACGCACTCACCGTGATGGACAAGGCACAGAGCGCATTCACGACCGACGAGGTGCACCGACGGCTCATTGAGCTCATTCGCTCTGGTGCATCAATACAAGAGCTCAAGGAAGGCGTACCGCCATGGCAGGTATTGCACATGACGCTCTTTGAAGTGTCGTTGCCAGAAAAGGTGGACGAGAACGGCAAGACCCAACAGCTGTCAGAACTGGTTGCGATGATGGAGCAATTCTTCGCCGGCATGCAGAACGTCGGCCAGTACGAGAAGAACCTCCACTACGCTATCGAGGTGGCAGTGGCA
Organism: uncultured Candidatus Saccharibacteria bacterium; assembly: GCA_964442205.1. Classification (GTDB taxonomy): domain Bacteria; phylum Patescibacteriota; class Minisyncoccia; order Phycocordibacterales; family UBA918; genus OLB19. The sequence continues at coordinate 13,921 of CAYTYF010000015.1, read as the reverse complement.
GACAAGAGCGACGATATTGTCTTTTACGTAGCCGTGCCGAGCCAGTACGTGGACCTCTTCCAGAAGCAGGTGCTCTCGCTCTACCCGCACACCCACCTCTCCGAGCAAGTGCATGACTACAACATTTTTGTCGATGGCGGTTCTTCAATAGTCTCTCGAGCTACCTTAAAGAAACACCACATCTACCCGATCGCTACCAAAGAGTCGTTTGAATCGGACCCGCTCGCGGTCATGCTCAACGCATTCTCGAAGATAGAGCGCGAAGGCGGCGGTGCTGCGTTGCAGTTCTGTATCCGCAGAGCTCCACAAAAGTACGAAAGTACTTACGAAGGCATCATCAAGCGCGTGAAGACCGGCATGAAGCCGAAGGAAGCTATAGACAGAAGTACCATCACCGGCGAGCTGTTTGCTGGCATTAAAGACATTGCGTTTTCAGGTGGCAAGAAGAAGAAGGAGGATGATCGAATACTACCAACGCGCGACACGGTAGATACGGAAGCCCTCGAACTTTTCAATGAGAAACAGAAGTACCCGATAGTCGAAGTGAACATCCGTATTGCGGTCAGTAGCGGCAGCGAGCAGCGAACCAAGCAGATAGTCTCTGAGATAGAAGCCACCTTCAACCAATTCGAACGGACGCAGAGCAACCGCTTTGAGTTCATACACCTGAAGGGCAGTGCGCTCACTGAAGCACTCAAGCGCTTCTCCTTCCGTGAATTTGTCTCAGCGACCGCACTGCCGCTCAACTTGCACGAGCTTGCTACCATCATCCACTTCCCAGCGGCTGGTATCGAAAGCTCGCCACAGTTCAAGCAATCGCGTGCTAAGACCGCAGCGGCTCCGACAGATGTGCCGGAAGAAGGAACATTACTCGGGTACAACGAACATCGCGGTGAGCGAAAGGATATATACATCAGTGCCGAAGACCGCCTCCGCCATTTCTATATCATCGGTCAGACGGGTACCGGCAAGACGACCCTCATGAAGAACATGATCACGCAGGATATCGAAAGTGGTGCCGGCGTGTGCTTCATCGACCCGCACGGTACGGACATCGAAGACATCGTGAGTGCGATACCTAAGGAGCGAGAAGGTGACCTTATCTATTTCGACCCATCGCGCTTCGATCACGTCATCGGGCTCAACATGCTTGAGTACGACGAAAAGCGGCCAGAGCAGAAGACCTTCGTGGTCAACGAGCTATTCTCTATATTCCAGAAGTTGTACGGAGCGAATCCAGAGAGCATGGGGCCGATGTTCGAGCAGTACTTCCGCAATGCGACCCTCTTGGTGATGGAAGACCCAGAGAGCGGCAACACGCTCATGGACATTAGTCGGGTAATGGCTGACAGCAAGTACCGCCGCCTGAAGTTGGAAAAGGCAAAGAATCCGGTGGTTACCCAGTTCTGGCGAGAGATAGCCACCAAAGCGGGCGGGGAAGCTGCACTCGAGAACATTGTGCCGTACATCGTCTCGAAGTTCGACGTCTTCACAGCGAACGACTACATGCGTCCGATCATCGGCCAGCAGAAGAGCGCGTTCAACTTCCGCCAGATAATGGATGAGCGGAAGATACTCCTTGTAAACCTTTCGAAAGGTCGGCTTGGCGAGATAAATGCGAACCTCATCGGCATGATACTGGTAGGTAAGATACTCATGGCGGCGCTGTCGCGCGTCGACGACCCTACGCGTGGTTTTGCTCCGTTCTACCTGCACATGGACGAGTTCCAGAACGTCTCGACGAACTCCATCGCTGCCATTCTCTCCGAAGCTCGCAAGTACAAGCTCGGACTCGCTATCGCTCACCAGTTCATTGCGCAGCTCGAAGAACGCATCAAGGATGCTGTGTTTGGCAACGTCGGGTCGCTTGCCGCCTTCCGGGTTGGTCCCGAAGACGCACAGTTCCTTGAGCACCAGTTCCGCCCGAGCTTTGCGGCTTCCGACCTCATGAACGTACCGAACCGAACCGCCTACCTCCGCGTCCTAGCGGGGGGTGTGCCGACGCGTCCTTTCAGCTTGCATACCTTGCCGCCACCGGAGACCGACCATGCTCGTGTCAGCGAACTTATCGCCAAGAGCGATCAGGCGTACGGTCGTCCGCGGACAGAAATTGAAGCTGAGATACAGGCTCGTTATCAGAAAGAGCCAGCTACTTTGCCAGAAGGGTTTTCTAAGGTGTAAGTGTATGTCTGAGACCCCGAAACGAGATTTTGAAAAGGAGATGCGTGAGGTTGAAAGACGCCACATACTTAAGTCAGTTGCTGAGTATTTTGCTAATCCACCAGACATCGATACGTTGAGAACGGCATTTGGATATGGTACTGAAAGTATCACTGACGATGAGAGATATGCCTTGAGGCTTACCAATCAGCTCATGTTGCGGATCGGTCACCTTCGAATGCTCTACGAGCAGGCCGAAGCGAACTCTAGTCCTGAAGTTACAGAAGCACTTACTACTGAGTACGAGCGAGTACGGTCGTTGAACGATGAGGTGCAGGGGCTCCTACTAACCTATAGTAGCGGTGAAGAACTAGAAGAGTCTGTTGTGTCTGAAGAAAATACCAACCACGAAGTAGAAGATCCGCAGGAAAAATGGGGGAAAAGGATACAGGTCCACGAGGATGAGGATGTTATGAGACGCCCTGTCGATACCGGTTTAATGTCACCGGATCGTCATAGTCCGCGAATGCTCAGCGTAGCTGAGGATGCTGACTGGAAAGGCGGCTATCTTGAAGGGAAAGAAGATGATGAACGTATACGAGGAGCTGAGTTCATTCGTGCGAATGCAAAGATGGCTGACGAAAGACCCGGCAGAGGACGTGAAGAGGTTGAAGATTCAATTACGGAAACTGTTGAAGAGGAGAGATCTGAGAATTCCGCTGGTGTATCATTGGGAGACGATATGAGCATGGAAAGACCGCAAATTCCTGAGTCAGAAGGTCGGGATACATCACTTGAAAGTTCGGAGGGAAAGATCACATCTGAGGCGATCGATACTTCTGAGTTATTGAGCACGTCTCGCCAAGCATACGAACTCTTGCGTTCAAAGCTCGCCAATGATGAGTTACTTAATCGTTCTGAACATGAGCAAATAATTCGCCTCGAAAAGAAGCTTGAGGACATTGATCTTGGAAAATTAGAGCAAGACGCGTCATTGCGTGAGCATTTGCGTAATGACACCGAGAATCGTCTATTGACTTTGTATCAAGGTGAGCTCGCGCTCTTGCGCAGTGCCAGAGAGGAATTTGAGAAACATTTCGGTACTGAAATGACTGAAATGCGGGATCAAATGACCGATCTGGATGGCAATCAGAAAACTGAGGCGCAAGAAAAGGGAAAACGGACTGGTTGGTGGAATAAGCAACCAATTACGTCTAATGCTGAAGCAGAAGCACCTGAAGTTGCTGTCGATGGTGTAGAGAATGAATCCCAGGAAGGCAACGGTACGGCCCCTGATGAACCTAAGTATGAGTCAGGGCAAGTTGTGCTTGAGGAAGTACAGGATAGTGGGCGCATTTCTTTTCCAAATGGTAGAAGGGAAGAAGATATTGAGGGTGCTGAGGTAGTGGAGGATGGAGTGCGTGAAGCCGAACGACAAGTGTGGCTTACGGAACGAGGTAGAGTTGGTGAAGAAGGTGAAAAATATGACCGTATCATTGAAGAATGGAAAGAGGTCAGAACTGAAGCGGATGCTGTTTCAAAACAGTACCAAGATGCGCTTTCCGCTTACTACGCTCAGTACTATAACCCACAGGGCAATGTGGTCTCACGAAACGCAAAGAAATGGTGGGTGTCGGGTAAAGAATCCTTTGGCTTCAAACCCTCACTTACACCAGAGCTGCGAGTGCTTAGAGAACGTGATGAATATCTGCAAGGACAGTACGCTGCGCTCGGTGGGCGATTGGTAGAACAGCGTCGTCATGCAATGGAAAACGCTGAAGTGGTTGAGGATGAAAGGCAACAAAAAACTGAAGCAGTTATAGGACGCTACCAAAGGATGCTCGAGCGCAAGCTGGCACTGAAGCCGATGCAGGAACGTATCGAGGTGCAGAAGAAGGCGCTCGAAGGAATGCCTCAAAACAAGACCTTCAATGCGATGCGCGAGGTGATGCGAAAGAACAAGTATGCCTTACTCACAGGTCGGGTGGTTCTGTATGGTGGTATCGGCGCAGCAACGGGTGGCGTGCTTGCTGGTGCGCTGGCTGCAGGCCGTGTCGGAGCTGGTTTCGTAAGTGGTGTTGGCGGCGGCTTCTTAGGTCGTGGACTCACACAGGGGTATGTCAATAGAGCCGACGCTGTTTCGGAACGACTCTTGAGTAAAAAAATGAACTCGCTGACTGCACAAGAGTTGCGTCAGCGAAGAGCGGAACTCATAGAAGCGTACACGATCAAGGATGATAGACTTCGTCACCAACGCTATGCTGCGATTGCTGGTGCGATCATAGGAGGCGGCGCTGCTAGTGCAGCCTTTGGAGACGAACTTGGAGAGAAATTTGAAGATGGGCGTCAGTGGTACCTGGCTAAGACAAGTGAGCCGCCTGATGTTCCTGAAGAGGTTACGAAGGCACCAGAAGCCCCTTCGCCGGTTAGCGTTACCGAAAATCTAGGTCAGACCTCCGAGTCACTTTCGCTCGATACTGATGTCGCACAACCAGAAATACTGGATGGAAAATTGTCGACCGATGAGCTTTTGGAAAAGCCGCCACTCCCACCTGAAGTAGCGGAACTCGGTTCTAATGAGGGAATAGTGATTGAAGAGAACACAGGTGAGGTACAGACCGAGACATCCGCACTCTTGCCAGAGGTCGAGACGATCACTACAACAGTATTGCCGGAGCAAGCAACTGAGATACCACCAGAAGTGAACGGACAGAATATACTCGAACTTGAGAAAAAATTGGGACTTATGCCGCAGGATGCAACCGTGGAAGACATGCTGCGAACACCACTTGATTACTCAAGCGCGGAGCGTCTCAGTGAACAAGAGCACCTTTTTGAGCTTGGTCATCAGTACGGACAGAGTACTGTGTCAGAACAGGTGTACGAGGCGTGGAAAGATGGAGCCTTCGATCACCTCAAATGGGTACCTGGTCCTGACGAGATGAGTAAGGAGGAATTCCTCGACACTATGAACCAGTTCATCGATATGAACGGTCCTGACCACATGTCAGCAGAGGAGATCCGCTCGATGGGTATCGGCAGCGGCGACTTCCATGCAATGCAGCATGGCGAGCATTACGATGCCGTACCGCTACTGGATAAGATGTTCCCGGCGCACGAGGTTAATGCTGCCGACCTTGGGCATGTTGGAGTAGAGCACACAGACCATGCACATGGCGTGGTAGGTGAAGATGCGCCCCACGTAGAAACCGTACCAGAACCTCCTGTCACGCGTCGTATCGCCGTCACCAGTTTCAGGCCACCAGAAGAGATAACAACTACAGTGCTTCCACCACCGGGTACTACAGAGACAATCCCAGTTACTGTTCCTGCGGAGAGTGTGCTCGATATTCCTTCGAACACTGTCGTCACCACTGAACTGCTCAATTCACCACTGTTCAACGAAGCGCTTGATAAGGCGATGGCAAAAGTCGGCACTTCGCTTCACGTTGACCCAGCTCGTGTGATGGCTGAGATCGTAGAGAAAGTGAACGCAGAGAGTGTGACCGGTTCTGATTCAACTATTAGCGATGTTGAATCGATCATATACAGTGTGTTTGCGCGCGAGCATACCCTCGATCACCTTGAACCGTCGACCGGCGAGTACCTAGTACAGCAGAATTTCGATAAACTCACCCGAGAGGTCACCATGAACGATTGGAGTGTCAATCGAGATCTATATAGAGATGTGCTTGTGGGACTTACTGCAGACGCCGGTTTCAACATGGAGCACTTCAGCAGCGTCATGAAGGCGTTGGAAACGTTCGTGCAACCACAGCTGAGCTTTAGTGAGAATATAGAAATGCTCTTTAAGACGGGGCAATTCCACTTCAACGGAGACCATACGGCCATACTTGATAAGCAGGGAAGTGTGCTCGCTGATCTTGCGTTCAAACCTCGAGAAAACTAGTATGGACAACGCTATTGCACAACAAGATATGACGAAACTCTTGGGACTCGAGTCACTCTCGGCAGAAGAGCAGGCCTCGTTCCTCTCCGATGTAGGGGAGCTCATCATCGAGTCGGCCCTTTTGCGTCTTGTTGCTGATCTCACGCCTGATCAGGAAGCTGCTATCAACCACTATCTAGAAACAAATCCTGATCCAGCGGTCTTTATGGAGTACCTTCTCAAGCATCATGCATCCTTTGAACAAATACTCGAAGAAGAAGTGCAGGCATTCAAGGAAGAGTGTGTCGCTGTGATGGGACGAGGTGCGATACGGGAAACTGTTGCTTCCTGACACGATCACTAATTCACATATCAACAGACGCACGCGCACGAAGAGTGCGCGCGCGTCATGTATACTTGGGGTACGTTATGGGAGACGAGGTACGTTCTTCTTCGGCCGGTTCTTTTGCACCGCAGACCGCTGGTGTGGTCTTTGATCTTGCCAAAGAAACCGACGCTCTAGCAGTACTCAAGAGCGTGCACAGGAGCGCTATCGATGTCGATACAAAAAATGCTCTACGTGATGCCGTCTTCGAGTATCGCAACAACTTCGACCAAGC
>CAYTYF010000015.1:0-7242 GCA_964442205.1 uncultured Candidatus Saccharibacteria bacterium | reverse complement strand
GCTGCACTTGTGCATGCTTGTGAACTCTTTGCCAGCGTTGGCATGAATGTCGTGGGCTGCGTCGATGTTCCAGCAACAACCGAGCAATCAGATGGTACACGCTCAGAAGCTGTCTCAGCTTCAGCTCCAGTCTCTCGCTTCGGCAACGGACGTCGCTCTGCGTTTGGTCGGAGCACTTCACCTACTGCACAAAAAAGTGAACCTGCAAAAGTGCAGCTTAAAGTGACGCCGCCGGTAGAGCCACCTCCACCTCCAGAACCCGAGCCTATGGCTGCTCCTGTTGCTGTGGTTGAGCCAGAACCTGCGCCAGCTCCTGCACCAGAGCCTAAACCGGTCGTATCACCAGCTCCGGAACCTGCACAGGAAGTTGTGTCGACACCTGCGCCTGCGGTAGCAACCACTGTTAAGCCAGTCGATCGCATCAACGAGATCAAAAAGCTCATAAATGATCGAGTCGGAAATCCGGTCAATCTGATCGAGGCGCACAACGAGATGGGGCGCGAATACATGAACGCGCTCCTCGAAGCAATGAAAAAGTCCAATGGTGGACAGAGTGCAGAGGTTGCAGCTGCAATGGCTCGCCTTGAAACCGCCTTCAGTGCTGTTATGAGCGTACTTGATACGCCTGCTTCAGCTCCAATACCTGAACCAGCTCCTGTTCCTCCTGTTGAACCTGCGCCGCTAAATCCACCAACGCCTGAACCGGAACCAGTGTCTGCAACAGTCCCACAGCCGCCAGCACCTGCTCCTGTAGGACCAGCTCCGCAGCCTATACCTGAACCAGTACCTGTAGCTGCTGTGATCGAGCCGCCAACCCCGGCTGCTCCAGAAGTGCCAGTCACTCCATTCACTCCTGTAAAACCGCTCACGACAATGGCTTCTGACTCAGCTGTAGCTAAAGCAGCTGCTGCTGGATGGACACATGTCACGCCGTCAGAACCGGTCAAAACGCCTGAAATGAAAGAGGAAAAACCAGCAACACCTCCTGAGCCAATTGCAGCACCGGCTGAATTTTCGGTCGCAGCACCACAAAAGGTTGTCTCGGTCGCTAAGGCCAAGCAGGTAGAAGAGCTTATGCACAAGCAGTTCGTTGAAGCCGCTGAGCGCGAAGCACAAGCGAAGAAAACTGCCGAAGAGAAGATGGATCCGGTCATGGTGAGTGAAGTGACCGTCGGTTTGCGCCAGCTCCTTTCCGAGTGGTCGCTTTTCAAGTCGAGTGGTCTCTTTGGTACCGGCCCGGCTGGCATCGACCATCCGCTCTACAAGAAGATCAACAATCTTCCGATGCAAGCCGTCATCGCAGGGCGCTTTGAAGGTTCAACTCCACAGATACGTCAGAGCATCTCTGATTACATGAATGGCTGGCGCTACGAGGAGGGTGTGGTTTTCGATTACGGTGAGACTTTTGAGCACTATTTGCGACGCGTCATCCGCCATATCTTAGACAAGAAGCAGCAAAAGGCTGCCGCAGCAAAGCCGAAATAAAGCACTCGCGAGCATTGGAGAATTAAAAGTTGCGCGCCAAGGGCGCGCAACTTTTAATCCTGAGCTCGGCAAGTACAATAGGGTCATGGAACACGTGCATCATGCAAATCTTCTCATCGGAACCGACATTGCGTCGTTTGAAGCGCTTGAGCGTTTTCGTGAACCGGGACCTGATATTCACCACATAGTAAAAGATGCGCTTGCCATCGATGATGTGCGTTCCATCATCGTGCGAGCTATAGAGCGTCCGCTGGTGGGTGACGAAGTAGTGTTCGTGATCGTTGCAAGGACCATTAATCATGAAGCGCAGCACGCGCTCTTGAAACTGTTGGAAGAACCACCGAGTTTTGTTCGGTTTTACCTCGTCGTGCCACAGGCAGGGCAACTCTTGGCAACTGTTCGTTCACGCCTCCAGCTTCTCGACAGCAACCTTGACCAAAGTGCTGAGTCCGTTTCAGATTTCGAAAATTTTCTCCGCTTGTCGTATGGCGAGCGTATGGATGAGGTCGCGAAGCGAACCAAGGACAAGGATCTGGTATGGATAGACAGTGTCATCGCTGGTGCAGAGAGCGCTACACGAGACGGTCTGCCTCAGAGTAGTGGCCTTGCCACCAGTGTCGGCTTGGTACTGCGATACCACACATTGCGTGGCTCATCGCAGAAGATGTTACTTGAAGAATTGGCACTTTCTCTGCCAGCACGCTAGAACCTATTTTAAATTGAAACACAAAGGGTTTCGCATCAATTCGAGATCATTTCTACCTATGGTACAATGCCCAAGTACTGAATAACTGAACGACATGAACACTTTTTCTGAACGAGCGAAGGAAGTCGAGCGCTGGCTAGAGCGTGAGTATCTTGGTATACGATCTGGGCAGGCAACGCCAGGACTCCTTGATGGTGTCAAAGTGCAAAGCTACGGCACGCTGGTGTCTCTGAACCAGGTTGGTTCGGTGACGGTCGAGGACGCTCGCACGCTGCGTATCTCTACTTGGGATACGAGCCAGATAACTGCGGTCGAAACCGCTATTCGCGATGCTGACCTTGGTCTCTCTGTGGTGACCGATTCCTCTGGATTGCGTGTCATCTTTCCCGAACTCACAAGTGAGCGTCGAACGCAGTTGCTTAAGCTTGCTAAGCAAAGACTCGAGGATGCACGAGTATCACTTCGAAGCACTCGCGACGAAGCAATGAAAGAACTTGAGAAGCAGGAGAAGGCAGGTGAAGTGTCAGAAGATGAAAAATTCTCACAGAAGGAAGCTATACAGAAGGTCGTCGATGCCACTAACCGATCACTTGATACTCACTACCAGAAGAAAGAGATAGAGATCACCAAATGACCATCTTACTGTTTTTCGGTGTATTGTTCGTCCTTATCCTCGTTCATGAGTGGGGTCATTTCATAACTGCGAAAAAGACCGGCATGCGTGTTGATGAGTTCGGTATCGGTTTCCCCCCGAAGCTCTTTGGCGTGAAGTGGGGCGGTACCGAGTATACCTTCAACCTTCTCCCGATCGGTGGTTTTGTTCGTATATACGGCGAAGACGCTGCCGGCGTAGCGGATAAGCCAGATTACGAGCGCTCATTCATCGCTCGACCGAAGTGGGCGCAAGCCATCGTGCTCGTTGCCGGTGTGACCATGAACATACTTTTTGCATGGTTCTTGTTCGTGGTGGTACTGATGATGGGTATTCCGACGGCAGTCGATGAGGGTGAGGCGGGGGACGGAGCAAGGCTTGTCGTGGCTGATGTCATCGAAGGTAGTCCCGCTGCACTCGCGGGGCTTCCTGCCGGTGCGGTCATCACTGGCCTCTCTGATGGGGACGCGGCGATAGAAAAGCTCACACCGAGCGCTTTCGGTGACTTCACGGAAGCACATGCTGGGCATGAACTCACCGTATCATTCGAGACTGGCGGACAATCGCAGACCGCGAAAATGACAGCTACCCCTGGTTTGATAGTCGATCAGCCTGAAAAGGCAGCGGTCGGTGTTTCGGTCGCGCTCGTGGAGTATGTTCGTGAACCGGTACATGTCGCGCTTATGAAAGGGGCAGTGATGACATACGATTCGTTCATCAACATTGCGGTGAGTATTGTCAGTCTACTGGGCCACACCTTCACGCTCGATGCTGACCTCTCACAGGTTGCTGGACCGGTGGGTATCGTCAGTCTGGTCGGCGATGCTGCCTCCTTTGGCTTTGCGTCACTGCTCCTCTTCACGGCTGCCATCTCTCTCAACCTGGCAGTCATTAACCTACTACCGTTCCCAGCACTCGATGGCGGGCGTCTCTTGTTTGTTGCTATTGAAGCGGTGACAAGACGCCCTATCAATCCGGCCTGGGTGCTTCGACTCAACACCATCGGTTTCATACTGCTTCTACTCCTCATGGTTGCGGTCACTTGGAACGATATCGCGAGACTCATATAAAAAGAAAAGCGTCTTCCGAGGAAGACGCCAAGTTTGGGGGAGGAAGACAACTGAGTGGATGGGCGGACCGCGCGGACGGGGTGCTTACTGGGGGACAGGGTCGCACCACAGGTCCGGCATGAAGGGTCCGCCCATCCGCTTACTACTTTAGCATAGTTTAATAATAAAGTCAATAGTTCTAAAAAAGCCCCAAGAACAGTGCTCTTGTGTGCTACACTCTAGCCATTACCTAAGGAATCTACGTATGCGACAATCTCAACTTTTCACGAAGACGCGCAAAGAGGCGCCTGCCGATGAGACCGCCAAGAATGCCCAGCTCTTGATCCGTGCCGGGTACGTTCATAAAGAGATGGCAGGAGTGTATGCGTACCTGCCGCTCGGTTTACGTGTCGCCGAAAAGATAAAGCAGATCGTTCGCGAAGAGATGAACGCTATCTCGGGCCAAGAGCTCATCATGACCGCGTTGCAGCGAAAGGAATTATGGGAGCGGACAAGTCGCTGGGATGATGAAGTGGTCGATGTCTGGTTCAAGAGCGAGCTTCGAGCCGGTGGAGAGGTCGGGTTCGGTTGGAGTCATGAAGAACCGATAGGCGAAATGATGAAGAACTACATTTCGAGCTACAAGGATATGCCGATCTCGGTCTACCAGTTCCAGACCAAGTTGCGCAATGAGGTACGTGCCAAGAGCGGTATCATGCGCGGCCGCGAGTTCGTTATGAAGGACATGTACTCCTTCTGTGCGGATCAGGCATCGCACGAAGCCTACTACGAATCGACCAAGCCAGCGTACATGAACGTTTTTGAGCGTATCGGTATTGGCGACGACACTTTCATCACCTTCGCTGCCGGAGGCGCGTTCACTAAGTTCAGTCACGAATTCCAGACAGTCTGCGAAGCGGGTGAAGATGTCGTGTACATCAATCGTGAAAAAGGTATCGCTATCAATGAAGAGGTGCTCAATGATGAAACGCTATCGAATCTAGGTATCACTCGCGATGAACTCGAAGAAGTGAAGACCGCTGAGGTCGGAAACATTTTCAACTTTGGGCAGCAGAAGGCCGAGGACCTCGGCTTGCACTTCAAGAACGAGGCAGGGGACAGTGTTCCGGTTTGGATGGGTTCATACGGTATCGGTGTAACTAGGCTCATGGGCGTACTGGTCGAAAAGTTTGCCGATGATAAAGGTATCGTGTGGCCAGAGAGCGTTGCTCCCTTCAAAGTGCATTTGGTCGGGCTCAACAGCGAAGACGCAGCTATCCGCGACTGGGCTGATGGTATTTACCAAAACCTTGTCGATCGTGGTGTAGAGGTACTCTACGATGATCGCGATCTGCGCCCAGGAGAAAAATTCGCAGATAGTGATCTTATCGGTATTCCATACCGTGTCGTGGCTAGCAAAAAGACGAATGAAAGCGGCATGTTCGAGGTGGTAACCAGAGCAACAGGCGAAGTCCGCTCTTTGAGTGAAGATGAGCTTTACGCTGATTTCGATACTGACAAAGAGATCTAGGAGTTCATATTGACATATACATTTTTTAATGTATATTACTAAAGGTCTCGGAAAGGAGCTTTGAATGCCTCTCACTAGGTTGTCATTCTTGATCTACTCGGCTGGTTCTGCTGAGCGCGTGGTCGCGCATGCCGCTTGGAGGCGATCGCGTGGGCGTGGTCCCGCGATGAGCTACGCTTGGAAGCGTAACCCAACAGAGGCACTTCGTATGGCATGCCTCAACATCAGCAATCCCTGTGCGCTGAAGAAGTTCGGTCCGTTCATTGAGTCGCTAGGAATCCAACCGAAGCTATTCGAGCCATCCATCTACGGCTCGAATCGAGAGTTCTTCGACCAGTTTCCTTTTGAAGTTTCTTCGAGTGCTGCCTAGCAAATAGCAGTTCGTTCCCTTGCGGCACTGTTAGGCAAGGAAAAGGTCGTTGGGAAACCAACGACCTTTTTGTGTATCTCATGAGAAATACTGCATTTTTGGAATTGTCCCACCTTCGTAGTAGAATGTGGCTCTTACTATGGGTACTCGTCCCTCCTTTTTTTCAAGCATTCTCAACGCCCTCTCCACTGATATAGGCATAGACCTTGGTACTGCCAACACGCTCGTATACGTGCGCGGAAAGGGCATCGTGCTCAACGAACCGACCATTGTGGCTATCAATAAGAAGACCGGCCAGCTCGTTGCGGTAGGTAACGACGCTAAGACCATGCTCGGCCGCACTCCGCACCACATTGAGGTGGTACGACCACTGGTTGACGGTGTCATCTCTGACTTCGAGGTGACTGAGGAGATGCTCGCGTACCTCATCAATAAGGTGCGAGGCGAGAATCGCTCGCTGGTGGCACCGCGCGTGCTTGTCGGTGTGCCGTCAGGTATTACCAATGTGGAGATGCGCGCAGCCCGGGATGCAGCCAAGAACGCAGGAGCACGAGAAGTTTTGCTTATCGAAGAACCGATGGCAGCTGCCATAGGCGCTAAGTTGCCTGTCGGTAAAGCTACCGGCAACATGATCATTGATATCGGCGGCGGCACCACTGACATCGCTGTTATCTCACTTTCAGGTATCGTGGTTGCGAAGAATCTGCGCGTGGCTGGAGACCACCTCAATGCAGCGATCGTTGCGTATATTCGCGATCAATTCAAAGTGCTCGTCGGCGATAAAACTGCTGAGGATGCCAAGATCATCTTGGCCTCTATCGTTCAGCATGATGACAACAAAGAAATGATCATCCGCGGCCGCGACGTGGTCACTGGGTTGCCGCGCGAGGTCATCATCACCGATACTGACATACGGGAGGCGATATCACACTCGATAGACTCTATTGTCGAAGCAGTGCGCTCTGTACTCGAAAAAACGCCACCTGAAGTGCTCGGCGACGTTATGCAGCGCGGTATCCATGTCTCTGGCGGAGGCGCGCTTATTCCTGGCCTCGGACCATTACTTTCTGAACTCATGCAGGTACCAGTTTTCGTGGTACCTGACCCTTTACGTGCAGTCGTGCGTGGAGCTGGTATAGTACTGGAGAATCTGGACCAGTATGAAGAAATTCTCATCGATAACGAGGGTGAACTCACGTCGAGCTTCTCAGAATAGACGCCTCGTTATCATTGGAGCCTCTTTGGCTGCTCTTGTCGGCGCATTCCTCCTAGTGCCGATAATCTTTGCGACCTTGGCGGCCATGATATTTGCGCCGATAGCAGGTGCCAAGACATGGCTTTTTGAATCTTCCGCAAGCTTCCCGCTATTCTTTCGTGATCGGGCTGCGCTCGTATCTAAAATAGACTCGCTCGAGAGCGAACTGGCAGGAGCAGGTGGTAATAGGTTCA
>CAYTYF010000014.1:0-21084 GCA_964442205.1 uncultured Candidatus Saccharibacteria bacterium | reverse complement strand
GGTCTCGAAGTCGTAGCCGAGTGCATGGATGAAGAGTGCGAGCTCCTCTATCTTGTCTGGGTCTGGTGAATCGTGGACGCGGTAAATGAAAGCGGCGTCACGCTCCTTGCTCTTGGTGAGAGTGTAGATGTACTCGGTCACCTTCTGATTAGCGAGGAGCATGAAGTCTTCGATCATCATCATGGTCTCAGTACGTACTTTAGTGTAGGCACGAATAGGTTTACCGGCGCTGTCGAGTTCGAATTTTACCTCTGGCTGCTCAAAGGCGATGGCCCCATCGCGGTAGCGGCGTTGGCGGAGCAGGCGGCCGAGACGCATCATCGTAGCGAGCGCGTCATGATGCTCACCTTCGCCTTTGTCGAGTACTTCTTGCGCTTCTTCGTAGCTAAAGCGCTTGTCTGAGTGAATGATGGTCTGTCCGTACCACTCGCCGACGAGGTGAGCGTCTTTATCAAGCTCAAGGACAGCAGAGAAGGCGAGTCGATCTTCATTCGGTCGAAGTGAACAGAGGTCATTGGAAAGTTCTTCCGGAAGCATCGGAATGACGCGGTCGACGAGATAGATGGAAGTGCCGCGTGATTGCGCTTCCTGATCGATGATGTCGCCTTCGCGAACGTAGTGCGAGACATCGGCGATGTGAATGCCGATCTCGAAGTTGCCGTTATCGAGCTCCTTGAGCGAAAGAGCATCGTCGAAATCCTTAGCGTCTTTCGGGTCGATGGTCATGGTGAGACGGTCGCGGAAGTCGCGTCGTTTTCCATTCTCTTGCTTAGTATCTTCAACAGCTTCAGCAAAGATCTCTTCTCGGCGAGCGTACAGCTGCTTGGCAGCTTCGCCGACCGGCTGCGGGAAGTTTTCAGAAAAGCCGCCACCGCGGATGATCGCTTGCATCTCGGTCTCATGGTCTCCTGCGCGACCGATAACCTCAGTGATCGCTCCGATAGGGTCAAGAAGGGGCTGTTTCCATTCATTAAGCTTCACGACCACCTTCATACCCTCATCGTTTTGCTTGGCGTCAGGAAGGAGAGGGCGGATATGCAGCCGCATATCGTCCGGGTGGAGGTAGCGCGTGGTGCGGTCGTCCTTGGCTGGCCGCACAGTGCCGATGAATTCTATTCTCGATTGCTCGACCACGCGAATCACCGCTGCTTCCTGGCGTTCGCCAGGGCGGGGAGCAGGCAGCATTTTGATCTCAACGATGTCTCCATCGAGTGCACGCTCTAGGTTTTCCCGTACGATAAGCAAGTCTTGCTCGTCCTCAGGTGCATCGGGACGGCGGAAGAAGCCTACCCCTTTGCCGCGGACCGCGATGGGTCCGGTATAGGTGTTTTGAGTCATAGAATACGGCAGAGTGTAGCAGATTAGAACTTAATACAAAACCCATCGCCAATCCAAAGGCAGCTAAAATTCGAGCCGAAATTTGCAAAAGTGAACGACCCATGGCGGCTCTGGTGAGTGAGCTTTTGCGGATTTATGCCAAATTTTAGTTGTCGACGATGGCGAAACCATACATTTCTCACCCACTAGTGTAACCTCAAAATACTGGAATGGTGGTGGTTTTGTATTAAGTTCTACAGCTATTGACCAATAGGGGTGTATCTGGTATCTTTGCGGGCACTTACAAGTGAGTGAGTGAGCGTCCGTGGATAAGCTTTGCTTATACATGACCGAGCGAAGGAAACTTGTATAGATTCCTATCTTCCTATCTATATGTTAATGATGCGATTTCAGCGTGTTGGCCGAAAGAACGATCCGTCGTTCCGCATTGTCGTGACCGACAAGCGCAATGGCCCTAAGAGCGGCAATGCTGTCGATCAGGTCGGTTCATACCACCCGAAGACCAAGCACCTCATCCTTGATGCTGACAAGGTAAAGAAGTGGCTCTCACAGGGTGTACAGCCATCGCCAACGCTCTACAACCTCCTCATCTCTAAGAAGGTCATCGAAGGCAAGAAGGTGAACGTTCTCTCAAAGAAGTCACCGATCATCGATGAGGCGAAGCTCAAGGCTGAGGCAGAAGCGAAAGCAGCCGCTGAAGCAGAGGCCAAGGCCGCCGCAGAAGCTGCTGCCGCGCCGGCAGAAGAGCCAGTAGCCGAAGCAGAGGCAGAGGCAGCACCAGCACCAGAAGCAACTGAAGAAGATACCGTCACTGCCTAACTATTTTAGATTCGAACAACAGCCGCTCCCAGAGCGGCTGTTGACGTATACAAGGGTGACTCGTACTATAGTTACAGCACGAGAACCTTCGCCGTTTTCGCCGCTGCCAAATAAATAATCACTATGCAAGAAGATCAGCAATTTCTGGAGACAGTCGTGAAGGCACTGGTAGACCACCCAGAGAACGTGAAGATTAATCGAACTGTGGATGAGATGGGAGTCCTTCTCACTCTCGACGTCCATGCCGAGGACATGGGCAAGATCATCGGCCGCTCTGGCAATACTGCCAAAGCCATCCGCACCCTCCTTCGCGTTGTCGGCATGAAACACGACGCTCGCGTGAACCTCAAGATCAACGAGCCAGAAGGTGGCCGTTTGATGCACGCTGACTCGACCGAGTCGTACGGCAATGCTCCGGAAGAGGTCGCTACAGCGCCTAAGACCCTCGACGAAGCGATCGACGACCTGAAAATCTAAATTGGCGTAGAGCTTTGTCGTTACGAAATTTTGCTCGGTCACCGTAGTTGACCTACGACTCTCTCGCAAAATTTCTAGACTCCTCGCTCTCCATCCAATTTATATTCCCAGGAACCGCAAGATTTAAGTCTAAAAGAAACGCGGGGTGGCCTTCGGCCACCCCGCTTTTCTTTATATTTTCTTTATATCATTAATGATATAAAGAAAGTGTGGATGGTTTGCTGTTACATGCTAGGATAGCTTCATGAACTTCCACGTCATAACTATTTTTCCTGAGGTCTGCGAGGCGTACACGAGCGCCAGCGTGCTTGGTCGTGCACAGCTGACCGACAAAGGTAAGGGAGCCAAAGTGCGCGGCAAGAAGCTCGCAGTGTCCTACTACAACCCGCGTGATTTCACACGAGACAAGCACAACAAGGTCGATGGTCGTCCGTACGGCGGTGGACCGGGTATGGTGATGCAAGCTGAGCCGATACTAAAAGCCTGGGAGAAGGCGGTAGGGAAGAAGAAGGACCCAAAAAAGATAAAGACGCTCATCATGTCGCCGCGTGGCAAGGCCTTCGACCAAGCGATGGCCAAGAAGCTCGCGAAGCAGTACGAGCATATCGTACTCATCTCAGGACGCTACGAAGGTATCGATGGTCGTGTAAAAAAGATTCTAAAGGCCGAAGATGTCTCGGTCGGTGACTATGTGCTCACTGGCGGGGAACTACCAGCACTCACTATTATTGATGCGGTCGCAAGGCATATTCCTGGCGTGCTCGGCACGCACGACTCACTTGAGGACGACCGTATCACGAGCGGCGAGACCTACACTCGCCCAGAGGTCCTCGAATATAAAAAGAAAAAATTCAAAGTACCGGCGGTATTAGTGGAGGGAGATCACAAAAAAATTGAGGCTTGGCGCCAAGGTACTGAGTGATGTAGGCTCACTATCATACATGATAGTGAGGCCGCACTTACTATCATGTATGATAGTAAAAGAGTGTAGGCAGGGTTAAGAAAAAGCCCCGCGTTCCCGCAGTGCTCGTTGAAGGTGATCATAAGAAGATAGAGCAGTGGAGGAATCGTGCCTAATGGCACAATTCCTCAGATTCCAAGAGAGTGATGAATTGTGGGTATCGATTAGAGAAGAAAATATGAGGGCAAACTTTGGACCAAAACACTTTGTGCAACAAAAAGCAGCCCTCAACAGGTGGGGCTGCAAGTTGTGTGGATTGGCGACTTACGCCGCCTTGAGGAGTACCACCGATGTGTCACCGTCCGGATGGACCAAGCGAGTCAGACCGTCTGATAGAGACATCGCGTTGGCGACGTGGCCACGTAGGAATTTCGCCGCGTCTCCGTCGCCGACCATCCTGTAGGCTTCCTCTGGGCTGTAGGTTAGCCGGATGCCTCGGTACCGGTCTACGAGCCGGTGATAGCGGATGAACGCCTCGAGTGCTGATAGGAAAGAGGGTCCGAATCGGACTTCAACTGTTTGGTCTTGGCGATGATCGTCGAGCGGGTCTCTGATAACCTCGAGTCGCATTTTGTCCCTTTCCTCAATGAACGAAAAATCTGACTTATTATACATAATAATAATAAATTGTCAATGCTTATAAGCAGTAGTAAGAATACAAGCCTTGCAAAATTTTCAATAATCCGTATAATTGCCGCCACTAACGCACTAACGACCACGAATGAGTCACGACACGTGAGTCGCGGAGGTAGGCCCGACGATTGGGACCGTCGAGCCCGGAGGGAGCGAAAGCTCCAGACACTATGTGTTATCCCACTAACACACTAGGTCTAATGCCACTACAAATCGTGAACGTATAAATACTTGAAGAGGACACCCCAGGTGGAGGTGTGCTTTTTGTGTGTTTATACGGGCGCGTGCAGCTTATTACAAGAGCTGACTCAAAATAGATGAGCCGCAAGGCGCGGGCGGCTGAGGAGCGAAGGCGTATTCAATATACGACGGAGCGACGAGGCGGGTGCCCGCAACACAGCGGATCGCTATTTTGGGGCGGCGTAGCAAAAGTCATTTACTATGTCGATGTATAAAAATGCCAAAGCCGAAGAATACCCTTCAGTCGGAGCAATGCCGAAGAAGACCTTCAAGCTTGCGAAGCAGCCGCTGATCGACCTGCCTGACCTTATCGAGCCGCAGCGACTCTCGTTCAAGTGGTTCGTTGAAGACGGCCTCAAGGAGGTCTTCAAGGAGTTTTCACCTATCTCTGACTACTCGGAGAAGAAGTTTGAACTCGAGTTCAAGAAGTACGACGTAGGTTCACCAAAGTGTACTCCAGCGTACGCCAAGGAGAACAAGCTCACCTACGATGCGCCGCTCCGTGCGACCGTGGTCCTCAAGAATAAGACCTTCGGCAGCTCGAAGGATCAGGAGATCTTCATGGCGGACATCCCAGTGATGACCGAACACGGTACGTTCATCATCAACGGTGTTGAGCGCGTTGTCGTGCCTCAGCTCGCTCGCAGCTACGGCATTTTCTTCACGTCTGCCGACCACAAAGGCAAGACCTTCTTCGGTGCTAAGATCATCCCGGCTCGTGGCGCTTGGATGGAGATCGAAAGCGAAGCTGATGGCCTCTTGTACATCAAGATCGACCGCAAGAAGAAGATCCCGCTCACTTCACTCTTCCGCATCCTCGGTCTTGAGACAGACAAGGAAATGGAAAAGTTCTTCAAGGACGTCGAGCGCGGCCCTGAGTACATCAAGGCCACCCTCGCGAAGGATCCAGTGAAGAACACCAACGACGCGTACATCGAGATGTACAAGCGTCTTCGCGATGGCGACCTCGCAACGGTCGAAAACGCGAAAGAGTTCATCAACTCACTCTTTTCACCTGTCCGTTACGACCTCTCTGAGATCGGCCGCCACCACTTCAATGAGCGCTTCCACCGACCGACCGACAAGAAGTCGACCGATGAGCGCACCATTACGCTCGAGGACCTTAAGACCATCGTTGGTCACATCATCCACCTTAACCACACCGCCGGTTCGACCGCAGACGACATCGATCACCTCGGTTTCCGTCGCGTTCGCTACTTCGGTGAGATGATCCAGCAGCGCGTTCGCGTTGGTATGACGCGCATGAAGCGCAACATCCAGGACCGCATGTCGACCATCGAGGCTGAGACCTCACTCCCGATGCAAATCGTGAACCCACGTCCGCTGCAGGCAGCTATCAAGGAATTCTTCACGACGAACCAGCTCTCGCAGTTCATGCCGCAGCAGAACGTACTCGGCGAGCTCGAGGGTCTCCGTACGCTCTCAGCGCTCGGTCCAGGCGGTCTCACTCGTGAGCGCGCTGGCTTTGAGGTGCGTGACGTGCACCCTAGCCACTACGGCCGCCTCTGTCCGATACACACCCCTGAAGGACCGAACATCGGTCTCATCCTCCGCTTGGCGATGTACTCACGCGTCAACCGTTTCGGTATCATCGAGACGCCGTACGTAAAGGTAGAGAAGGGTGTCGTGACCGGCGAAGTCGTGTACATGAATGCGCACGAGGAAGAAGGCTTCACCATCGCTCACGCAGCGGTCGAGGTAGATGCAAAGGGCAAGATCGTGCCTGACATCGTCGAGGCTCGCAAGAACGGCGAACCACGCTCGGTCCCGCGCAAGGAGATCGACTACATGGACATCGCTACCAACCAGGCGTTCTCGGTCGCTACTTCGATGATCCCATTCCTCAACCACGACGACGCGAACCGTACGCTCATGGGTTCGAACATGCAGAAGCAGGCGACGCCGTGTCTCATTCCTGAGGCACCGATCGTCGCTACCGGTATCGAAGGACTCGCTGCCAAGGACACCGGTCGCGTTATCATCGCGCACGAGGCTGGCGAAGTGATCGAAGCCGACGCTCGTCACATCACCGTCAAGAACAAGGATGGCAAGAAACACGACTACACGCTTACGACCTTCCAGCGCACTAACGACTTTTCTGCGTTCTACCACCGCGTGTCAGTGAACGTGGGGCAGAAGGTAAAGCGCGGCGATATCCTCGCTGACATTTCTTCGACCGACGCTGGTCAGATCGCTGTAGGTCAGAACGCTCTCATTGCGTTCATGAGCTGGAGCGGTGCCAACTACGAGGACGCCATCATCATCTCGGAGCGTCTCGTGAAGGACAGCAAGTTCTCATCCATTCACCTTGAGGAGCTTGAAGTATCGGTTCGTGATACCAAGCTCGGTCCTGAAGTCACCACTCCAGACATTCCGAACGTTTCTGAACTGAAGCTCCGCAACCTCGACGAGAACGGCATCATCCGTATTGGCGCTGAAGTTCGCCCTGGCGACATTCTCGTTGGCAAGGTAACTCCTAAGGGTGAAGCACAACTCACCCCTGAAGAGCGACTCCTTCGTTCTATCTTCGGAGAGAAGGCGAAGGACGTGAAGGATACCTCGCTTCGACTTGAAGCAGGGAAGCGCGGACGCGTTATTGGCGTGAAGATCTTCTCGCGCGAGCAGGGTGACCAGCTCGAAAGCGGCGTCATCAAGCGCATCCACATCACTATCGCTCAGGTTCGTAATGTATCGGTCGGTGACAAGCTCGCTGGACGACACGGTAACAAGGGCGTTATTTCACGCATTCTTCCAGAAGAGGATATGCCGTACACGGAAGACGGACGTCCTATCGACATCATTCTCACACCGCTCGGCGTACCTTCACGTATGAACCTCGGTCAGATCCTCGAGCTGCACCTCGGTATGGCCGCGCACACGCTTGGCTACCAGGCTATCGTGCCGCCATTCGCTTCAGCGACCGAAGAGGAGATCAAGGCTGAACTCAAGGAAGCAGGCGTCGCTACAGACGGCAAGATGCAGCTTCGCGACGGCCGCACTGGCGAAGAGTTCGAACAGCGCACCGCTGTCGGCTATATGTACATCTTGAAGCTCCACCACATGGTGGAGGACAAGATCCACATGCGCTCTATCGGTCCGTACTCGCTCATTACCCAACAGCCGCTCGGCGGAAAGGCACAGGTCGGAGGTCAGCGCTTCGGAGAAATGGAAGTGTGGGCGCTCCTCGGTTACGGCGCTGCCTACACCTTGCGAGAAATGCTCACTATCAAGTCTGACGACATCGTCGGCCGCAGTGCAGCCTTCGACGCTATCGTGCGCGGTGAGAAGATCAGCCACCCACACACGCCGGCTGCCTTCAACGTACTCGTTAATCAGCTGCGCGGTCTGTCGCTTGACGTGAACCTTCAGCGCGAGGACGGGAAGTCACATAGCATGACCACCTTTTAACAGCCCCGGATAATCATTCTTCAATCATATGAATCCACACACACAAAAGCGCGTCGCACCGACACAGTTCTCGGAAGTGAGCCTCAAGCTCGCTAGCCCAGACCGCATTCTCGAGTGGTCGTTCGGGGAGGTTACCAAGCCTGAAACGATCAACTACCGTACCCAGCGCCCTGAAAAGCACGGTCTCTTCGATGAGCGCATCTTCGGTCCGGTCGAGGACTACGAGTGTTCTTGCAAGAAGTACCGCGGTATCCGCTACAAGGGCATCGTTTGTGAGAAATGTGGCGTCGAGATAACTCGTGCCATCGTGCGCCGCGAGCGCATGGGCCACATAGAGCTCTGCGTTCCGGTCTCACACATCTGGTTCCTTCGAGGTGTACCGAGCCGCATAGCACTTATCCTCGGCATCAGCGCCGCTGCTGTCGAGAAAGTGATCTACTTTGCTGGCTACATCGTCACGAAGGTCTCAGAAGACGAACGCGGACGACTCCTCAAGGAGCTCGACACTGAGTACAAGAGCCGAGTCAAGGAGCTTCAGAACGAGGAAGCGAAGGAGACCCTCAAGAGCCGCATGCAGGAGATGAAGCACGAGATCGAGAGCGTTGTCTCAGGCATGGTGCTCGATGAGACCACCTTCCACAAGTACTCAGTGAAGTACTCGAACCTCTTCGAGGCTAAGATCGGTGCTGAGAGCATCTATGAGATCTTCAAGAACCTCGATCTCTCAAAGTTGAAGGACGAGCTTGAGGCAGCTCGCGAGAAGGCAGGTATCGCTGATAAGGCAAAACTCGACAAGCGTCTCAACCTTATCCGCGGCATGCTGCACTCAGGCGTTCGTCCTGAATGGATGTTCCTCAACCGCGTACCGGTCATCCCGCCAGCGCTGCGTCCGATGGTCGCCCTTGAAGGTGGTCGTCACGCATCGTCTGACCTCAATGACCTCTACCGTCGCGTGATCAACCGCAACAACCGTCTCAAGAAGCTCATCGACATCATGGCTCCTGACGTGATCCTTCGTAACGAGAAGCGTATCCTCCAAGAAGCCGTCGATGCGCTTATCGACAACTCGATCCGTCACGGTGGCGGTGCGTACTCAGCGATGAGTCAGGCGCAGCGCCGACCGCTGAAGTCGCTCTCAGACTACCTCAAGAGCAAGCAGGGCTACTTCCGACAGAACCTCCTCGGAAAGCGCGTAGACTACTCGGGCCGTTCAGTGATCGTTATTGGTCCTGAGCTCAAGCTCGACCAGTGCGGTCTGCCGAAGCACATGGCGCTCGAACTTTTCCGCCCATTCGTCATTTCTGAACTGCTTCGTCAGGAGCTAGCGTACAACATCCGCGGCGCTGGCCGACTCATTGAAGACGGCGTGCCTGAAGTGTGGGCCATCCTTGAGGATGTCATCACCGACAAGTACGTGCTTCTCAACCGCGCACCGACCCTCCACCGTCAGGGTATCCAGGCGTTCCGCCCGGTCCTCATCGAGGGTAACGCTATCCAGGTGCACCCGCTCGTGTGTCGCGCGTTCAACGCAGACTTCGACGGCGACCAGATGGCAGTGCACCTGCCGCTTTCAGACGAGGCACAGCTCGAAGCGCGCGAGATCATCTCTGCTAACAAGAACGTACTCAAGCCGGGTTCTGCAGAACCAGTGGTATCTGAGAAGCTTCTCGACATGGCACTCGGCGCCTTCTGGATGACCAAGATCGTTCCTGGCAAGAAGGGAGAGGGCAAGTTCTTCTCGAGCCCTAACGATGCTATCAACGCGTACGACTACGGACTCGTTGACTTCCGCGCCAAGATCAAGGTGCTCGCTACCGATACACCAAAGTACGCGCAGTTCAATAACAGCGTCTTTGAGACGTCGGTCGGCCGACTCCTCTTCAATAGCGTGCTGCCTTCTGATCACGCCTTCGTGAATAACCTCGTGACGCAGCGTGACCTCTTCACTGTCATTGTCGATCTCATCGAAGATCAGGGTGTTGATGCCGTACCAGCCGTTGTCGACAAGCTCAAGCGCTTCGGTTTCAAGTACGCTACAGTTTCGGGTACTACCTGGGGCATCGACGAAGTGGTCGTTCCAAAGGAGAAGGGTGCAATCATCGAAAAAGCTCGTGCAGCTGAACAACAGGTCATCCAGCACTTTGAGGAAGGTCTTCTTTCTCGCGATGAGCGCCGCCGCCTCGTGGTCGAGGTGTGGCACAAGACCCGGACTGAGCTTGAACAACTCCTTCCAGACACACTCGATGAGCAAGGCTCTGCGTTCGATATGTGGAAGTCTGGCGCTCGAGGTTCCTTGGGTCAGATCGCCCAGATGGCGGGTATGAAGGGTCTCATCGTTAACACCCGAGGCGAGACGGTGGAATTTCCAGTTATTTCCTCAATGAAGGAGGGTATGAGTCCGATCGAGTACTTCACTACCACCACCGGTTCTCGCAAGGGTCTCGCTGACACCGCGCTCCAGACCGCTAAGGCAGGCTACCTCACCCGCCGTCTCTTCGTGGTCGCACAGGACGCGATCGTGACAGAGGATGACTGCAAGACCAAGGAAGGTATCACCATCGGCCGCGTCTCGGCTTCAGGTATCGAGATCGCTTTCTCAAAGGCCATCCGCGGTCGCGTGCTCGCTGAGGATGCGGTCGACACAAAGGGTAATGTCATCTTCAAGAAGGGTCACCTCATCTCACGTCGTGACGCTTCTGCTATCGAGGACACCACCTGCGCTTCAGTGGTCGTACGTTCGCCAATGACCTGTAAGACCCTTCGTGGTGTCTGTCAGCAGTGCTACGGCCTCGACCTCACCACCAACCAGCTCGTCGACATCGGCGAAGCGGTCGGTACGGTCGCTGCACAGGCTATCGGTGAACCGGGTACGCAGCTCACTATGAACACGAAGCACGCCGGCGGTACCTCGTCGGTAGGCGGCGACGTGACCCAGGGTCTTCCGCGCGTGGAAGAAGTGTTCGAGAAGCGCATGCCGAAGATCCCAGCTATCGTCTCTAAGACCGATGGAGTGATCACCTCTATCCGCACCTCTGGAAAGGATAAGGTCATTGTCGTGGCTGCTGACAAGAACAGCAAGCATGCTCCAAAGAAGAGCGACACCATCGAGTACGAAGTGCCATTCCGCCGCGTTGTGAAGGTTGTTGAGGGTGAAAGTGTGACCGCAGGACAGATCCTCACCGACGGTTCTGCGCACCTCCCTGAACTCTTCAAGTACGGCAGCAAGGAAATGACGCAAGACTACGTCATCTCTGAAGTGAACAAGATCTACGAACTCCAGGGTGTGACCATCGCTCGCAAGCACCTCGAACTCATCGTCAAGCAGATGATGAGTCGTGTTAAGGTTACCGCCGCTGGCGATAGCCACTTCACACCTGGCGAGATCGTTGAGGAATGGATCTGCTTCGAGGCCAACGAGAAGCTCAAGGCAGAAGGTAAGGCTCCAGCGAAGGCTGAGAAGCTCATTATGGGTATCACCGAGGCTTCGCTCACGCGAAAGAGCTTCCTCTCGGCTGCTTCGTTCCAGAACACTACCCGTGTTCTCATCAACGCTGCGGTGAAGGGAAGTCAGGACGACCTCGCTGGCCTCATGGAGAACGTCATCATCGGCAAGCTTATCCCAGCCGGTACCGGCTTCAAGGATTCACGTAAGGCCAAGATGGTCGAAGCTATCGCTCCAAAGGACTAGTCATTGAAACTAAATGGAAAAGAACAGCCGCTCCAGATGGGGTGGCTGTTCTTGTGTACACAGACATACAGACTCTAAAGAGACCTTTCGGGCTACAATGAACATATACAAGTCATATTTTTATATGCCCTCGATCTCTCGTATCTACAAAGGTAACGAACTGGTGTATGAAGCACCCGCCGCACGATCTTTAACAGCCTTTCTTACCGATCTCAAAGTTGGCGATCGCATAGAACTTTTTCGTGCAGCGAATGTTAGAACTGATGCAGTCATAAGTAGCGCTACCCTTAAGGGTGTCAATCTAACAGGTACTCAAGGTACGGTCACCGGTGGTCCGAAAACTGGTGTCAGCAATTCTACGTGGTACAACATCAACTTCGACTCTGGCTTCGATGGCTGGTGTGTCTCTGATAACTACACGAAGATAGCATCTGGAGGAGGGGGAGGGGGTAGTTCAACCACCAATAAGTTTAAAATTGGTGATAAGATCCGTCTTTTTAGAGCATCAAATGTCCGATCTTCTGCGGGCATCAAGACCAATCCTTCCAATTTGATAGGAGTTAGCCAAACAAACACTCTTGGCAAAATTGTCGGTGGACCGACCGTGGTTGCCGGTGCTACCTGGTACAACATCGATTTTGAAGGGGGATTTGATGGCTGGGTGGTAAGTGATAATTACGACTTCGCCACGCCGGTCAATGGAGGAGGAGGTGGCGGCAATGGCGGGAATGGAGGTGGTGATGGCGGCGGTGGAGTCATTCAGCCTCCAAATTCTGCCGGTTGGATAGCACCGAACGCATCGATACTGTCTGATGCTAGCAAACGAGCGCCGGAGTACTTCGGTACCGGCGACACTACTGTGAAGGTGGGCGGCCACTTCGGTGCTCCAATGGCAGTGCTCGCCTATAACTCTTGGACGGGTAATTCAAGTACCGATGCTAAGGTGCTCGCAGCAGTACGCAATTGTCTCTCTGGCAACAAGGCCCCAGCGGCCGCTTCTGGTTTCTCGATGCAGTTCGAGGCAGGCAACTGGGCCGCGGTTGTCGCGCTCGCCAAGCTTACTCCAAGGGTTTGGAATCAGCTTAGTAGTACAGAAAAGGCAAAGATCGATATTTTGATGAAAGCGCTCGCGAAAGCGGCCGCGTGGTCGTCTTCGGACAAGACCAAAGAGACGCATTACACATTAGCGGGCATCAAGAATAACTACCCGCGCGGAAACGCCAACTACCAGCTAGCTAATCCGTTCATGCTGTCGATCATGATCGCCTACATGGGTTCGGTATCTGCGGTGGACACCTTCCTTCGCACGACCTCAGCGCAATCTATTGCGTCTGGTCTGTCGGCGCAAGGTATGAGCAACACGCTCTGGGCTTGGAAGTCGCCGCGACCGAGCGGTGCTCCAAGCTATGCCACCATAGACAATTCTTGCAATGGCTGGACCTTTAAGAATCGACCATTGAGTGACATGAAGAACATTTTCAAAGAACAGATGCAAAGAACCTATGGCGAAGTAAGTTTCATTGCTCATCCGCAAAGCAGCAAAATGGGCGGTCGAGGAAAGTTGATGGGTCCCTCTACAGCTGCCCTTAATGCGTGGGTCGGCAAGGTCGGAATGCCTGACGAAATGGCTGCTTCTGATGGCGGGGGCCTTCGCTCATCGGCAGCGTACTCTATGATGGAACTTCGCCAGACGTGGATATGGTTCATAATCATGCTCACTTCTGGGCAGATGGCCAAGAATGATCCAGTGATGCAGGCGGTCAAGGGTCAGGTCAATGTTGGCTACAATTGGTACAGCAAGATGGTAGATATCGGTTGGAAGGATTACTCGAAAGGCGGCAGCGGCAGCGGTAATAGTGACTTCAAGCGATCGCAGAAAGGCGAGCAGTACGGCATGGATTTCAACCTACCGATGTGGATCAATGTCATTTATCCGATGTTATAGTTTTCGACCTCTGCTGAGGCACGACAGAAGAACATTGGCTGATCTGACAATCTCAAAGTTATAACCACCTCCTCACTTCCTGATGGGGTAGTGGGTCTATAATATTCTGAATGAGTATCGCTTCAGAGCAGTTTTTATTGTCAACGGTTTTTCATTAATACTCCTTTGCCTATGGAATCGCCGCAGATCTCTCGTATATACAAAGGCTCTGAATGGTGTACCAAGCTCCGACGGCAGAGCCGCTCACAGCGTTCCTTGTAGGCCTTAAAAATGGTGATCGGATAGAGCTTTTCAGAGCAGCCAATGTCCGCACTGACGCAGTCATAAACGACGCGACATTCAAAGGTATCAATCCTAGTGGTGCGAGAGGGACGATCCGTGGCGGCCCTAAGACCGGTGTGTCTAACTCAATTTGGTACGATATCGATTTCGACTCTGGCTTCGATGGCTGGTGTGTCTCTGATAACTACACCAAGATAGGTAGCAGTCAACCTTCGACTACGCCGTCGTACTTTAAGGTCGGTGACCGCGTCGTCCTTTTTAGGGCTGCCAACGTCCGATCTTCGGCTGGTATCGCTGACAACCTAAAAGGTGTCAATCCTTGGGGTACGACGGGCGTGATAACCGCCGGACCGACCAAGATCGGTACCGTGAACTGGTACAACATCAACTTCGACTCAGGTTTCGACGGGTGGGTGGCTTCTGATAACTACGTGATCGACCCTAGAGTAAATCCAAATCCAAATCCAAATCCAAATCCGAATCCTAATCCAAACCCTGAACCAAATCCAACCCCTGGCAAGGTCCCAACCTGCACGGCCGGCATCACCATCAATAAGACCGGTGGCAAGGCCATCTCAGGTGCGTCGGCCTTGCAGTCAGCCATCAATGGTGCCAAGGGCGGCGAGGTGTTCCTCCTCGCTGCCGGCAACTACGGCAAGATCACCATCAGTGGCAGAAAGCCTTCAAGCCGAGTGATCATCGTCTCCGCCAATGCTACCAGTCCTGCTGTGTTCAATCAGATCGTACTTAGTAACTCAAGCAACTTTGCCTTCGCTGACCTTAGCTTCAGGTACAACGGAAACACGCTGAACAGAACTGGCAAGGGCAGTTTTATGGTTGATTCTAGAGACAGCTCAAATATAATCGTGCAGAACTGTCTTTTTGTCGGTAACGCACCATCAGCCAATAAAGGCAACGGATTTGGCGTTAGTATGGGAGGCAATTGTGGAAACTGTCTCGTCGCTGGTTGTACCTTCGATCGGGTCACCAGAGGTGTTACCTTCGGTCGAGGCGTCAACAATACTCAGTTGGTCGGCTGTATGTTCACTAACATCGAGTACGACTCTATCGACTTTACCGACGTCAGCAACTTCTTGGTCGAGGGCAACTACATTGGTGAGTTCAAACCCCCGGCGGGCCTCAAGCACGGTGATGCCATTCAGGTGCGCAACTTCATTCCAGGCCGCACTCCTACCAACAACCTGACAATTAGAAATAACGTCTTCAGCCTGGGTGTCAATGCTGTGCACGCCATCTACATGGGCAACCAAGCGGCTAAAGGCTGCGTGTTCGGGACGCCATTTGATCAATGTGATCAGGGCGGCCCTTCCACGTATTACCGAAACATCACTGTGACAGGCAACACTATTGTCAATGGTCAGATGCACGGCATCAGCATTGGCCAGGCTATTGGAGTGACCATCACAAACAACAAGCTGTACCGAGATAGCCGAATAAGCGGTGGACGTCAAGTCAACACTCCTTCAATTGGTGTTTTTAACACGAATACCAATGTCACCATTACCGGTAACGCGGCTCCAAAAATCGGCAGTGTTAATGGTGCTGGTCCTGGCGGATGGGGTATTGAACCTGTGCTTGGTAGCTGGAACGTAGCCAATAACACCACAACAAGCTCAGCCCAACACATAGTGCTCAATAAGGCGCCTGGTTGTTGAGTTACATAGACAATGAATCAGATCTCCCGCATATACAAAGGCTCCGAACTGGTCTACTCCGCACCAGATACACAACCACTCACCGCCTTCCTCACCGGCTTGGTAGCCGGCGACCGGATCGAACTCTTCAGAGCCGCCAACATCCGTACTGACGCTGTCATCAGTACAGCCACCTTCAAAGGCGTCAATCCGCACGGTACCAGGGGTACCATCGTCGGTGGTCCAAAGACCGGTGTCTCAAACTCCATCTGGTACGACATCAACTTCGACGCCGGCTTCGATGGTTGGTGCGTCTCTGATAACTACACCAAGATCGCCAGTACGACCACCCAGACCACCCCGTCGTACTTCAAGGTCGGCGACCGCATCCGCCTCTTTAGGGCTTCGAACGTCCGCTCCTCAGCCGCCATCGCCACCAACCTCAAGGGCGTCAACCCTTCGGGAGCCCTCGGCACCATAACCCAAGGACCCACGAAGAACGGCACCATCAACTGGTACAACATCAACTTCGACACCGGTTTTGATGGCTGGGTGGCCTCTGATAACTACGTGATAACTACGGCTGCGGGAGGTGGCACTATTGGCGGCGGCACAACAACTCCGGGAGGATCCGTCACACCGGTACCGCTCGGTCAGTGCAATAGGCTTGTGTGGTCGCCGAGCAAT
This sequence comes from uncultured Candidatus Saccharibacteria bacterium, assembly GCA_964442205.1. GTDB lineage: Bacteria > Patescibacteriota > Minisyncoccia > Phycocordibacterales > UBA918 > OLB19. The sequence continues at coordinate 4,930 of CAYTYF010000014.1, read as the reverse complement.
GAAGTGATGTGCAATCCTGCCAACTGGAACTACATCGCGCAAGTCGGAGGCACCGCTTACAACCGCGTATCCTGTGGGACAGGACCAGGCGGCGGCACGTCGGTGGCCATCACAGAATATCCAGGCAAGCAGCTCTCATTGATGCTGATGCATAAGAATAGACAAATTCCCGGTGTTTCTCTCGAATCAGCGCAGGTGCAAATGGAAATGTATATCCCTACCGATTTTCAACCGACGGCATCAGGACGTCTACCTCTAGGCATTCACGTATCTGGTGACGGACAAGGGTGCGGCGGAACTGGCGGCTGTTTGCCTTCCGATGCTGGCGATAGCACCATACGGTTGCAGAATCGTATAAGCGGTAGCAGTTTCAGGCTTGCTGACTACTCCTACCATCTCGATAGAACGACTGCGCCCGTGACCGGTGTTGGAGGTTCAGATCCTAGCATTAAGACACGTGTGTACGGGCAAGGACACGCAATGGACGCGGTGGTACCAAAGGGTGAGTGGGTTACGGTGGTGATGCAGTTGACCCTTAATACCCCTGACCAAGCGAACGGTTCTTCAAAAGTGATTCTGTACAACAATGCTGGAAAGTTGCTCGGTAGTGCTGGGTTTACCGGAGTCACCTACCGTACCGGTCCTGGATGGAAAATAACCGGCATGATCGGCGACCACAAGTTCAATACCAAGGACGTGCCGACCCGAGTCCAGTCACTCTACTTCCGAAACTACAAAATGTACGGTTGTTCATAGCTCTTTTTAGACAGCCTAGTTCTCTAGTGCTCTTGCCCAGCGTTGTTTGGTGTTGTCGAAGAAAAGAGAGTGATCGTAGAACCTGACATAAAGAGCCAGGTGAGTCCTATAACGCACGCTAGTACGATGCCTATGCTGAAGAGTATGGCGCCTGCGCTTGAGTAGGCTGAAGTGCCATTTTGGCGAGCGTATACAAAGCGCGCCATTAGTGTGCCGAACTCGACCACCACTAGTGCCGGTACAGCAATCAGGGCCAGAGAGATGAGGTCAGTGGTAGGGGTTATAAATGCAGTAATGACCACAATGCCGAGGAATATGTAGGGTCGATTTTTTGATATCGTCGAGGGTACGATTATTTTTGCATACGTAAGTCCAACAATAAGAAGTGGTATTTGGAATACGAGAATAAGAAGTGCGGTCGTCGTGAGGAAGAAATCAAGATAACCATTGGCGGTAAAAGAGAGAGCAGTACCGGGCACGACCAATCCAGACATGTAATTGAGAATGATCGGTATGAGAAGTTTGTAGGCGTAGACAGCTGCTATGAATCCGAGTCCGCTCGATGCGCCGATGATAAAAAGTGGAGTGAGTATCGAACTGCGGTCTCTATTCGGAGCCACGAATCTCCAAATAAGAAAGATAGTGATAGGTAGCGAGAGCAGGAAACCGAGGATAAAGTCTACCTTGAGAATGAAGTAGAGGGGGTCGAGTGGTGAAAGGAATTGCAGTTCCGGTGCACTCACCCCAAGTGGAGCGAGCAAAAAAGTAAGAACCTCATTTTTGAAGTAGTGGACGATACCGCTGGCAGCGAGAATGACGAATACAATTGAAAATACCGTTCGTCTGAGCGAACGGATATGATCAAGAACGGTCAGTTCAGACTGTGTCTGCTTGCTTTGGCTCATCAGCATTCTGAGCGCTTACTGCAGCTGGGGTAGACGATACACTCGGAGCTGGTGCGGCTGGCTTTGGTGTAGTTTCAGCGTTGAGTCCATCCTTAAGTTCCTTGATTGAAGTACCGACAGAGCGGAAAAGACCCGGCAAACGATCCTTGCCGAAAAAGAGGAGCACGATGAGGGCGATGATAATGAGCTCCGGAAGCCCAAGTCCAAATATATTCATATGCGTATATGATAGCAGAGCACTATTCACCCACAAGCATTACTGTCCACCGTTTCACTTCATGGTTGTGGATAATGCCATCCGGCACGGTCTGGCCCAGTATACACTTATGGGACAGGAACATAACGTAGAGTCAATTATGCATCCTCAAGATTTCACAACAACCAAGATCACGCGTAAGCACTTCTTGCAATTGTCACTAGTGACCATTGCAGGTCTATTGATGTGGTCACCGTTTCGTGAGTCAGCTGCGCGAGCGCTCCCAGCGCTTCCGGCCAATATCATGAACTCTCTGTCTATGCAGGGCGTGCGCGATATCAAGGTCATGTCGCAGAATGATTACGATTCGCTGTCACCTGATAGTGCAACGATGTACATCATTACAGCCTAGTGTTGTGTGGTGGGTGGAAAAAAGGCGCAACTGCGCTTTTTTTCCGTTATGACGCATCTCAAGTATAATGACTCTATGTCCAATGACGCGGTAGCACAGATAAAAGACAGACTTTCCATAGTCGAAGTCGTCGCGCAGTACGTGCAACTTGCACCAGCGGGAAAGAACCTAAAGGGTAAGTCACCCTTCACGAATGAAAAGACCCCATCATTTTACGTGTCGCCTGACCGTGGGATGTTCTACTGCTTCTCCTCGAACCAAGGTGGGGATATTTTCACTTTTACGCAACTCATTGAAGGAGTTGATTTCAGGGGCGCGCTCAAAATACTGGCAGACAGAGCGGGTGTGGAGTTAGTGCCAGAGAATAAAGAGAAGCGAAGCGAGCGTGATTCACTCTATGCTCTCTTGGAAGAAGCCACCAGCTTCTATGCTCGGCAACTAAAAGACCAGGCTGTAGCAACAGGCTATTTGACCTCAAGAGGCCTTAAGCCTGAGACGATAGAACGGTGGCGTATCGGCTACGCACCAGGCCCGCCACTCGCTGGCTGGCGCGTTGCTTCTGAAGCTCTGCAAAAGAAAGGGTACAGTGTCGATCAGTTACTCAAGGTCGGATTGGTTAAGGGTGCTGATGCAGGCAAGGCTCCGTATGATGTGTTTCGTGACCGCATCATGTTCCCGCTCTTTGATTCATCCGGCCGCGTCGTAGCGTTTTCTGGAATGATCTTGAGTAACGATACCGAAGCGCCAAAGTACGTTAATTCGCCTGAGACAGAGCTTTATAATAAGTCAGAACTGCTCTTCGGCTACGATCGCGCTAAAGAAGGTATCCGCAAGCTCGGTTTTTCTATGATCGTGGAAGGGCAGTTCGACGTGGTAATGAGTCACCAAGCGGGCTACCACAACACAGTGGCCGTCTCAGGTACGGCGTTGACTCCGCACCACGTCGATCTGCTGCAGCGACTATCGCAAAAGGTGGTGTTGGCGCTCGATAGTGATCGTGCTGGTATAGCAGCTATGCGCAAAGCGGCAATATTGATGCTGGCACGCGGCATGGACGTCAAAGTGGTGCAGATGCCTAACGGTGCTGATCCTGCAGACGTTATTAAAGAAGACGTGCAGGCGTTCAAACATGCTGTCGGTGCTGCAGTACACATCATTCCTTTCTTGCTTGAACATTTGCGCACTACGACAAAGGATGCACGAGCTTACACGCTTCACGTACGCGAGTCAGTGATACCTTTCTTGGCAAAGATGCCAAGCGCACTTGAGCGTGAGTTCTTCATCGGTGTAGTAGCTGAAGCTCTGGATTCCACCAAGGACGCTGTGCGTCTAGAAGTTGATCGAGCCGAACGCACGCTTACCGATGGAGAACCTAGGGCAAACATTTCTGCCACTGCAGAGCCCAAGCGTGCGAATTCGTATGATCGTGTCGCCGCACTTCGAGAGTTCGTGGCAGTAGGCGCGTCACTCCTTGAGCCTGATGCTGGATCGGAATTAAAAAGTTTTTTAAGCCAGCATCTTTCTCAGCCTATTGATGACACTTTTTCTGCCTTGACGCCTGAGCGGGTGAGTGAACTGACCTTCACCATCGAAGCGCTTTTTGCAGAAAAACCGCGCAGATTTCAGCACGAGATCATGACCGACCGCGTGAATGAGCTTATCGACGCTGCGTATGCTCTGCGCATCAGCGAGCAGCGAGAAACGCTCAAGATGGCTGAGGCAGAGAAGGACGAAAAGCGCACCGCTGACCTTCTCGGCGTCATTTCTGAGCTTCAGAAGGCCAAACAGGGAGCACGCTTTAGCTTTGCTGAGCCTGTGAAAGCCTCGTGAAGGAGGGGTGGACGCAAATATCTTTTTAGGGTATAGTTTCCCCCATTATGGCGGCAGCGAAAAAGCCAACCAAAAAACTGAAGTCACAAGCGGTCAAAAAAACCGTCACCACAAAAAAGGTAAAACCTAAGGCGGTAAAGCCTAAAAAAGCACAACCAAAGAAGTCACCAAAAAAGCAGGCTGCGAAGAAGCCGGCAAAGAAGACCCTTCCTAAGAAGGCAGTGAAGAAAGTTGTTAAGAAAGCAGCTCCTGCAAAAAAGGCAGCGAAGAAGGTAGTGTCGGCGCCTAAGACAAGCAAGGCGAATCGGATCATGGAGGTGAAGGCGGCGGAACTCATGAAGATGGGTCGCGAGCGTGGGTACGTGACCTACGACGAGATCCTCAAATTCTTTCCGCAGATCGAAAAGGACGTTTTCTTCCTCGACGAAATGTACGAGCGGTTTTCTATTGCCGGCATCGATGTACTTAAGAGCGGCGGCATGCTCGGAGCCGATCCTTCTGTCGAACTCCTTGAACGAAAGAATTCATACCGTCGCAATGATTCGAGTTACGACTCGATCCAGATGTACCTTCGTGAGATCGGTCAGTATCCGCTTTTGACAGCACACGAAGAGCGTGTGCTCGCGAAGCGCATCATGGAGGGGGATGAAGAAGCGCGCAACCTTTTGGCACGCGCTAACCTGCGCCTCGTTGTATCCATTGCTAAGAAGTACGTAGGCCGCAGTCCTGACCTCACGCTCCTTGACCTGATCCAGGAAGGAAATCTCGGTCTCTTCAAGGCGGTCGATAAGTTCGACTTCACTAAGGGTTTCAAGTTCTCAACCTACGCAA
>CAYTYF010000013.1:0-21140 GCA_964442205.1 uncultured Candidatus Saccharibacteria bacterium | reverse complement strand
TGGCAATGGCAGCGCTGGAGCGCACGTTGGCGGCTCGGAAGAGTCTGATGCGGTCTCCCACCTTGAAGTATGATGGTGTGGTCTGCGTTGCTGTACTCGATATCTTTGTGTAGTTGTCAGACACGCACCAGCCGTCGTAGCCAGCATCGAAGTTGATGTCATACCAGATGGAATTCGAGATACCGGTCTTTGGACCACCAACGATGGTGCCCCTGGTACCATGCGGATTGACGCCTTTGAAGGTGGCTGTACTGATGACTGCGTCAGTACGGATGTTGGCGGCTCTGAAGAGTTCGATACGGTCGCCGGCTACCAAGCCGGTGAGGAAGGCGGTGAGTGGTTGTGTATCTGGTGCGGAGTAGACCAGTTCGGAGCCTTTGTATATGCGGGAGATAGATTCCATTACACATAATTCTACTCCTAATTTCCGTTTAACATTGCGGTCACTGTTGATTATCTGAGTTCTTGTGAAGCGGTGAAATAAAATGAGGCGCCCTGTAGGGGCGCCTCTTTTTATTAGCCGATCGACTCGATCTTAACGCGAGCGTAGTGCTGGCGATGACCGATCTTTCGGTCACGGTTACTCTTTGCCTTGTAGCGGACGATAGTGAGCTTAGGACCCTTCTTTTCCTCTACGTAGGTTGCAGTTACCTTACCTCCCTTCACGTACGGTGCACCGACAGTGGTCTTTGAGCCATCATCAGTGAGAAGTACAGTTTCGAACTCTACCTTGTCGCCAGCCTTGTGGTCGCCGAGTAATTCGACATCTACAATATCACCAGCTGTAACGACGTACTGCTTGCCGCCGGTCTCAATGACCGCAAACGGGCCATCGGTCTTTGTTTGTGGGGCTTTCTTGGTTGCCATATAGGCCGCCATACTACAAGAGAACCTGGTTTTTTGCAAGTTTCGTGCTAGAGTTCGCGAAGCGAAACAAGGAAGGCTTGGAAATGGTCATTTTGCCCCCCACCCCCTTACTTGGCTCTACCTCTACAGACAACACTTCTTGAAGTCTGATCTTCACTTGCTAACGCGCATGGATCCGATACGATTGTAGTAGACAAAACCGCTACGCACCGTAGGAGGGGTGCTGCAATGCATGGGAGTACCTGGTCCGTTGTCTCGCCTGAACCGCTTGAACTATTCCCTGTACTTGAGCAACTGCCGTTGTTCGACTTTTTGAAACTAACCCTGCTGTTTGCGATCTTCATCGCACTCGGCACACAGCTGCTCTGGTCTGCCCTGACTCGAATGTTCGTGCACGAGAGACTATCTCGCCGTGAGCAGCACTCACTCTTCTGGAGACGACTGCTGTTCATTGGCTTGATGGCGCTTCCGCTATACGTTCTCGCTACCGTTGTAACCAACCTGGAGATACCAACCTGGCAGGAACCGTCATCCTCACCCTGATCTGGTGCCTTGCCGGCACCCTAGTGGCACTCACCTGCACATTCATGCTTCGCGCGAATGTGCAGGCAAGGAGGTACGCCTCAGCCCTCGAACGTGTACTTAGTGAACTGTTCTTCTTCCTCCTGCTCGCCATTTTTGCACTGGCGACGACCTTGTAGCCGCACCGCGAGAACGGTGCGGCTTTCTGTACATCTAGGCAGCAAGCTGCTATGGTGGCCCAGAGAAGCAACAGAAGGAATCGTGCATTGAGGATGCTCAAAGAATTCGCGTCCGGACCTGGTCCCGAATGCATTGTCGTCATCGTGCTCGCTCTCGTTGCGAACAGACTGCTCATTGGCGCACCTTTCTATGCCATCCTGCTGGTGGCTTTGCTCCTGACCTTCATGTTCTGGAGCACCATACTGAGGTTCACTGGCATGCACTTCCACCGCATTTTGTGGGAAGGTGCCAAACTTATGGCGCACGATGGCTGGCGACGACTCAACCAGCCTCGCAAGAAGCCGGAGGTCATCGGCTGGGCAGTGAAGGAGGACAGGGTTTGAAAACACTGTTCTTCGCCTTTCTCTTCTCGGTGCTGATAGCGGTCATACTCTATCTTGCTCAGTCGAGCGAGTTCGCGCCGGTACTCGGCTGATACAAGCCGCGACCTCTGGTCGCGGCTTTCTTTTACTCACCTTCCCGATTCGGGCGCTCAAGCGCGAGTGGTTCGAGACCAGCTGATTCGCCTGTGATTCTGAGCACATCCTTATCCATTTTGGAAAGCTCTTTGTATCCGGCGTTGTAGTGGTTCACGGTAGTTGAAAGTGAAGCTCCCAGTTTTTGGTAGTACTCCTCGTACTTGCCAATGTGGGTACCAAGTTTTTCGACATTTTTGATTATGTCTTTGGCCTTCTCTTCTATCTCAAGCGCTTTGAGACCCTGGAGTACAGTTTGAAGATACGCGAGGAAGGAAGTTGGAGAAACGATGATGACCTTGTACTTTCCGGCTGCACGCTGAATAAGGTTCTCTTCCCCGCCCGTGATGGTATTTGAAAGCAGATCGTAGTACACGCCCTCAGAAGGAATGAACATGAACGCAAAATCCATCGTCTTTTCGCTCGGTCGAATGTACTTAGCGGTCTCAGCAATACGCAGCTTGAGGTCGTTGACAAAAAGCTTCTCAAGCGCCGCTCGCTCGTTTTCATCCCGAGCTGCAACAAAGCGATTGTAGTTCTCGAGCGAGAACTTGGAGTCTACAGGAATCACCTTATCCTTCACGAACACTACCGCATCCACGATCTCGCCGTTATCGAAACCGTACTGCATCTGGAAGCTGCCTGGAGGCATCACGTTCTGTAGTACAGTTTCGAGATAGTACTCACCCAGAATGCCGCGCTGCTTCGGATTCTTGAGCACATCCTGTAGCTGCTTCAGCTGCTCAGCGAAACCGATCACCTGCCGGTTAGTTTCACCCAGTTTGGTGAGGCCTTCGGTCACTTCGCGTACGATCTTAGTTGATTCTCCAAGCTGGGTCCTGACAGAATCCTGTATGGCCTTGTTGCTCTCGCCAAGGCGGGTATCCATGGTACGCCTGAGCTCCTCGAGCTGCTTTTGCATCAAAACAAGACCTTCAGGAGTTTCCGAGCGCTGGGGCGGCTTGAGGAAAAAGACGTACACCAACACCCCAAAAATGGCCACAAGTAGACCAACGATAAGGAGAAAAACGGGTTCCATTGGGCCAATTCTAGCATACTGACCGCCCAGGCCGATTGTGCTAGAATTGGTCCTACTATGGCACTACACGAAGAGCTCCGCGTTTCGCTCAAAGAGGCGCTAAAAGCAAAGGACGAGGTCAGGCTACGCACCGTGCGTGGCATAATCACTGCTGTTACCAACGAACTCGTGGCCACTGGAAAGACCCCGCAAGACCAGCTCGATGATGCTGGTATTCTGTCGGTCATCAAGCGACTCGCTAAGCAGCGCAAGGAATCGATAGTACAGTTCGAAGCAGCCGAGCGTGATGACCTCGTAAAGCACGAAGAGGAAGAGCTAGTCATTCTTGAAGCCTACCTCCCTGCAATGATGACCCAGGATGAGATCCGCCCGCTCGCGGAGGCTAAGAAGGCTGAGCTTGGTATCACTGACAAACAAAAGCTCGGCATGCTCGTTGGAGCTCTCATGAAAGATCTTCAGGGTAAAGCAGATGGCGGCGACGTGAAGGTTGTTGTCGAGTCGTTGTTCTAAGTTTCTATTCCAGAAAAATGCGGCCGGGCTTTGTCCGGCCGCATTTTTAGTGATAGTCCATCTTCCCCTCAACTATGGCATCAGCCTGCCGCACTCCTTCTTCGGGCGTGATGCTTCCTTCCATTACAGCAACTACAATATTTCTGAAAGCAGATGGTTCGTAATCTTGAGCGCCCATTACTTCTGTATTTGTCATTAAAGCGTGAATGTGCTGAATTGCCTCATTTATTCCAAGTTTGGGTTTTTCGGTTGATTCCATCTTCTTATCGTAGCATTACTTACACTTTGATTGACTTTTGTTATCAATGTGTCATAATATACATAGCAAATCAAGGAGTTCGTTGAGATGAGCAAAAAAGAGACCCGGCTTCGCTACGGTGAAGGTTGCATACGTGTCACCTTCCCTGCCGAGCAGCCTAATGCAGCCTTTCTAGTGCGTGGATTGCACGACATGTCCGATGTAGACCTTGAGGGTGAGATCTCAGGCCACCAGGACGCCGCCTATGCATATAAAGCTCAAGCACGAGAAGCGGCACGCAGCTTCGCTTTCGAAGAACTCATGCGAATGATGAAAAGGGGGAAATGATCATGGATGAAGAACCTGTCGTAGAACCTGAAACCACCATCACAGAAGTGCTTCCTCCAGTGATCCGTGGCGAATGGCGCATTCCGCGCTATCACAAGCTGAGGGAAGACCCCACCATCACCGAACCTGAACCGCTCAGGGGATACCCAGATGCCGAAGACAGCTGGGCAGGCTAAGTCGCTAACCCACTACACTGCGATCTCGCTTCGTGAACGGGTAGAGCTAGCGTTCATTGCTACCCTGCTTGAACATGCTGATCGCATGACGGTCTCTGTCACTGCTCGCGACCTGCACAATGTACAGCTGGTCGCAGCAAGACAATCTCGGGCGATACAGAACATCAAAGCCGATGCGCACATAACGCGTCGAGCTGTGAGCGCAGCCTACTTCAATGCGCTTCTGACCGAGTCTGTTAAGGTGGTGCCGAGCGCAGGAGTTTTCGAGACTGAACGTCTCGAGTTCTACAAGAACGTCTTACGTCGTTGCTTCGCCTGGAAAAAAGGAAGAATTCCCATCGAAGCATACGAAAAAGTGATGGTGTATCGTCCTGGCCTTCTGCTCGCGTTCAAACATTCAGAAACACAGCGACAACCAAAACTGCTGTGAGAAGAAACTAAACCCACTGTCGAGGCATCGAGCAGCGGGTTTTTTATTGACTTAGAGTATATTTTATGGTATAAATGCATTCGAGCAGAACGCCGCACAAAGGAGTACAACGTGGCCAAAAAACGAGGACAGCGAAACTGGGCAGATCCTGAAGAAGTGCACCATACCCCTACCTCGTACCGAGTGTTGTCCCAAAAAGACAGTACGTACGTCGAGGTAGGAGGTCATCACTTCCTGGTCCGCCAAGAGAATGGTTCTCACACAGAGTACGAAGTGCACTGGCAGGAATACGTCTGGATCGTACACCTGGCAGCAGACGGCCAATACGAGGTGGTAGACAGGCCAGAAGTTCTGGATCAAAAACCTCCTCGCGACCAGACCATTTTTCGTGCCATAAAAAAACACCGAGCAGAGCTCGGCATACCAGACAGAGGCTAAGGCAAGAAACCGCCGGTTCGCAGTACGCAACCGGCGGTCATTTCATTTCCCGCTCCGACAACCTGCACCGATACAGCATGTCATTCAATTCAGGTCCGGTGCGCTTACCCAGAAGGAAGTCCTCAAGTACTCCAGAAAGCTGGCGTGCCTTAGGTCCTTCACCCTCTTCAGCTTCGAGTGCACTGATCAACTCACGGGCACGTTCAACAAGTTTTACTGCAGCGTCGTCCACCAGCATTCCTCATTCACAGGAACTGACCAGCAACAACTATATCAAAATGAATCGAGCGCGCGAGCATTCGAGATGGTGTATTTGCCAACTTGGGTACGTCGCAGATCAAAGAGTGTCGCAGGGTACCCAAGCCGTTTCCCAAACTCGACTGCTAGTGATCGAATATACGTACCGCTACCTACCCTAAAGCGTACTTCAATCAACAACCGTCGCTTCGCTATAGTACAGTTAACAGTACTATACGTGGTCGTTCCGAACTCAAGGAGTTCTGCTTCTATGACCTTCATTTCTCGAAATGGAAGATCGGTGACAGTCCTCCCTTGTCGCGAAGCCGCGCGAGCTTGTTTGTACAGTGGCTGTCCGTCAATCTTGATGGCTGAGTAAGCTGAGACAGGAAGCGTTAGTGTGGTCTGCATACTTTTCAACACGTCACGGACGGCTTCATCGGTCACGTCATCTTTGTAGTCTTCTTCAGCTATGATCTCTCCCTCCATATCTCCGGTACTTCTTTCTTCGCCCAACAGTATCACCGCCACGTATTCCTTATCAAGCTTGATGAGTTCACTGAGCTTTTTGGTGCCCTTTCCAACCCCAACCAGCATCAGTCCGGAAGCCAGCGGATCGAGTGTGCCAGCATGTCCGAATTTTCGGAGACCGGTCGCTCTGCGAAGTCGTCGGATCACATCAAAAGAGGTGATCCCCTTCGGTTTGTCTATGAGCAGCAATTCTGGCAATTCAGCATCTTGCATACAGCGACAATCATAACAAAACGGTATTTATTGATTTTTATGGAATTTGTGCTATAATGATACTCAGAAAGGCGGTGAAAAAATGTGGAAATGGCATGTCGACAAGTTGTCCTTACTAATTATCGCCATCTTTTCCTACGCAGCCATACTTTGGTTTTTCTATGAACACATCGTGGCCGTCAGACTTCTGACGCTGCTAGCGGCAGCCAACGGCATTTGCCTCCTGTTCTTGGCATTGCGTTTTGCTTGGAGTATCCGAACCGTATACCCAAAAACAATGTCGGTTCTGTTCGATATAGCGATCGTGACCATCACGACTGCACTGACAGAACGTGGTGTCGATAACCAAGTTATCAACTGGCTACTGGTCATCAGTGGCCTTGCTGCAGGACTCCACGGCATCATGGTGATCTTAAATAACTTCACCATCCGACGAAACTGACGTCGACCTGAATAAGGTCGACGTTTTCTATTCAACGTACTGCAGGTACTCCCCGTACCCCTCTGCCTCCATTTTTTCTTTTGGCACGAACCGAAGCGCCGCGCCGTTGATGCAGTAGCGCATCCCTCCTCTGTCTTTTGGTCCATCACTGAAGACGTGACCGAGATGACTATCCGCTTCGGTCGAACGAACTTCGGTGCGATGAATGCGTAGTTTTGTATCCGACTTTTCTTTTACCGCATACTCCTTAATAGGTTTGGTGAACGATGGCCAGCCGCTACCAGAATCGTACTTGTCTTTTGAGGAGAATAGGGGCACGCCGGATACCGCATCTACATAGATACCAGGTTCATAGAATTTGTCGTACTCGCTTGAGAATGGAGGCTCGGTCGCCTCTTCTTGGGTCACTTTGTACGCGAGTGGAGAAAGCTTGGCACGCAGATCCTCATCACTTCCGGCGATCTGTTTGCGCCACGCCAATGTTGGTCCTAGGTCCGAACCCCAGTTCTGCGCAAAGAAATCCGGACGACCCGAAGCCTCACGGTACCTTTGATAGTGTGCAGCACTCTCAGGCTTCACAGCGTACTTTTGGTGGTACTGCTCTGCAGGCCAGAACTTGGGCTTTTCTTCCACCTTGATAGCCAGCGGTTTGTCGTACGGGCCATGTTCGTCCACTTCCCTTATGAGCGCCTCGATGACGTGCTTCTCTTCCTCATTATCGTAGTAAAACACTGGGGCGTAGCCGCGACCGCGGTCATGGAACGAACCACCGGCATCGGTCGGGTCCATATGCTTGAGCGCAAAAATAAGGATCTCTTCAAAAGTGACCTTGGTGGGATCGTAGGTGACCTCTACCACTTCCCGATGTCCACCACTGCTGTAGTTTTCATAGGTTGGGTTTTCAGTGGTGCCACCGGCGTAGCCAGAAACAGCACTGATCACATTCGGCAACTTGGACAGATCCGCTTCCAGACACCAGAAGCAACCCCCGGCGAGAAGCATCGTTTTCGTTTCTTGTTCCATACAGGTAGTATAGAACTTCTATTCTAAGAAAGCATGAAAATGCTGACCATATCTTAATCATAGGTAAACGTTTTTATATCATTAATGATATCAAGACTGGTTTGTGTATCATGTATGATATTTTGCTATGGCCAAAATAGACACAACGGCGGCGCTTCTGCACTTCAAACAAACCGATACCTTAATGGCAGAAATGCTGGAAAAGGCACTGAGTGCGACTGAACCGTTGGCGGTTCCGGCGCCCAAGAAACCGACGCAGTACTTTGCCAGCATCGTCTCTTCAATCGTAAGCCAGCAGATCAGCGTCAAAGCCGCGGATAGTATCTTGCGTCGACTTACGCAGACATTAGGCAAGGTCACGCCCGAACAGGTGCTCGCTACTGCAGAAACTGACTTACGAGCGGCTGGTCTATCACCACAGAAACTCCGGTACCTTAAACATAATGCCGACATCTGGCACACACTACCTATCAATGACCTGAAACACATGGAAGATGAAGCAGTGATAGAGGAACTCACAAAGCTCTACGGTATCGGCCGCTGGACCGCAGAAATGTTCCTCATGTTCTCTCTTGCTCGCCCCGACGTGTTCTCCCGTGGCGACCTCGGTCTAATGCAAGGCTTGTACATGCACTATCCAAAAGTACGCCCTCACCACACACGAAAAATTGCGCACACGATAGAGTCGTGGGGTCCGCACCGCACTACCGCCGCCCTTACGCTTTGGTACCACAAAGATAATGGTCCCGTACTTTTGTAATTCGTTACAAGTCCGACTCGTAAAATCCCGAGGTCTGACCTCGGGATTTTTGAATCTACTGGACGACGTAGCCGCGAAGTGAGGTATTAAATGTGCGCTCGAGCGTATGAAGCTCTTGTCGGCGAGCTTCGTAATCAGGCATTACTCTTCCCATGAGGTCCCAAAACGATTGACCGTGATGGAGTGCTTTGAGGTGACAAAGTTCGTGCACTACTACGTAGTCCTGCAGGTGCGTCGGGAGGAAGATGAGCTTGTAGCTGAAATTGAGATTCTTGAGCGAAGTGCAGCTGCCCCAGCAAGTCTTTTGATTGCGAATAGCAACACGATTGTAACGGTAGCCATAGAACTGGTTCCAGAAATGGAGACGCGCGAGCACCAACTCCCTCGCCTGTTCTTTATGGGAAAGGTAGTGGGCAGTGACGCTCGTGTTGCGACGTCGTCTGCGGCGCATGCCCCAAAATAGCTTTTTATTCTTTGGTTTTTTTAATGCGCGCGCCATAAGAATTTGAGTATATGCAACAAAAAACTGCCAGTCAAAGCTAGCAGTTTTTTGGCTATATTTGCCTCCCAAGAGGCAATGTTAGCTAGGCATTGTCAATGTCGTCCTGGAGATCATCAGTTGCTTCCTCAGCAATTTCACGGGCTTCATCAGCCAGATCTTCTGCCTCATCGAAGTCCTCATCATCAAAGGCGTCCTCAGCCTCTTCCATGAGATCCTGTGCATCCTCGAGTGCCTCTTCTGCATCATCGGTGTCAACACCGTCTGCATCATCGATAAGGTCTTCGAGGTCGTCGATAGCGTCCTCTGCATCGTCCATCGCATCCTCAGCTTTTTGCTCGTCACTGTCGTTACTGTCACCGAAGATGTCTTCGTACTCCTCAATACCCTTCTCTGCTTCCTTTTTTGCCTTTTCAGCATCCTCAACCGCCTCACCAAAATTCTCATCATCGAGTTCTTCTTCCGCATCCTCTAGCTTGTCCTTTGCTTTATCAAGGAATTCTTCAATGTCATCTTTATCTGAGCTGGTTGAGATGCCATCTACGAGTTCCTGAAGCTCGTCGATAGCGTCTTCAGCGTCCTCAATAGCGTCCTCTGCTTCAGACTCTGTTGCATCATCATTATCGTCTTCATCCTCATCTTCATCCTCATCTTCATCTTCATCATCATGATGTCCACGGTCATCGTCCATGTGATCCTTGACCTTTTCGCACATGCGGGCGCGGAATGGTCCACGAAAATCACAATCGCCCCAACGCTGCTTCATGCGCTCTTTGACCATATCTCGAGCCATGAGATTGCGGAGCAATCCTGGAGGCACTTTGCCGTTCTTCTTCTCCTTAAAGTACTCCTGGAGAAGCTCTTTAGTGTCCTGATCGATCACGCCGGTAACTTCGAGGTCGTGACGCTCCTGGAAACGCTTGATAGCGTCGACGGTCATTGGGCCATAGAAGCCGGTCACGAGACCGCGAGGGTAGATACTTGGATCAGTAGCAAGAAGTTCCTGGATCTTCTTGACGTCTTCATCGGTAACACCTTCTTTTAGACCATCCTTGAGTCCGTCTCGTATCTCTCCACGAACAGTTGCAAGTTGTTTCTTCAGCTCTTCAACTCGCTCCATGAGCGACTGAAGGGTCTTGAGGAGTTCACTGATATCAGCTGCTGCGTGTGCCTGCGGCGCCGAGACCGCAAAGCTGGCTACGAACACGAAACACAGTGCGATAATGTATTTCTTTAACATTTAGACTAGTAGTTTATCAATAACAACAAATGGACACACAATGTGTGTACTCTTCTCAGTATACCACTCCACTCTGAAGGTGCCCTTAAGCCTTGGGATAACGCAATATGTGTAGCATTCTAGCCAATCTGACCAATTCGTAATCAAATTGCTCGCCGGCTGTTTCAAAAATAGGTTTGAGTTTTTCTGTACCCACCTTCTCAATGGCCTTCATGAGCGGTTGCTCCGCCGTCTTCCAAGCCGTCTGTGCAGTCAAGTGTGTCAGGTCTGCTTCAGACACACTTCCCTCATCAACTAATTTCTCTAGGTGCGTCCAGACCGTAGAATTGGCCACCCCCCGAGCTTTGGCTATCTCTGAAGGAGACTTACCTTCACGCAGCAAACGAGCGGTTTCAACAAGCGTACTCTCCTTTTTCACTCGTTCGTAGCTTTTGTTTTCCTTCTTGATAGGGCCCTTTGGTAGTTTGCCTCCAGAAGCAGTGACGAACTGTTCATGCATTCGAACAACCTCTTCTTCTGACATTTCTACAAAAGCAGCTTCTGCGTCGCCAGCTGCAGCGCGAAAACGTTCATCCATCATCACTATCTTCGGGTCTACGTGGAGCGCAGAAGGGTTCATTCCAAGCATTTTTAGCCCCTGCAGTGAACGTACGCGTGAAAGTGCTACGTATCCCTGCCCGTACACGAAGGTCTTTGAGAGGTCCACTTCGGCAGCATCGAGCGACATACCCTGGCTTTTGTGCACAGTAATGGCCCAAGCGAGCCGGAGCGGTACCTGCGTGATCTCAGCGAGCACCTTCTTGTCTTCAGCAATGGTCCAGGCTGCCGGCTTCACCGTTATGATCTTCCCTTCTGCGGTCTCAATAACCGGATAGCCATCAAAAGCTTCAAAATCAACAATTCTCCCCAACGTACCATTCACGTACCCTGCCTCGAAGTTATTTTTGGTACACATCACCATCGCTTCGAGCTTGAGGTCGAGCACTTGAGGCGAAAGGCAGCTTTTAATGAGTGCTTCTTGGAGAAGCTTATTGCCCTGCGCGTGCATGGTGAAGCTCTGCGACCGGCCGGAAAGCTCTTTGAGCTTTCCGGCATTCACCGCATCAACATCGGCATTGTGCGTATACAGACGTGTAGGTTCAACACCTTCATAAGCGATCTCGGTCTGTTCTTTAAGGAGAGTAAAGTGATCCTCTTCAATTTCATTGCGTCGAATGGATGAGAGTAAACCAAGAAAAAGCTCATCCTCTTGGCGGTGCTGCTCGGTTAGGTAGCAGGTGGCGAGCTTCGCTTCTTCCCACGCCCGGCTCTCAAAGGCATAGCGCATGACATCGCCCTGGCGAGTCACTGGCGGCAGCTGAAAGAAATCGCCCACGAACACGACCTGCAGACCACCAAATGGATCATTCTTCTGCCGAACCGTTCGTGTTACAGCATTGATCATATCGAGCAGCTTGCCATCGAGCATGGAGATCTCATCTATCACGAGCACTTTCGCCTTCTTCACACGCTTAACGACCGGTTCACGAGCCGCTATCTGATCGAGGTCGCGGTGCGTGAGCGTATCGCGCGCACCGACGCCGCTCCACGCATGAATGGTCATACCTCCAATGTGGGTAGCTGCGATACCTGTCGAAGCTGTCACCGCCACATTGATACCACACGCTTCGAGCCAGGCCACGTACTCATTGATGACGTATGTCTTGCCAGCCCCTGGCTCACCGGTCAAAAAAACGTTCGCACCGGTCTTGAGGATAGTGAGCGCAGTCGATTGTTGCATTGGGTAAGGATAGCACAACGAAAAAACCACTTGACTATCATCATTGATTATTTCAATATTCCAAACAGCAGAGGAGGTCTCTATGGAAACATTGCTGCACGTACTCGTCATCATCGCTGCTTGCGTTTTTGGCGGATTGGCTGCTGTGGTGATCGCTGGCGGATTGGCGATCGGTGGAAGTGGCGATTTCGGATATGAACTAGGTTGGCCTGCCACCATTTTCTGGTTCATGGTCGGAGCCATCGTCGTACTGTGCATACTTGGCCGAATGGCCAACGATGAAAATAGCAAATGAAATCTTGAATGAACCGGAGGGTCTTGCAATGTACGCGTTAGCAATCCCTGTTGCACTAGTGGCGATGATCATCGCCGGAACTGTCGGCGCAGACGGTGCACTTCATCTCTACCAGTTCTTTTCCAGTACAGCAGAACAAGCAGGTGCAGGTGCAAGTTGGCGACTCAGAGTACTTCTTGTTATATGCACAGTGATCGTCATGGCTTATGCAGCACGACTGATCTACCGCTGCGCAGCCTCACGCGGAATTCCCTTCCGCTAACCGAACCCCTCCGCCCACGCTTCGTGCCAGGGCGGTTTTCTTTTGCATCAAATTGTGAGTAAAGTCCCGTAGGTACGGTACACTCTTGTATACTTTAGGTATATCCATTCCATATGGCATCACGTTCTTTAGCGGTCGCAGGCGGTGCGACCGTCAAAAAAACCAAGGTGAGGAAGAAAAAGGCAGTTGAAACTGTCGTCGCTTTGCCACAAGACGAACTCCTATCTGCTCCGACAGTTGAACCAACTGAGGCGAAAACTCCTGCCAAGAAACGAGCAAAGAGCCCAAAAAAGGCAGTTGATGAACTCGAAGCCGTCATAGCGCCTGAGGAAAGCTACGTGAGCGCCGAGACCACCGAAAAGAAGACGGTGGTGCTTCCGACTGTAGCGAAGAAACCTAAGAAAGCAACAAAGGCCAAACCTAAAGCTGCTAAACGTACCAAGAAAACCCTGGAGGCTTCGCCTATGCCGCAACCGGCAGCGACCGCAGACCTG
This sequence comes from uncultured Candidatus Saccharibacteria bacterium, assembly GCA_964442205.1. Taxonomy (GTDB): domain Bacteria; phylum Patescibacteriota; class Minisyncoccia; order Phycocordibacterales; family UBA918; genus OLB19. The sequence goes on along the minus strand of CAYTYF010000013.1, from coordinate 8,101 downwards.
CGCGGTATCAAGCGACACCCGCTCGGTCACCTCCTCATAGAAAAGAATCTTCGTGAAGCTGGTTTTGTTGGCGGTATCTCGAGCGACAAGAGCGTCCTTGAACGTTATGCGACCGATGAAAGCATCTTCTCTATTAAGCCGCAGGTGGTCATCCAACCCAAGAACCGACGCGATGTCGAAATAGCTGCCAAGCTGGTCGCAGCAGAAACAAAGCGCTTCACTTCGCTCTCGCTAACTCCGCGTGCAGCTGGAACCGGTCTTTCTGGGGGATCACTCACAGACTCTATCGTCATTGATGTAGTACCTCATTTGAACTCAATTGAAAAAGTAGAATCCCACCGTGACTCTGTCACCGTCACTTGCGAACCTGGCGCCATGTGGCGGGATGTCGAGAAGAAATTGAAGCAACATAATGCGTACATTCCTTCGTACACCTCTTCTAAAGACATCTGCACCATCGGAGGCTCGGTGGCTAACAACGCGGCTGGTCCTGACTCACTTCGCTACGGCCACTGTGCTGAGTGGGTTGCGTCACTGGATGTGGTGCTTTCTGACGGCAAAACATACACCATCAAGCCACTTTCGCTCAAAGAATACAAAGCACTTGTGAAGCAAAAGACGGAACATGCACGCATCGCTCGTGAAGTATTCAACCTAATTGAGAAGAACGAGAAGCTTATCAAGAGTAGCAAACCAAAGACTCGCAAGAATTCGGCTGGCTACGCACTCTGGCACGTCTTCTCCGATGGGGTAGCTGCCTTCAAGAAAGGTACAGGTACATTCGACCTCACCAGGCTCATCTCAGGCAGCCAAGGCACGATCGGCATCATCGTGAGCGTAACGATGAAAGCTATTCCAATACCAGAACGAACGACACTTCTTGCCCTTCCGCTTTTCAATCTCGACGAAGCGGCAACCTCGATAGTGGAAGCACTCAAGTATGACCCTATCAATATCGAGATATTCGATGGACTCACCTTTGACCTCGCTCTCAAGAACCCTGGCTTCTTCCGCACTCGCCTAGCCGGAATTGATTACTACAAGGTACTGCTCACGATGTACACAACCTACCACCTACGCTTCGGCCGCAAGACACCCGAATTCACTATTTTGGTCACCCTCGATGAAGCAACGACAACAAAAACTCCTGCACGCGAGATCGCTCGCGCCATCTCTTCCAAGTCGGTCAAAGCTCGGGTAGTGACCAACCCTATTGAGGTCGAGATGTACCTGCAGATCCGTCGCGCCAGCTTCTCACTTTCAAAGTTGCTTGATCCAGAAAAGCGCCCCGCCCCTTTCCTTGAAGACATGACCGTTCCACCAGAGAACCTTTCCAAGTTCTTTGTTGAGATACGTCGACTCTTCAAAGAGTTCAACGTCCACTCAGCAGTACACGGACACGGCGGCAACGGCCACTTTCACTTCTACCCTCTCCTCGATTTCACCAATAAGACCACCCCTGCCCTTATAGAGAAAATGGCCGAGCGTTTTTACAACCTTGCTATCAAGTACAAAGGCAACATCTGTGGTGAACACAACGATGGCATCATTCGTACACCGCACCTCTCGAAGATGTTTAGTAAGGAAACCATCGTGTTGTTTGAAAAACTTGAGCACATCTTCGACCCTGACGACATCTTCAATCCCGGCAAGAAGGTGCACCCTCGTTTCAATATCAAGGACAATATTCGACACACCAACTAAGGTGTGCTTATATTCAGCACAGACACTCCCAGTTCGTAGAAAGGAGCTAGTATGAGTCTTTCAAGGTGTCGCTGCGCTTGCGGGTCCCTGCCCACGAGAGACTTGGGCAAAACATACTGATCATCACTGGCATTATACTTGCAGGGCTAGTGATGGTGCTCGAGTTGTGGGGATGGCACGCGATGTCGATGGCGCTGTACGTTGTCAGCATCGCTGTCGTCGCATACGGCCTCTGCATTCGAAACACCAACATTTACTACCGACTGTTCTGGTGGCGCTACCGCCGAAAGCGCCGTTGGTTCGCAGATAAGCACCACAGGCCGAGGTATGTCAAAATCGAGGCTACCAATGAGCCTCACGTGTTCCTGTGGCGAAACCTCATCGGTCCGCTGAAGGATCGTAGTACCAGAGTGATCACAAGTTCACCGCGCTCGGCTTACTTCAACAATTAGCAATGCCGAATCACCACCCCGCCCGACCACACAGGTCTGGCGGGGTTTGCTTTTAAAAAGAAAGGCGAGCCAGTTGGCTCGCCGAGACCGTCGATACACTTCAGAAGCGCTTTCCGTGTTTCAGGCGGTAGGAAAAGGTATCTTCCTCAGGAATGGGTCCGACCCTTTTGTGACGACATGAAATACGCCGCAAGAACCTTCCGAGGTAAGCAAAAATGAACACCCGCGATAGAGCATCCACCTAGTAGCACTCCTGACACTTCGCGTCCGGACATCGAACGTGAAGTGATAATTATAGGACAAAAACTAAGACTTGTGAATGAGATTCCATAGGGAATCGACCCGCTTTTTCTAAACTCACTTCGCTCGTTAAGTGCAGTACTGGGGTCAGTAACTATTTTGATTCCTGTCGTGATGCACTCGTGGTCACGAGTTACTAAGTAGATTTACCCACAGGGAATCGTTCAGGAGTCGGCTAGTTTTATAATCGCTCCGCTCGTTAAAACTATGCCGCTCACGACCCTGGCTCGCCAGCCCCAAAAGGGACCCCGGCTCCGCCTTTCGATTCCCCCGCCGTAACGCACACAGGTGCGTTACTTGGGATCACGAACAGAAAATGCACCCTTGCGGGTGCTGTTTTCTGTACTCGTGATCCCACGGGGAATCGAACCCCGGTTTTTAGGATGAGAACCTAATGTCCTAGCCGCTAGACGATGGGACCGTCCTTATTGTTTAGTTTGGCAGGTTCGATTCTACCCTTTCGGGGAATCGGTCACAAGTCACGAGCTACGCTCATGCTCGCGACCCCACCTCGCTCGTTCGCAAGCTCACATCGCTGCGGTCTTGCGCATCGGAAGCAAGCAAAGCAGTTTGCTTGCTCCGAAACGACACAGAGTCACTAACGTGCCTCAGTATCGTTTCGGCCGATGCTCACCCCGGTTTTTAGGATGAGAACCTGCTGTCCTAGCCGCTAGACGATGGGACCGGCTACCTCCTCGATAATCTACATGTCCGAGACTGACCAAAATCAGTGCCGATAGTTATACCAGATTAGGTGCAGATTTAAAAGCGCCATGCTTCACAACTTGATCAGTCAGTGGTACCGTAAAATACAGAGCTTAGGTTCATCACATACGGGAGGCTAGCATGGAGCTGGAAAGCTATACGTGGCAATTTGCAAAGGAAGTAGAGCTGTACGGAATGCTCTTCGCCTCGCGCGGACGCCACGGCGACTTTTATCCAACTTCGGTCTATGGGCCGATCAAACTTCCTCCGGGCGAATACTGTGTTCATCAAGCCGTCGAATACTCTGATGCACAGGGTAAGTTCGAATACTGGATACCATTTGAGCTACCCCGAAATGTTCGTCAACTGTTGAAAGAGCATCGACTCTTGAACAGAAGAGCGCAAAATTTACTTTCCGACAGAAGAATACGTTGGTTCGTGAAAGGTGTACCTTCAGCAGTACTTCAATTACCCAACAGAGTTCAACGCTGGGAAATGCTGCGGCAATTTCCAGTCTTTCAGGTCACCTTCAAAGACCACAAAGGCGATCCGAAACGGAACGTACTCTACCAGGTGAAAGAGTTGTCCTTGCCTGGATGTTTTCTGACAGTATCACACGTGAACGAGAGCCTTATCGCCTACGACCAGAAACACCAGCCCCAAACCGTGGTGCAAGTGCTCGCCGTTGAGTCTCGACTCCCTACTGTGCAGCACACGAACATATCTACACTGCAGGCCTCGCTCAAAGGAAACGAGTGCTGGGTCGTCAGAGTCAGTTCGTACAAGCATGCGCATCAACGACTGCTCACCTAGCCTGAAGCCCGCCCTCACCGGCGGGCTTTTCCCTTGCCAAAGTGCTGAGCTAACGATATAACTGGAAATAGATACAACCCGGCAGGAGTACCTGATGAGTAGTAATGCTGGCAGAGATTTTTCAACAGAATCACTCGATCCGATCGATCTTGTAGAGACACTGGCAACAGAAAGGCAGTGGGATTTTGACAGGCTGGACACTCACCAGATAGCAATGGTCATCGAGGGCTCGTGGCGAACGTACTCACTCACGATCGCCTCGTCACCGAGCGACGCAACACTCCGCATCGTCTGTGCCTACGAGCTGAGGTGCGGCAAGCGTCGCAGGAACGCTCTCAATGAAGTCATGCACCTCGCCAATGACCGTTGCTGGACCGGAGCGTTCATCCACTGGGAGTCCCAGCGCTTGTTGGGATACCGTTATGCGCTTCTTCTCGCCAGAGAGGGTCAAGTGACCTCCGATCAGATCGATAGCATGGTCAGCCGTTCAGTTTTGAATTGTGAACGCTATTATCCGGTATTTCAGGCCGTAGTGGCCGGTGAAGATCCTAATTCGGCAATGAGCCTTGCTATTAATGAAGCCTATGGTCGGGCGTAGACCTGGAGTGATGTAAAGGGCGCGTCGTAGACGCGCCCTTTTTGCTGCCTTGAATCCGACAAACCATTCATGCTAGGGTACAAGAAGGAAAAAGTAGGGTGACTTCATGCAAGCAAGTGTGCAGGAGATCAAACTCACTAAGACCGAGCTCTTCGTAGCAATCTGGACCGCCGACCCTTCCATTTGTTACGTTTCCCCGTGTTGTGCTGTAACGCTCCCGGCAGGTATGTACAGCTGGCGAGCGAGTAAGACGATCGGCGAACAGGATGGAAGGACCGTCATGGTTCGCTGCTGCACCGAACCAGGACTGCTTGAAGAATTATTTTTTGGTCACAGTGGTGCGGCAGATCTACTCGAAAAATTCGGTAAGCTCGGCGCAAACATTGCGCTGGTCGAGCTGTACGAACCGCCACTGATCGACATGTACGCGATCAATGAAAAGGGCGCGTCATAGACGCGCCCTTTTACCATACATCCTACCGTTTCTCCCACATCGCATCCTGTCGTACCAGTAGCTTTTTTGCTTGCGTTCTGTCTTCAAGCAACATCGCGACGAGCTTTTCAGCCCGAATACCTTGCGAACCTTTTACAAGAATGGCATCACCATACTCGAGCAAGCGCGGCACCTCGCCAATGGCAGCTTCGATGGTCTCGTACTGAAAGATCACTTTTTCAGACAATCCGTTCTCAAGCGCGCCCTCAGCTGTTTTTCTTGAACGAACACCGACCGTGATCAGCACGTCGACAGCAGAAGCAGCAATTGCGCCGATACGCTCATGTTCTGCACTCGAATACTTCCCCAGTTCGAGCATATCGCCAAGGACAGCTACCTTGCGCTGACCGTAGGTCGTAAGTTCTTTGAGGGTCATCAGCGCTTGTTCGGCAGCGGTCGGTGATGAGTTGTAAGTGTCATCGATTATGAGCGTGTGTTCAATGCCATGCAAGATGCGCATCCGTCCTCTGGGAGGCACAGCAGCTGCCAATGCCTCCGCAGCACGTTCGAGCGATATGTCGAACTGCTCTGCTACGGCACACGCTGCAGCGTAGCTGTACGCATGCTGCACACCAAGCGAGCCTCGTATCTGTAGTTCGACTGATCGTTCGCCATGCGTAAGAAGCGAACGCATACCGATAGGTAGACGTTCCTCAAAGATGATATTGTCGTCGGAAAGTGTGAAATCAGAAGGACTGTAGCGGCTGTACCCAAATGACTTTTGTCGTATTGCCTCCGCTTCTAACCTGGCACGCTCATCATCGTGATTATAAATAAGGACTCCGTCCTCACTGAGGTTGCGTACAAGCTCGAGTTTCTCCTGTACGACTTGTTCAGGATCGCGGAAGTACTCGACATGAACCGGCACATCGGGCAAGCGTGTGAGCACCACGATATCCGGCTTTATCCAGGTCATAAGCCGTTTCATGTCACCAGGACGATCAACACCCATCTCGAGAACGATCACGTCAGGATACTCCTGCAAGAAACAAGCTCGGAAGAGCCCATCAAAAAGATTTTTGATCCACAGAATAGGGTTACCCCATGCATTCTCAAGTCCAAGCACCGAGAGCGGAACCCCGAGCTCTGAGTTGTAGCTCTTCTGACTCTTTCGAGCGTGTACGCTGCCCTTGATCGCGGCGTAGATAGCATCCTTGGTAGAGGTCTTCCCTACGCTACCAGTGACCGCGATCACCTTAGGGCGCATCCTGCGGATCAGTATCTTCGCCTCGAACGTGAGAACTCCGACGACAATCGACTTCAAAAAAGGTTTCATAGCATGACTATCGATCAGGCGGAACGTTGTAATAGTTGATCAAAAACTTCGTAATATCCATGAAAGGTTCTGTAAGCGTCTCAGAAGCGTACTGTACTCCTTTAGGCTCTACAGTATACAGGAACACGAGGTATTTAGGGTCATAGGCTGGAAAATACCCAAAAAAGGAGTGTAGGTATCGGTCTTCGTAGTAGCCGCCGCCGACCGGGTCAGGTATCTGTGCCGTGCCAGTCTTGGCGCCGATAGTGTAGTGTTCCATCTTTACCTTGCCGCCCCGCAGCGCCTCATCCACTACCCTGGTGAGCATGCGAGATATCTGCTCGCTCGTCTCTGGCTTGAAGACCTGCTCGCCCTTGGGGTATTGAATGGGCTGCTCTTCTCCGTTCTCGTAGACAATATGCGTCGCGATGTGTGGCGTGATGAGGTGGCCTCCGTTACCGAGCACTGAAAGCGCACGCACAGTAGCTATTGGTGTCAGAGCGATACCTTGCCCGAAGGATGCGGTTGCGTACTCAACATCGCGCGGTGACTCGAGATTGTTGAGGTTACCGTAAGCTTCGTATGGCAGATCGATACCGGTCTCAGTATTGAGCTTCAGTGCTTTGAAGTAGTCCCTAAAGACGCTATTGCCCATGGTGCGCACAATGAACGCAACACCAGTGTTCAAGGATTGGCTTAACACCTGCTGCATGTCAACGGTACCGCGACCTTTTCCATCATAGTTCTTTATCGTGAACGTGTTGAGATCGAGATAGCCAGCATCGTAGTACGTTGTCGAAGGGGCGACTGCTCCGCTATCGAGGCCGGCAGCCATAGTAAGCGCCTTGATGATTGAGCCCAGTTCGTATGTTTCCTGCACGAGCGGATTGCTGAAATCCTCGATACTCTTTCCGCTGCGGTCATTGAGGTCGAATGTCGGTATGGCATTCATGGCATAGATGGAGCCGTCCGAAGGGTTGATGATTATGCCTCCGGTCAACTTGCTCTGGTATAGGTCGTTGACCTCTTGGAGCTTGTTGTCGAGCATGCGAGCGACAGTTGGCTCGATAGAAGTGACCACGTCCCCGCTCTTGGATGGTTTACTATCAAAAACAACATGTCCAAGATTGGTAAAGATCTCAGCAAAGAAGTTAACCGACTGTTTTTGAGCACGCCTCGAAAGTATCTCATCGTGATACAGCTCGAGACCAAAACGCCCGATCGGCTCATCACCAGAAGCTTCAGTGTAGCCGACAAAACCGATCGTTCTCGCCGCGAGCGATTGCCCAGGATAGTAACGCCACTGCGAACGATAAAGTTCTACTCCTGGCAGATCTAGCGCTTTTATCTTTTCAGCTGTCTCATCGCTTATCTCTTTAGCAACCTCCACGTACCGCACGTCAGGACGGCTCGTCTGCTTCATAAAAACCTCTCGCTCAAGCGGGACGATCTGATTGAGTGCGTCGTACACGCGATCGACCTGGCCATCGAGTCTGGTTGGATTTATCACAAGCGCAAAACCTGTTTGTATGGTCGCTGCAGATACACGCTCCCCGCCCTTGGTGGTGAAATAGATACTGCCACGGTCGTAGAGGTCACGAACCGTATGCACATACTGCTGCTCACCTTTTTTCAAAAAAGCTTCATGAGCGTATACCTGCAGAAAATAGAGTCGACCAACAAGCACGGCAGCGACGAAAAGAACCACTCCTGTGACGATGCGTATCCGTAGTATCGCTCCCTTACGCATGATGATTGGTTATGGTTGGGCCTTATCGCGG
>CAYTYF010000012.1:0-21626 GCA_964442205.1 uncultured Candidatus Saccharibacteria bacterium | reverse complement strand
GGTGAACCATGAAACGCCAACACGCCCCACTCGTCATCGGCAATTGGAAGATGAATCCACGCTCGCTCGTCGAGGCACGCACACTCTTTGCATCGATATCGACCAAGACCGCAAAAATGAGAGCACACACCGAGGTGATGGTGGCTCCACCATTTCCGTTCATGAGTGAAGTTGCAGCCAAGGCCAAGAAAGCCAAGATCGGTTTGGCGGCACAAGACATGTCGCCTGAGCCGCAAGGTGCTTTCACGGGTTCCGTATCAGCTTCGATGCTGAAAAGTGTTGGTGTGGAAGCGGTCATTGCCGGCCACTCTGAGCGCCGCAAGGCAGGCATGAACAATGCGATGGTAGCAGCTGTGGTCGACGCGACCCTACAAGCAAAACTAACTCCAGTACTCTGTGTCGGCGAGCATGAGCGTGATGCGCGTGGAGACTTTTTCGATGTCGTAGAGGCGCAGCTTACCAGTGCCCTCAAAGGGGTACAGAAGAGCAAGCTACACGAAGTCGTCATCGCCTATGAACCAGTGTGGGCAATCGGTACCGGCAAGAATGCCACCGCGGAGGATGTTGAAGAAATGAAACTCTTCATACAGAAAGTGCTGATCACGAACTATGGTCGTACGCTCGCACCCAAGGTGCGCATACTCTATGGCGGTTCGGTCAACGCTAAGAATGTCGAAGAGCTGTGGCAACATGCATCCATCGATGGTTTCCTCGTCGGCGGTGCGAGTCTGGAAGCGGCTACCTTTGCCACTATTATCAAAACCACAAGCAAACATGTCACAAACTGAACTACCATCGGTGTGCTCGCTTGATGATCTCAATGGTCAGTACGTACTCGTGCGGACCTCGCTCAATGTGCCGATAGTGAATGGCGAAGTGCAGAACCAATTTCGCCTCATGCGTGCGCTGCCGACGATCAACTTTCTCCGCAAACAGGGTGCACGCGTCATCATTGCGAGTCATATCGGCGATGATCACACCCTTTCAATGGAGCCAGTCTTCAATGTGCTCAAAGAACATCTGCCGCTCACATTTTCGCCAGAAGTGGTCGGTTCAAAGACGAGCATGTTGCGTGATGGGCTGAAGGATGGCGAAGTGTTGCTGCTCGAGAACCTGCGCAAAGATCCGCGCGAGAAGAAGAACGATGCTGACTTCGCGCGTGCTCTCTCTGACCTCGCTGATCACTACGTGATAGATGACTTCACTTCTGGCCATCGCGAGCACGCTTCTATCGTTGGTGTGCCAGCATTTCTGCCATCGTACATTGGCATGACCTTCAAGCACGAGTACGAGGAACTGACGAAGGCGCTCGAGCCTAAACACCCAGCGCTGTTCATACTGGGTGGTGCCAAGTTCGACACCAAGATGCCGCTGGTTGAGAAATTCCTCGAACTCTACGATCGAGTGTTCATCGGTGGAGCGCTAGCGAACGACCTCATCAAAGCCAAAGGGTACGAGGTCGGCACCTCACTTGTGTCCGATGTATCATTTGTCGGCAATCCGCTTCTTGAACATCCGAAACTCATGATGCCGATCGATGTGGTCGTGGATGAGGGCAGAGAAGGAAAACGAACAGTGGCTATCGATGCTGTTGCTCCAGACGAAAAGATCCTCGATGTCGGACCAGCCACGCTCGTGATGCTTGCTCCGCTCATAAAGAACGCAAAGACCATCCTCTGGAATGGTCCGTTGGGTAACTACGAACTGGGTTTTGACGAACAGACGGTAACTACCGCTAAACTCATTGCAGAATCGAACGGGTACTCGATACTTGGCGGCGGCGATACGATCGCAGCCATTGAGGCGCTTGGTGTGCAGGAGAAGTTTGGTTTTCTTTCTACTGCTGGCGGCGCGATGCTCACTTTTCTCGAGCTCGGCACATTGCCAGCTATTGAAGCAATTAAGCGAGGCCGTCAGTAGCTCAGGTATGCGCAGAAAAACGGCCGGCACAGTATGCCGGCCGTTTTTGTACTAGAGCGCCGCTTTGATCCGCTCTGCTTGCCCCTGTAACACTGAGTCCTCTTCCATCTTTCCATTTGGCAATACATCGCCTAGTGCGCGGCTCGTATCTTGCATCGGGTAGAGCTTTATGTGCACGTGCGGCACCTCAAAACCTTCAACCACAAAACAAGTGCGCTTGGCTTCGAACACGGTGTCGAGCGCTTCTGCGACCTTTCGTGCCACCATAAATATGTGTGTGTATACGGCAGTATCAAGCTCGAGCATGTAGTCGACCTCAACGCGTGGCACTACGAGCGATTGCCCTGGAACGGCGGGGAATTTATCGAGGAGCGCAACACATACTTCGTCCTCGTAGAAGATCTGCCCCGGCACTTCGCCGGCGATTATCTTTGTAAAAATACTGGCCATATGCGCGTAGTATACACTGCGTGGTACCATAGCTGCCATGCAGCAGTTTCGCGTCGCTCCCGCCATACCAGCACCGATCGAAGAAGCATTTTCTGATCTCCATCCACTCACGCGCCAGCTTCTCTTCAATCGCGGCATCACTGACGTTGAGACAGCAAAAAGTTTCATCGCTCCTTCGTACACTGAGGGCCTGCATGACCCTTTTCTTCTCAATGACATGCAGGAAGCCGTGTCACGAGTGCTTGGAGCAATTGAGCGTGATGAACGCATTGTCATTTTCAGTGACTACGACTGCGACGGTATACCAGGAGCGGTCGTACTCCACGACCTCTTCGCTGCTATCGGGTATGCAAATACACGCCATGTCATTCCGCATCGGCACTACGATGGTTTTGGACTCAGTCTCAAACAAGTCGATACGATGGTTGCCGAGCACCAACCGAAACTCATCATCACTATCGACTGCGGTACCGGCGACCATGAGGCCATCGCGCACGCTAAAGAACATGGAGTAGATGTGATCGTGACCGATCATCATGAACCCAAAGATACGCTTCCAGATGCACTTGTGATTAACCCAAAGTTGAATGGGTACCCGTTCCCCGATCTTGCGGGCGCTGCAGTTGCGTTCAAGCTTGCTAAGGCCATCATCGCTAAGCACGAACCGAAACTCGAACCGGGGAAAGAGAAATGGTGGCTCGACATGGTGGGCCTAGCTACCATCGCCGACATGGTACCGCTGCGCGGAGAGAATCGAGTCCTTGCATACTACGGACTCACCGTACTCCGTAAGTCGCGTCGGCCTGGTATTCAGCAGCTATTGCGAGCTCAACGGGCAAGTCAGCAACATCTCACCGAAGACGACATTGGCTTCACCATCGGTCCGCGCATCAATGCCGCCTCGCGCATGGACACACCGGAGGATGCTTTTCACTTGTTAGCTACTCGCGATGAGGGTGAGGCGGGTGCGTACGTGGCTCACCTTGAACGTCTTAATACAGACCGCAAGACCGCAAGCACGCTCATCACCAAGGACATCCATAAACGGTTGAAGCAGCAAGGCTCCCTTTCGCCCGTCATCGTGATGGGTGATCCTGTCTGGCGACCTTCGCTCGTGGGTTTGGCGGCCACGAAGCTGGCAGAGGAGTACAACCGCCCGGCTTTTCTCTGGGGACGTGATGGCAATGGCAACTACAAAGGCTCGTGCCGCTCAGGCGGAGGCATCAGTGTGGTAACGCTCATGGAAGCGGTACCAAAAACGTTCGTAGAGTTTGGCGGGCACCACCATTCTGGTGGCTTCACAGTGATCTCCGAACGCATTCACGAACTTGCCGATGAGTTGGTCAGTGCTTTTCTGCGTCTGGGTGAAGCGACAGCATTCAAGAACGAGCTTGTTGCTGACGCCGAGCTCACACTCGATGCTATAGACGGTAATTTTCTCAAGGCGCAGTCAGTCTGTGCGCCGTTCGGTACTGGTAATTCCAAACCAGTGTACCTATTTCACAATGTCACACCCCGCACTGTAAATATTTTCGGGAAGAGCAAAGAGCATACCAAACTAACTTTCGATACCAAAGGACAGGCGCGCGATGCCATAGCTTTTTTCAAAACGCCTGATCGGTTCGGGCGTGTGCCAGAAGCAGGTCGTGAACTTTCCCTCCTGGCTCATGTCGAACAGTCGTATTTTATGGGTCGTCTCGAGACGCGCCTGCGCATCATTGACATCATATAGATCTCAGCGATACTACGACGAGTTCGCTCGAGAGGAGTTATCGTGGCTACAAAAGGGCCCACCGGTATTCCCACTAAGGCATTGGTATCTGAGTACCACTGTCCGCACTGCAGACAACGAAGACCAGTTTTTCAAGCAAGGAACGGCGAGCTCCGTTTCAAACCCCACATCATCGATCCTCGCGCTAAGCCGCAAAAAACTTGCCCGGAAAGTGAGCAGCGAGTCAAAATTGAGAGTAAAGCTAGAACTCAAAAGCCGTCCTGAAACTAAGGGCGGCTTACTTCTTTTTGGTGTACACTAATCGCCATGGAAACCATCATCGCCTACACCGACGGAGGAGCACGCGGTAATCCCGGTCCGGCCGGAATCGGTGTTCACATTACAGACACAACCGGCAAGGTTGTTGCAGAACACAAGGAGTATATCGGCAACAGCACCAATAACTTCGCAGAATACGCTGCTGTACTGAAGGCGCTCGAACTCTTGAAGGCGCGCTTTGGCAAAGCCACTAAGGATATGCAATTCGAGATCAGACTCGACAGCGAGCTGGTGAAAAAACAGCTCAACCACGAGTATCAGATCAAGGAGCCAGGGTTGGTACCGCACTTTGTTGCCATTCACAACTTGCGAGTGGCGAGCTTCCCGAGCCTTACCTTGACCCATATTCCACGGGAAAAGAATAAGGAAGCAGACAGGCTTGTGAATGAAGCGCTTGACGCTGTGTCGTAATGTTGTAACATTTTTCGCGGAATAGCGTCTTAAATACGGGTGCAGTAATCGAATGGGGGTAGTTTGAACATCATCCTTCCTGAAAGAATGACGTGGTTCTGGATTCCAGATCTTGAGAGGGTAGAGGAATCAAAGCTCATCCTGGGTTGCCGGTACTTTTTTGAACAAGTGTCAGGGCCCCACAGCCTTCGCATCTTCATTGCATGTGAGCGACTGTGGGATGTTGCTCACTACGATGGTCGGTGGCGCGTGAAACTCCCAAAGAGCGAGCGCTGTGCGATCATTGTGCGACCTGTTGAACACAAGAGAGGTCCGACCCATGAAGGAGTTTTATATATCGGTGGGGCTTGGCGCTTCACGTCACTTGTGCAGCCCAGCGCTGTTGGGGTGAATGCTCGCCTGGACCGCTTGCAAATTGCAAGCTAGAAATTTGAGAGCCGTCGCGGTACCGCGGCGGCTATTCTTTTGATAACTTTCATTGACTCTTCATGAACGATAACGTACACTCGCCCCTTGGAGTAACTAGTACAAAACACATCCAAAAGGGAGACCCGGTTTGGGCAAGAATAAAGGAAATGTGGCGACACAGCTCGAGCGGCTTCGCAAGAAGCACGCAGCACTCGATGAGCGTGTCAGGAAATACCAGCAACAGCCTGGTCACTGTGCTACCAAGCTTCGCGCCCTGAAGCGCCAGAAGCTCGCACTCAAAGATCAGATCAGCCGACTGGAGGCGGGGCAGAGCAATGCCGCCCTGCACCAGCCTCAGCAGCCTTCAGAACCCGCACTGACCGTCCCGCTTCACGGACAACGATCGGTCTTCGACATTTCGGTCGTACCCATACTCATCGCCGCCGAATAGCGGCCCATTTCAATGCCGTCGTGCCCAAAAGCGCGACGGTTTCTTATTTCCCCACGCCACATTTGACAAAATTGTCAAGGTATGGCATTTTATATGTAGACCGTTCATTCCGAACGGTTATTATTTTGCAACCCAGCACAGGAGGGGCAGACATATGTCCTCATCGGTACTCGAAATGATTGAGTCCGAACGCCTTCTTTTCCATTACTGTTCAGGGTCAGCCACCGCTGAGGTAGGGGTCGCGGCCACCCGTTAGGGGGAAGCCACTCTAGACCACCTCGAAGGGCTTTGGCCTTAGGAGGCTGACACACGCCTGAACCGCGTCCATTTCGGACGACGGGCCCGGCCTGCCACATCACCACGGCAGACCGGGCCTTTCTATTTGCTACACTCTTGTGATGCGTGCTGACGTTTTCTTTACCACTTCAGGCACTTTCGCTTTCGGCATACTGCTGCAGACCTGGTTTACATTCTCCAAGACCACCATTGTGTGGTTCTTGTTTTTAGCATTCGTCTTGGCAGCGCTGTGGCGTCGTGACCAGATCGTGAAGCGTGAGGGAGCTGACGCATCAAGAATAGTGCTGTTGGCGAGCGTGGCGTTACTGTGCGTTGCTTTAGGTTCGAGCCGCTTACTTTTTGCCGAGCAGCGACTCGACGAAGCAGCGAGCACTCTCAAAAGCGGCGAAACGGTAACGCTCACGGGTGTCATCGTGCGTGAACCTGAGGTGAGAGAACAGACCACTCAGCTATTCGTGAGAACAGACGAGACTCTGCTGCTGGTGCGCACCGATCGCTATGCTGGGGTGGCGTATGGAGACACAGTGACGGTCAAAGGCAAACTCGAAGAACCAGAACCTTTTGCAACTGACCTCGGACGTACATTCGATTACCCAGGTTACCTGCGTTCAAAAGGTGTCACGCACATCATCTCATTTGCAGATATTGAAGTGATGGCGCGAGGCGGAGGCAATTACCTAGTGGAACAGTTGCTGACACTGAAACAAAGATTTATAGACAAACTTGAGCTCGTCATACCTGAGCCTCAGGTCGGCTTGGCCAAAGGCCTTCTGCTGGGCGTAAAGAGTGGTCTTGGTGAGTATCTTGAGACAGCTTTTAGGACGACCGGCATCATCCATATCGTAGTGCTCTCAGGGTACAATGTCATGCTGGTCATCACGTTCGTACTCTACGGACTCGCTTTCGTAGTGCCTTTCCGGGCCAGGCTTGTCATTGGTTTTGGTGCCATTCTAGCCTTTGCACTCATTGTTGGTCTTTCGGCGACCGTAGTGCGTGCGTGCGTGATGGCATCGCTTCTGCTTCTTGCCCGCTTCACCGGGCGCACCTACGCGATTGTGCGAGCCCTCGTTTTGGCCGGAGTCGCAATGCTTATCGTTAATCCTCATTTGCTGGTCAACGATGTCGGCTTCCAACTTTCTTTCGTTGCAACGCTGGGCTTGATACTGCTCGCTCCATGGGTGGAGTCGCGACTAGCGCGCGTGCCCGCACTCCTCGGTGCCCGTGAATTCTTGACCGCTACCGTCGCCGTGCAGCTCTTCGTCACGCCACTTCTTCTCTATCAGATAGGGGAGTTCTCAGTGGTGGCTGTGCTAGTGAATGTTCTCGTCTTGCCAATGGTGGCAACTGCTATGCTCCTCACCTTTATTACGGGCGTTGCGGGTTTTGTGTCGCTGCCTCTGGCTGCCGGTGTGGGATACATTGCTTTCCTCTCGCTCACGTACATCATCTTCGTTGCCGAACAGGCGGCGAGACTGCCGTACGCTTCATTCGTGGTACCGCAGTTCCCTTTCTATGTGGTCATATTGTGCTACCTCTTCATTGGTTTTGTTATCTATGTACGACTGACACGACAGAGAGTAACGGGGGCGGACGAGGGGTTGTATGTAGAACCAAAGAATGAAGATCTATCCCAGTGGACGATCATAGAAGAATCAGTACTAAAAGCGCAGCTGGCTGCTGTTCCTGTACGAAACACAAAGGCGGCGGAAGCAAAAACTTCCGCCGCCGAGGAATTACCAGTCTTCTTCCGCTAAGCTCTAAACTCGCTTGGCCACGACTTCCCAGTTGAGGTTTTTGAAGAAAGCATCAACATACTTGCCCTTTTCTGGAGGCAGGTGATCACGAAGGTATGAATGCTCCCACATGTCGAGCGCGAGCACGATATCGAGAGTTGGAAGCTGGCCGAGGTGCTGCTCCTCTACCCACGTGGTCACGAGCTGCTTGGTTTCACGGTCGAAGTAGAGCATGGCCCAGCCAACACCGCGCATCATCGCGATACCTTGGAAGTGAGCAATGAAAGCGTCGACAGAGCCGTAATCGGTCTCAAGCATGGTCTTGAGGTCGCTCTCTGGCAACACTTGAGCGCCACCTTCGAATTGCTCGAAGTAGGCTTCGTGATTTTTCATGCCGCCGAATTCGAAACCTAGGCGTCGCTGCACTTCACCCAGAGCGAATGCGTTGTGCTCTGAATCCTGTTTCAGTTCCGCGATCTTGTCGTCGATGACATTTACGTGCTTTACGTACCCCTGGTATAGCCCGAGGTGGAGGTCTACGGTCTCCTTCGAGATGCCGTCGAGTTCGGGAATAGAAAATGTCCTGGGTTCGTATTTCATACGTAAAAGTTGTTCGAATAAATCTTGAGTACGAGCATAGTATCACATTTATACTATGACCTATGGATGAACGACTGGTATGGCGGAGACTCGTGGCCCTTTGTGTAGTTTCTATCGCAGCGTCATTTCCGTGGCTCGCGCCCTACTTTGAAGCAGATGGTCTGACCGCGAGTGGGGCGGACGCATCGTCATACCTTCAAGTTCATTTCCTCGATGTCGGTCAAGGCGACGCCATTTTGATCGAAACCCCTGATGGAGCACAAGCGCTCATTGACGGTGGCCCTGATAGTTCCATACTGCGGCAGCTCAGTACCAACCTCGGCTTTTTTGATCGCACGCTCGATGTGGTCGTGGCCACGCATCCTGACAAGGATCATATCGGCGGCCTCACTGATGTGCTGCAACGCTACCACGTGTCTCACATCGTAAAAACCGACAATGTCGGCGAGACTGGCGTTGCGGAGATGTATGAATCGCTCGTCAATGCCGAGGGTGCGGACATCATCTACGCGAAGCGGGGGCAAGTGATAACGCTTGGCGCCTCGACAACGCTTGAGATCCTCTACCCAGAGGGTTCTGTCAAAGATCTTGAGACCAACACTTCTTCGATAGTTTTAAGGCTCGTGTACGGTGAGACCTCATTCATGCTCACCGGCGATTCGCCAAAGAACATAGAAGAGTACCTCGTACTCTCCGAAGGCGAGCACCTCAAGAGTGATGTTCTCAAAGCAGGCCACCACGGCTCGCGCACCTCCACCTCCGAACTTTTCCTTGCTGAGGTGGCTCCTACCTACGCGATCATTTCTGCTGGTAAAGACAATAGCTATGGCCACCCGCATGTAGAAGTGACCGATGCGCTCTTCAATGCAGGTGTGGAAACATATTCGACTGCCGAAAGCGGCACCATAACATTCGTTTCTGACGGACTTGCGGTCCGACCGCGGTAGTGTACGCTTGACAGTAAGTGGGCTGCTTGCAGAGGTTCTTTATGAAAAATGTCCACATAAACGACGAGGTTTGTCCGATGTGCAAGCGCCCCCTCTTCGTTGTACGCAGTGAGACCATCCATGGTTTGCTCATTGAGGTCCAATGTCTCAGCTGTAACTTCAGCCGAGTACTCGAGGGGGTGCGACCACTACCGCCTCGCGATCCGAAGCCGGTCCGCGTCACCAAGTGATGCGGACCACTTTCTTTTTCAAGTAACACAAAAGCCCCGTGGCATTGCCGCGGGGCTTATGGACGAACTCTAAACGAGTTTTGCTTTCTTAAGTGTAGCGTACGCGCCGTTCTTAGCGATGGTTCGCAGACCTTTCGTTGAGACCTTAATGGTCACGGTCTTCTCGAGCTCTGGAACGTAGACGCGCTTCTTCTGGAGGTTTGCCTGGCGAGCGACCTTACCGCAGGGGTTGAACTGCGTTGCTCGGGTACGGTTGCTGTAACGACCCCCTACCTGGGTCTTCTTGCCGGTGATGTCGCATTGCTTAGCCATAGTTCTGTAAGAATTACGTGGCCGCTATCGTACCATATACCTTTATTTCTGCAAGTTTTCTTGCAGATGCGCTGGAAATCGCGATCTGCTTTGTTGTGCTTCGTCATGTGCAGATCATCGTATAACCAAATACTCCTCACAGCGCATGAGTTTGCCCGCCTCGCATCTCATCGATTTCCAGCGCATCTGTTGGCATGATAGGATTGAATTACAAATATGGAATTACAGATAGCTGTCCTCGTCGTATTGATCTTGTCCATTGTCCTCCACGAGATGGCTCACGGTCATGCTGCTAATTGGCTCGGGGATCCGACTGCTCGGCTACAAGGCCGTCTTTCGCCAAACCCACTGGTGCACATCGATCCGCTTGGGTCAGTCATTTTACCCGCACTCCTCTTCTTCAGTAATGCCGGCATCATTTTCGGCTGGGCAAAACCGGTGCCGTACAATCCGTACAATTTGCGTAACCAGAAATGGGGCGAAGCCATCGTGGCGGCAGCGGGTCCGGCCACCAACCTGCTCCTAGCTACCATCTTTGCGGTCATAATCAGGAGTGGGGAAGTGCTTGGTCTCTCGGATCAATTCCTTGAACTCGCTTGGTACGTCGTATTCATGAACGTGCTGTTGGCGCTCTTCAACATGATCCCGTTCCCTCCGCTCGATGGTTCAAAGATCCTCATGGCCATTCTTCCTTTTGGTTTGCAAATGCAATACCGAAACTTCGTACGTACCGCCGAGCAGTACAGCGTCATTGCACTTGTAGTATTTCTCTTTATCTTCTACCAATTCCTCTCAGCGCCATTTGCGGAGCTTATCTACCGCGTTGTAAACGCGCTCACTGGCACCTAACTAGAAATAAGCGTACACTAGGGCCAGTATTCGGTTGCCTGGGAGGCAGCGCGAGGGGTAGCCTTTCCGGGCTTGGGGGTTTCTGCGCGGCCCCTCGCGCACTTTTAGGATCATGGTCGGCCTCACAAGGCCGATTTTTCTTGCATATTTAAGGAAATATAGTACTCTGTGCGGGCTATTCCTATGGCAACAATCAATCAATTAACAAAGAAAAAGCGTCGCGACCCTGCTACTAAGAGTAAGACAGGTTCGCTTCAGGCCGGACTCAACTCGGTGAAGAACAAGCCGAATCACTACGATTCGCCGTTCAAGCGAGGAGTGTGTACCCGTGTGACCACCAAGACACCGCGCAAGCCGAACTCGGCAATCCGCAAGATCGCTCGTGTCCGACTCAGCAACGGTCAGGAGATCACTGCGTACATTCCGGGCGAGAAGCACACGCTCCAAGAGCACTCGGTGGTCTTGGTACGTGGTGGCCGTGTGAAGGACATCGGCGTCCAGTACACTATCGTCCGCGGCAAGTACGACGCTACCGGCGTCGACAAGCGTCGACGTGGTCGCTCCCGATACGGAGCCAAGAAGCCAAAGTAACGCCCAGATGTACCTCATTCGCGGCGTTGCGCATCGGTACATTGAACCTCAACGTATATTGAATACGTCTCGGTCCAATGTCCTCGCGCGCCTTGCGACTGAGGCACCCTGAACGTTACTTACTGGAAGGGACTCTTTACGGAGCCAAGAAGCCAAAGTAAATTCTGGATATACCTCACCTACGTCGTTGAGCTTCGGTAAAATGATTGTCGCTGGGCACCAGCCCCACTCCAATCATTTTCCTCGCTCGCCTAGTATCTGAGGCATCCCAGAACTTACTTTAAGAAAGTGATGTCATTACAAATAGTCTATATTCGCTACAGATATTGGATGAGGTTCAAGCGCAAGCTTCGGAACCAACCTATGCGAAGAATGAAGCCATAACCACTCCTGTAACTAGCGAGTAAGGCTCATTCTGAGCTTTGCTCGCTAATTACGTAACATTCACATATGCGTCGACCAATCAAGAATCGCAACGTCGTGCAGCCGGACATTCGTTTCGGCTCGACCGATGTGGAGCGACTCATCAACTACGTCATGCTTCGCGGTCAGAAGGAGACCGCACGCAAGATCGTGTACGCAGCTTTTGAGGAGATCAAGAACGCCAATGATGGCGGCGGGGATCCGCTCGAGATCTACAACACCGCGCTTCGCAACGCTGGTCCTCAGATGGAGGTCCGTTCACGTCGCGTCGGTGGTGCCAACTACCAGGTGCCTCGCGAGGTTCGCCCAGAGCGACGCACTGCACTCGCACTCCGCTGGATCATCGCTGGTGCTCGCGGACAGAAGGGTGTCCCGATGCACAAGGCACTGGCACAGGAGCTTATGCTTGCAGCTAAGGAACAGGGTAATGCAGTTAAGAAGAAGGAGGATACGCACAAGATGGCTGAGGCTAACCGCGCTTTCGCTCACTTCGCCTGGTAGTAATTCCAAAATCGGCGCATTGCTTCGTCGCTGCGCGAAAAATATTTCTCACTGTACCACCAAGTACACCTCAAAATATTTTTCGCTGGCTCCTCGCACTGCATCCAATTTTGAAATTCCTAGAAAAAAGACCCGCGCGGGTCTTTTTTCTTGTTCTCCTCGTCATTCATTCAAATTTTTTAGTGTTTATAGGTTTAGTACGGCTCGCAAAAATTCGGGCTTTCTTCGCGTTTTGTGCTCGAGAATGAGATCTGCCAATGCAACTAATTCGTCATGCTTGCGTTGTGTGTAGAAGTTGCTAGTCTGGTGCGGGTCTTAGAAAGGAGAGGAACATGTTTGCACCCGAAAACGTTGCAGCGATCGAAGGACTCATAAGGAATCTTTCGCTGCAGCCACCCCAGTTGAGGATGCTCGCCGAACGATATTTGATCGGTGACAAAGCGATCCATCGTGATGAGGTCATCAGACTCATTGAGGATTGCAGGGTGGCCGAAGCGAGAGAGCTGCTCGCTTCTCAATTGATCGAGCTTGGCAATTCCGTCGAGGTCTATCGCATCGCTGTTGCATCGACATCAGCCGCTGTAGCCAGCTAAGACGTATCAGAAAACGCCCGGGAACGGGCGTTTTTGTTTGCGTGCTATACTTTTTACATTACGAGGTCTAGATCAATGAGAGTATGAAAGAAGCAATCGAGTCATTTGAATTGAATAGGGTAACTCCCGTTGAAGACTTTGAGAATCTAGAAGAAGCAATTGAGCGTGCAAAAGAAGTGCAAGCGCAGATCGATGAGATAAATGAGAGTATGGTTGTGCGGGGTCCTGCACAATATTTGCGAGCAGAATCTCTCGCTGAGCTATACACGAAGTTGCTCAGAAGTATTCCCAGTGAGGTGCGTCGCGAGCACGGGCTCCCTGATCCTGGCCGGTATCCAGAGCGGTCAGAAATACCGCTGGGTGACTGGGCTTCTATATAATCGAATAGTACCGTGCACATTGATTTTGATAGTGAGATAGGGGCTCACCTCGACCAGATCCGCCGGCTTCAAAAGCCAACCGGCGTTTTTACTGCCTCAGCACACGATGTCTCGACCGGATACGACAAAGCCTGGCTACGAGATATTTACTTCATCGTCCTCTCTTTTCTAGAAGTTGGAGAGTACGAGCCAGTAAGAAAAGCAGCTAAGGCTCTGCTCACCGTATTTGTGAAGCACGCTGACAAGATAGACTGGGCTATCGAGAATAAGCCGCACTATGCTTGGCAGTATATTCATGCCCGGTTCCACCCAGAGACCTTCGAGGAGTTTTGGGAAGAGTGGGGAAATAGCCAGAATGATGCCGTAGGGGAGGTTTTGAATTTGCTCTGTGAACTTGAACTCTGCGGACAAACCGTCATCGAGACCGACGAGGAGCGTAAGATGGTACAGAAGATAATTGACTACCTAATCGCTCTTGAGTACTGGCAGGATGCTGACAACGGCATATGGGAGGAGAACATGGAGCTCCATATGTCGTCGGTCGGTTCGGTAGTGGCTGCGCTCAAGAAAGCAAAGCAAGTGCCGTGGCTTCACGTCGATCAGCATGCCATCGAACTGGGTGAAGATACGCTCCGCGCTTTTCTGCCACGCGAATCAGCGACAAAATTTTGCGACCTCGCCCTCCTTTCTTTGATCTACCCATTCCACGTAACGACCGAGGAGGAGACGCTTACAGTTCTCCGCAATGTCGAATACCACCTGACGAAAGACAAGGGGGTCATTCGCTACAAGCTCGATCGTTACTACAATCAGAACGAAGATGGGTACAGCGAGGAGGCAGAGTGGTGTTTCGGCCTCTCATGGCTCGCCATCATCTACGCTGAGCGCGGACAAAAGGACCGTGCTTGGTACTACCTAGAGCGAGCTAAAAATACGGTAACTGCTGACGGCAAGGTGCCCGAGCTCTACTATTCGCATACCGACAAACCTAACGAAAATACGCCCCTGGGCTGGGCAGAGAGCATGTACGTCATCGCTCTTAAAAAGGTGCGGGATCTGGGCTAGGGCCATGTGATATATTTGGTGTGTGAAGAAACTTCTGCTTGGCGTAGTCGTCGGTATATTCGCGGGTGCCGGAGGACTCTATTTTTTTGAATGCTATCAGCACTAAGTTACGCTTCGTGCTGCAGAGACGACGCCGCTCGAACCATCCGTGGTCGATGTATTTCGCTACACTCTCGAAGAAGAGGTCAACAAGAAGATGGGCAAGCCTGTTGAAGGCTACGAACCCAAGATGTTCCTCGATGCATTCCCAGGTCTCGCCGTGACCGATTTTGATGGCGTGCAGTCGAATGCTGGCTCGTACCAGGTTGAGAACGGCGAGCTCAAGTTCGAACCTGACGCCTCTAAGCTCCAGCACAGTGCCTCTGGTGCTATCGGAAAGCCCGGTATGGTGACACTGCTAGAGAACGTCGCTACCCGTACCAAGATCGATCTCAAAGGAGAGGGTACGGTCACTGATGTGATGAGAGCTATCGTTTCCTCATAGTCCGCATTCCGTCATCGCTGAAAATAGTGTATGGTGTGTGCCCATGTCTCGTGCAGCTGGTCTAGTTGTTTTCTCTGATGTGTCGTTCGAATACGACGCTACTCGACCCATTCTAAATGGGGCGAGCTTTGTGGTGCGCCGTGGCGCGAAGCTGACCTTGATGGGGCAAAATGGTGCAGGTAAAAGTACCATCTTTTGTCTCATTACCGGCCAGGTGAGACCTGATTCGGGCAACATCAACACTGAACCCCGTACTTCTATCGCAGTTGCAAGGCAGATCATACCTCGCGAGGAACTCACACTCACCGTGCGGCAGTTTTTTGAGAGATGCTTCAGCGAAAAGGTGTACGATATCGATCCTCGTATCGATGAGATCCTTGAGGTGGTGAACCTTACACCGACCGCCAAGCAGAAAGCGGAGTTCAAGGATCGGATCGTAGGCAGTTTTTCAGGCGGTCAGCAGGCACGCCTGCTCCTAGCCTCCGCGCTGATACAAGATCCCGACCTTCTTCTGCTCGATGAGCCGACAAACAATCTCGACCGTGCCGGCATTGATCATCTCACTGAGTTCATCAAAGACTACCGCAAGACTGTCATAGTCATCTCGCACGATGCGGAGTTTCTCAACTCGTTCACTCAAGGCGTGCTCTACCTCGACTCACAGTCACGTACCGTGGAGCAGTATGATGGCAACTATCACCGCGTGGTGGCTGAAATAGCTGCGCGTATCGAGAAAGAGAGGCGACAGAACGCACAGCTCGAGAAAGAGATTCAAGCCAACAAAGAAAAAGTTAACTTCTTCGCTAGCAAGGGAGGAAAGATGCGATTGGTAGCGAAGCGGATGCGCGACGAAATAGAGGAGGCTGAAGAGAACAAGGTTGACGTGAGGAGGGAGGATAAGACCATTCGTCCGTTCACGATCGAACCACAAGATGAAGTTCCACTCGAGGTGGTGCGTCTCACTTCGCTCTCGGTCATGAAGCAGCACGAACCAAAAGAGATCGAGTGCGATATCACTATCAAGCGCGGTCAGCACTGGCAGATAGTTGGTCCTAACGGTATCGGCAAGACCACGCTTCTTGAGCGTCTTTCGACCGGACATGCTAAAGGTGAGCACGTGGCTCCGAGTATCAAGATCGGTTACTACCGTCAGGACTTCTCCAATCTTGATTTCTCGCAAACGGTGTTCGACAGTCTGATGGACTCAATGCCGCGCAAGCTCGAAGAAGAGATGCGCTCGATAGCGGCTGGATTTCTTCTGTACAGTCCAGTCATGAAGAGTAAGATCGGTCAACTGTCAGAAGGACAGAAAGGATTGGTTGCTTTCGCCAAGCTCACCATGGAGCGGCCGGGCCTACTCATTCTCGACGAGCCGACAAACCATATAAACTTCAGACACATTCCGGTGATTGCGAAGGCGCTCCACGATTACAAAGGAGCCATGATACTGGTATCGCACGTTCCCGACTTTGTCGAACAGATCCGGGTCGACGAAGTGCTCGACCTCGAACGGCTGATAGCAAAGAAAAAATAAGTTACAAGACCTTGTGTGTCTTCTTGAGATCCTTGAGACCGCGGGTGACCAGTTCACGCAGCACTTTCATGTCTATGTTCTCAAGGTTTTTGAGGTAGAGACACCCTTTGCCGAGTTTGTGAGGCCCGAGTTTTTTGAGCAATTCCCCGTAATCTTTGTACCCAGGCATGATGTAGACGGTAAGGTTTTGAGCGCGTGGTGAGAAACCGGTTGCGCAGTACGTGCCTTCATCGCCGTTGCTTCGGTGGTAGATGAACTCACCAAAACCAATGATGGACGGACCCCACATCACGGCAGGTTTTCCGGTCACCTCTTTGAAGAGTGCGAGCAGGGTCTTCGCATCCTTGCGTTTCGTTTCATCCTCTACGCTGGCAATAAAGTCACGTACACTCGCCTTGTTCTTTCCGGTCTTGAGCTCTATCTTTTTTGGCATACGAAAAGTATACGCCTATTGCACAATGCTACGAACTAGCAGACAATTTTAGGTATATGTCGAGGCGAAATACATACACCATGACCGAAAAGGTCGTACTTTGGCCTGGCGAAACTGCTGCTTGGCACTTTGTGGGTGTGACAAAGATCGTTGGCAAGGAGATAAAGGAAAACATGGGGAAGAACAGACGCGGGTTTGGTTCAGTTCCGGTGAAGGTCACGGTCGGTAAGACCACTTGGCAGACCTCCATTTTCCCAGATAAGTATTCAGGAAGTTATATTTTGCCCCTCAAAGCCTCGGTTCGTAAAAAGGAGGGGATCGAAGCAGGAGATATGCTCAAATATACGATCACTCTGTAACTACATGCTGGCACCGTCGAACTCGTTCACTTTGATCGATTTGGTATCAAATCCGTGTAGGCAGGTAAGGTTAATCGCAGACATCTTCTATCCACTGCCATCTGAACCGTACGAGAACGACTGTACGCCGCAAGTCTTGCAGAAGAGGTGGTCAATGTGCTTTTTGTTGAATTGGTAGCGGGTGAGATTGTCTTTCCCGGTTTTGACCGTAAGTGCGCTCTCTGGTACGAATGCCAGAAGAAATCCTTTGCGTGAGCAATGACTGCAATTGCAGCGCATGCCTTCAGTGAACTCACCCTCGACCTCGAAGGTGACAGCGCCGCAGTGGCAGCTCCCTTGGTGTGTTTGCATGGGCGGAGTATAGCACTGATCGACAGTCGAGGCTCGTGTAGTATTTAGACATCGTTTATAATGAGGAGAACTTAGCAATCCAAGTTCACACCCATGCGTTCATAATTTTCGTTTCGCTACATTATCAATCATTAATACCATTTGTATGGCCAAGGGAATGGATCGACAAAAAGAGAAAAAGAAGCCAAAGAAGGACAAGGTAGGGAAGTAGTGCGAGCGGCCGGAAGCGAAGCTTCCGGCCGCTTTGCGTCCGTATGCGGTGATATAATTTTTGTACAAGTTCTATGGAGTTCCTGCCGTTTTTCATACTGATCCTCTCTGCAGTCATCTTTTCTGCGATCTTCAATCGTTTTCATCTGCCGTGGGTGTTAGCACTCATCGTTTCTGGCATGGTCATCGGTCCCTATGGTCTGGGCTTGTTCGAGATCAATCCGACCATTTCCTTCATGAGCCAGATCGGGCTCGTGTTTCTCATGTTCATGGCGGGCCTGGAGGTCAAACTTTCTTCATTCCGCGAGTTCAGGATCGGCATTCTGAGGAC
Organism: uncultured Candidatus Saccharibacteria bacterium; assembly: GCA_964442205.1. Lineage (GTDB taxonomy): Bacteria > Patescibacteriota > Minisyncoccia > Phycocordibacterales > UBA918 > OLB19. Next base: position 3,713 of record CAYTYF010000012.1, on the reverse strand, counting down.
AGCTACCCTCAATGTGCTGATACCGGCATCGATGGGCTATGCCATCGGTTACGTTCTTGGATTCACGCCGCTCGCATCGATATTGCTCGGCATCATCTTCATGTCTTCGTCGATAGCGGTAATCGTACCGACACTCGAGTTTGGCGGCTTACTCAATGAGCGCCTCGGCAAGACCATTGTGGCAGCAACGATTATTGCCGATGTGGCCAGTCTTTTTGTGCTCTCAGTAGTGCTTCAGACAGTTACACCAACGTCGCCATTACCACTGCCGTCTTTCTACTTGCTCCTCCTCCTCATTCTCGTTGGTTTTCGATACTCACTCCCGCGCGTACGTGCATTATTGCCAAAGAAGAAGGATGAGAACGACTTATTTGAAGCTGAGGTACGTATAGTCCTGGCTGTGCTTCTCGGAACTGTGATCACTTTCGCAGCGCTTGGTCTCCACCCTATCATCGCGGGCTTTTTCACCGGCCTCATCATGTCAGACTCTATCTCGAGCAAGATGCTTATCGAAAAATTGCGCACCATTGGCTACGGCATCTTCATTCCTATCTTCTTCGTTGTGGTCGGAGCTGAGACCGACGTTACGGTCTTTGCGGAAAACGCTGATGCACTCATTCTTACCATCATCCTCCTGTTCACCTCGGCCGGTTCAAAATTCTTCAGCGGCTTCTGGGGAGCTCGGTTTGATGGTTTCGAGCTCCGCGACTGTCTGATCGCGGGTATTGCGACCACGCCCCAGCTCTCCACCGCCCTCGCGGTCATTATCACTGCGGTTGAGCTCGACCTCGTGCCGACAACACTCCTCAACGCAATGGTGGTGCTGAGCATCGTCACCACTTTCTGCGCCCCATTGCTTCTCAAGTACATCTTCCTCCACCCCAAGTTCCTAAGCCATCGGTCCCGTTAGATCGCTATCAGACTTCGACACACGCGCTATGTGAGCTCGAATGAGTTCGGTCATACCGACAGAGACAAGGAAGATCGCAAAAGCGATAAGGAAGTACCAGGGATTGAACGCCTTAAGCGTAAAGCCCTCGCGTATGAAAGCGTTGAGATCGATACTCGCGCCGATGATCACAAAACTCACGATACTAGGCAGGTTTCCGAGCATGGTTCCTAGAATGAAAGGTATGAACCGCATGCGCGTAAGTCCGGAAAAGTAGTTCACCGCATCGAAAGGGAGGAAGGAAAAATGCATCAGAAAAGCGGCTTCGAAAGGGCGGGTCACGATCAATTTCCTCCATGTTCGAAGTGAGGTCACTGCTTCCGGCTCAGAAGAACGATTGAAAAAGCGTCCGACCCAGTAGGCAACGCTCGCCGATACGGCCGTGCCGACGATTGCTAAAAGGATACCGGTCGCTGCGCCGAAGATCAGTCCGGCCATGATGAGCAGAATGAGAGCAGGGAAGAAGAATAGCGGTCGGAAAGTGAAGATGCCAATGTAGAGCAATACGCCCCAAGCATTAGTGTTCATGAACTCGATGAAACCGAAGAGGATGCTGCTGAACGAAGTGCGGACCGTGTTGAGTTGGTAGTAGGTGACAGCGAGGAGTGTGACCCAGAGACAGATCAAAAATGTTCGTACGCCATAGTTGGTGACGAACATTCGGATCTGTTTTCGGAGCCTCTTGTTCATTGGTGTAGTGTATGGCCTTGTCACCCGCTCCACAAGCATTTCGAATGAAAAACATTCATAACCAGCGATGTGTCGTCTTCATCTTTGTGAATGATCGCCATTGCCAAAATCGGTTGCCGTTTTAGCGCTTATACCGTATAGTATGCGCGTTCAGCCGAAAGGCTTTTTTCTTTCTCCATTTGCATACATATATGTAGCAAGGCAGAGAGGGGAGGTGCAACATTATTAACGTATTTACTCATATTTCATTTATTTATGGCCCGAGAGTTTCCAATCGAGCGCATGCGCAACTTCGGTATCGTCGCGCACGTAGACGCTGGCAAGACCACCACTTCAGAGCGCGTGCTCTTTTACACCGGTATGAGCCACAAGATCGGTGAAGTGCACGACGGTGCGACCGTGACCGACTGGATGGAGCAGGAGCGCGAGCGCGGTATCACCATCACCGCTGCTGCTATCTCTTGTAACTGGTCAAAGACCGAGGTGGCTGACCGCAAGGACAAGGCGCAGATGTACAACTTCAACATCATCGACACCCCTGGTCACATTGACTTCACCGCAGAGGTGAAGCGTTCAATGCGCGTGCTCGACGGCGCTGTTGTTGTGTTCGACTCGGTTGCCGGCGTAGAACCGCAATCAGAGACCAACTGGGGCTACGCTGACGAAGCCCAGGTTCCTCGCATTTGTTTCATCAATAAGATGGACCGACTCGGTGCGGATTTCGAAAAGTCATACAAGAGCATCCTTGATCGTCTTTCTAAGAAGGCTGTTCGTGTACAGCTCCCGTGGGGTGCTGAAGAGAAGTTCGAAGGCGTCATTGACCTCGTGAAGATGAAGGCCTACCACTTCGAAGGCGAAATGGGCATGGATGTGAAGGAGGTTGAGATCCCCGATCACCTTCGCGCCGATGCTGAGAAGTACCGCGCCGAACTCGTCGAGCGTGTAGTTGAGCACGACGATGCGCTCATGGAGGCTTTCCTTGGCGGTACTGAACCGACCATGGAAGAACTCAAGGCCACGCTCCGCAAAGCGGTCATCGGCAACAAACTCTTCCCGGTCATGACCGGCTCAGCCCTCAAGAACATCGGTGTGCAGCTCGTACTCGACGGCGTAGTGGACTACCTCCCCGCTCCGACCGACCTTCCAGCCGTCAAGGGTATCGACCCAAAGACCGAAGCTGAGATCGAGCGCCACGCTACCGACAATGAGCCATTCTGCGCGCTTGCTTTCAAGCTCCAGACAGACCCATTCGTTGGACAGCTCACCTTCTTCCGCGTCTACTCGGGCGTCGTTAAGTCAGGTAGCTACATCTACAACGCAACCACTGGCGAAAAGGAACGACTCGGTCGTATCGTGCGTCTTCAGGCAGACAAGCGTACTGAGATCGAAGAAGTGTACGCAGGCGAGATCGCTGCTGGTGTTGGTCTCAAAGAAGTGAAGACTTCGCACACGCTCTGCGACGAGGCAAAGCCTATCATCCTCGAACAGATCACCTTCCCTGAGCCGGTGGTTGCTATGCGTGTTGAGCCGAAGACCAAGAACGACCAAGAGAAGATGGGTATCGCGCTCAAAAAGCTTGCTGACGAGGATCCGACTTTCAAGGTTTCGACCGATGAGGAGACTCTGGAGACCATCATTGCCGGCATGGGTGAGCTTCACCTAGAGATCCTTGTTGACCGCATGAAGCGTGAGTTCAACGTTGAAGCCAACGTTGGAGCGCCGCAGGTAGCTTACCGTGAGACCATTCAGCGCGAGGCAGAGGCTGAGCACAAGTACATCAAGCAGTCGGGCGGTCGTGGTCAGTATGGTCACGTTAAGATCCGCATCAAGCCTCTTGAACCGCTCGAGGAAGGCAAGGAACCAGCCAAGAACGTTAACCGCGAGGACCACTTTGAGTTCGTCAATAACATCAAGGGAGGTGTCATTCCTGGCGAGTACATCCCAGCGGTCATGAAGGGTGCGAAGGAAGCCATGGCACGTGGTTTCGTGGCCGGGTACAAGATGGAAGACATCTCTGTTGAGCTCTTCGATGGTTCATACCATGAGGTGGACTCTTCTGAAATTGCTTTCAAGC
>CAYTYF010000011.1:0-21988 GCA_964442205.1 uncultured Candidatus Saccharibacteria bacterium | reverse complement strand
GCGGAGAGGGGGGGATTCGAACCCCCGATACACTTGCGCGTATACCACCTTTCCAAGGTGGCGCGTTCGACCGCTCTGCCACCTCTCCGTATTCAAATATTCATTTGCGACATCGCATGATACCCCATTGCGCGGTGGGTAGACAACACTGCTATAATGAGCAAATGTTCAGAGGTGTATCCCGGGAACAGAAGCTTTTGCTGCTATCAACATTTGTTATTGGCCTGGTTTCAGGGTCCTATCTCTATCTGACCGTGTACGCTCCAGCGTACCGCGATGGCTTCTTTGGAAAGCGTGAGCAAGTGGTCAAAAAAGACGATATCAGCATTAGGGCAGCGCAGTACGGTGATTGCATCAATTCAGGATACACCTGTCCTTCGTACGAGCTCAATGCGGACGGCACCCTGCTCGTGTCGCCACCGACCAAACTCGATGATGAGGCGATAATTGATGAGTACACTGAGAAAGAGACACTGCCTTTTTTGTACGACGCCATCCACGGAGCGCCGCTTGCGACGTACACAGTAACAAGTGCGACAGCAAATTGTACAAGTCTGGCTGGGGATCATTACCGGTACGTGATCTTCATGGGAGCAGAGAACGTCATTCTTGATACTTGCCGAACCAATTTTCCGAAAGACAGCGATCTCTCCACTATACTTATGACCTTCTTTGATCGTGAGCCAGTGCTAGAATGAGCATATGCTCGCACGCCTTTCATACATAACCATCGCTCTTTGTTTGGTGGTAGCGACATCGGTCCAGGCTGCGGTCGTGGATCTTAAAAAGTCTACGGATGTCACTGTTATAGATCACGACCAGCCCGGCTGGTTCTTTGGTACGCTCGACGGTGATCCCCATACGTTCATGCTGTATCTCGACGAACCCCTCGAGGCTTCATTTGAAGTGTTGGTACCAAGGCAAGGCGGGGGAGCGCGCGATCATGGCGCCATCATCGTAAAGCAAGCGACCAGAGGCGTTACGGAGATAGCTCGACTTGAGGCTAAGCAGGCAAGTTGGGAATCACGCTTTGATCTACCTACAGGTAGCCGTTTCTTGCGAGGCGGTTCATACGAAGGAAAACTTGAAAGTGGGATCTACATTGTCGAAGTGCATACGCCTGATAATAGGGGACCGTACGCGCTTCGTTTCAACGATGGCAGCAGCCTCGAAGGACCTGGTTACATCGGAAAACTCAAGCTCTTGTACGCGGTACAATCTGAGTACGGCTGGTCGCATGTCGGCATGCTCCGCTCGCCGTACATATACGTACCACTGCTTTTACTCTTGGTTGCAGTGTGGGTATACAGAAAAAAGTATGCTTAAGATCATCATCATTGCGCTCGCAGCTTTTGCCTTTCTTTGGTATGCGTACCAAGCTTTCACAGGCGAATTGCTTTTCAACATTTTCTGAAAGTGTGGGGTAAGATTACATACAATGTGGACCGTCTACATGCTCCGCTGTGCTGACGACTCGCTGTACACTGGTATTACTACCGATGTTGTGCGGCGGCTTCGTGAACACAACGGAGCGAAACTTGGCGCTAAGTACACTCGCGCACGCCGGCCGGTCGCCCTGGTGTACCAAAAGCGGTGTCGTACCCAGAGCAAAGCTGCTACCATCGAAGCCGCACTCAAGAAACTTTCGCGGGAGGAGAAGCTCAAGCTCCTTGCTAAAAAGTGAAAATATAGTATTATTTTTGCGCATTCGAGTGCCACCAGCACTCCTTTTTAATTCATGTCTCAGCAGATAAGAAACATCGCCATCATCGCGCACGTCGACCACGGAAAGACGACGCTTACCGACGCGCTCATGGAGCAAACCGGTTCGCGTGAAAAGGATGCTTCTATGGACAGCAACGCCCTTGAAAAGGAGCGCGGCATCACCATTTACGCCAAGAACACTTCGGTCACGTACAAGGACACGAAGATCAACATCGTGGACACTCCAGGGCACGCTGACTTCGGCAGCGAGGTCGAGCGCGTACTGCGGTCTATCGACTCAGTACTGCTTGTTGTCGATGCGCAAGAAGGGCCGATGCCGCAAACACGGTTCGTGCTCAAGAAGTCGCTCGAGCTCGGACTCAAGCCTATCGTCGTGATCAATAAGATCGACAAACCAGCTGCAAATCCAAAGCACTGCGAGGACCTTGTACTCGAACTCTTTCTCGAACTCGGTGCATCTGATGAGCAGTGTGATTTCACGACCGTGTACGCCATTGGTCGCGATGGTATCGCCAAGCGCAAGCTTGAGGATGAGTCCAAAGACCTCACTCCGCTTCTCGATGTCATTCTCGAAGAGGTGCCGCCAGCGCGTGCATATGTCGAAGGGGAAGCATTACGGGCGCAGGTCTTCAACCTTGGCTACGACAATTTCCTCGGCCGTCTGGCTATTGCTCGTATCTACGAAGGTTCGATCAAAGCCAGCGCACAACTTTTCGTGAAGCATGAAGAAGAAGCTACGCGCAAAGGAAAGGTGACCAAGCTCTCTACCTTCAAGGGTGTTTCAAAAGCCGAAGCCACCGAGGTGTTTGCTGGCGACATTGCTATGGTCGCTGGTTTTGACACGATAAACATTGGCGACACTATCACTGACAACGAAGCTGCAGAACCGCTTCCTGCGATCAAGGTCGACGAGCCGACCATCGCGCTTCAGTTCATGCCGAATTCTTCGCCGTTCGCTGGCCGCGATGGAAAGTTCGTGACATCTCGCCAGCTCAGAGAGCGCTTGGAACGCGAACTTGAGATCAACGTAGGTCTGCAAGTGGATTTCATCTCCGGTGATACCTTTGAGGTGCGTGGCCGCGGAGAGATGCATATTTCAATACTTTTGGAGAACATGCGTCGCGAGGGGTACGAGCTCGCAGTCTCTCAGCCTCAGGTGATCATCAAGGATGTTGATGGGGTGAAGCATGAGCCATTCGAGGAGGTGACCATTGATATTCCTTCGCAGTATCAGGGTGCCGTGATCGAACGCCTCGGACAGCGTGGTTTCATAATGACCAACATGGTGACGCACGAGAATCAGATTCGTCTGCTCTTTGAAGGTCCGACCCGCGGACTGCTTGGCTACAAGAACCAATTCATCGTTGATACGAGAGGGGAGGGTATCTTGGCTTCACGGGTACTCGGTTTCCGTCCGTTCGCTGGTGAGATACAGAAGCGTGTCGTCGGCTCGATGGTGTCGATGATCACCGGCAAGGCTCTCGGCTTCGCACTCTATGGCCTTCAGGACCGCGGACAGCTCTACATCACGCCCTCGACCGAGGTATACGAAGGTATGGTCGTTGGAAACACTTCAAAGGGCGAGGAAATGGTCGTGAATCCGACCAAAGGCAAGCAGCTCACGAACTTCCGTGCTTCTGGCAGCGACGATGCTATCACACTCGTACCAGCAAAGGAGCTTTCAATTGAGATCGGTCTCGAGATCATGGCTGACGACGAATACCTTGAAGTGACACCAAAAACGGTTCGTCTCCGCAAAGCGAAACTCAAGGAACACGAGCGCAAGAAGGAGGTGAGCAAGGCCAATGTCTAATTGAACAGGTCGAACCTGCTTAAGGGTGACTTGATGAAATGATCAGCAGGTGCTTCACTACTAATGGTGTGTTTGCTTTACATATGGAGGCCGCATGCGTGTACTACTTTTGCTAGCGTGCTTGGCAGCAAGTATCGGCTGCCAAGCCTCAGCGCTGGAAAAGAACGAGATCTACAATGGTATACAAGAACGTTGTGCGCTTAGGTCCAGTAATGTCGATCCCAAAGACCTTATGGGCTATCCCTTCAGCAGAGCGAAGGCTGCGCATGAGACAGCCAAACTTTTGGAACGTTTTGCCGAGCAAGCGGAAGAGAGCGGTGAAGCGCAGCCCACAGTATGGTTTGAGTGCATCTACGCTACGATCATTTGATTGGACCGTCTTCGGACGGTCTTTTCTCTGTTAATTCGTCGGATAGGAAAATGAGAAATAAGAAACGGGCGGGACCTTTGGTCCCGCCCGTTTCCGTATCCCCCGATATTTATACGCACAGCGCGTAAATTTCTTTCACTTGTTCACAGAAGGACAGAAATCTTCATGAAGAAATTCATAATTCTACCGTATGATGAAAATATAGTAGTTTTTTAAGCACAAATATGCACATAGCACTGCGCCCGTTGGGCGCTTCGCACGTTGTAGGGTTCTTTATTTCAATACTGATGCTCCTGCTGCCAAGCTGGCTGTTTGCGGCAGAGGGCACGCTCGCAGTATCGCTGCTGCCGAGTCCAACTACCGGAGTGAGTGAATACATAGAGGTTTCGCTCACAGGGGAAGGCACGCTTGAACTTACCGGCTGGCGCATCGAAGATGTGCTCACGACGCCTTCAACGGTATACACGTTTCCAACCAGCACACCGACCATTTTGAATGTAGGTAATAGCATTAGAATTTGTCAGGGTGCACTCGCAACACCACCGACTGCTCCATGCGACGCACACTTCGGCGGTACCGCTAAATGGAACAATGGCGGCGACACGCTTAGACTTTTAAAAGCTAACGGTGACGAAGTGCTCACGCTTCCGTACACCACGGTCACCACTGGTGAAATTGTTGAGACAGCAGTGACCGTGCAAACGGTCGGTCCAACTCCTGAGCCTGAACCCGAACCGGAGCCAGAACCAGAACCAGATCCTGATCCAATACCTGATCCGACCCCGATCTCGACAGCCACCTCAACCCCTGATCCAGAGCCCGAACCTGAACCGGATCCAACTCCTGACCCTGACCCGACCCCAACTTCGACCGCTACGTCAACCCCTGATCCAATTCCAGAAGAAGAGGAGGAGGAAGAACCGACTCCTCCGCCCGTTGTTTGGCCGCGTTTTGTGACCTTCTGTAAAGCTACTAACAATCACATCGTTCCGTTCGTGAAGTTGCGACTTCCTGCGAAGCTTTTGTTGAAGGGTAGGGTCATCGGTGACTCCGACATAGTGCCGGCCTACGGAAATTTGGCCGGACAGAATCTTTCAGAATCGTATGTAATCGGAAACCAAACCTTTAGCGGTGCGCAGATCTTGGAAAAGAAGTGTAAAGTGATGCGTCCTCAACCGCGTCGGTGGTCGTGGTGGCGCTGGTAATCGCCGTTGATAGCTGCTCTACCTCGCTTTGTTCTGGCTGCTGCAGATAGACTACGGTATGGTCGCGGAGATCATTATGCTCCAGGCAGGGAAGGATGACGCCTGGGTACGAGCAGGCAAGAGCGCGTGCCCCCAAGACACAAACTCCACTAAAGAAAAGGCCGTCTTGCGACGGCCTTTCCCATATATTATGTTGATGAAATCTTCGAATATGGTAGGTTTGTCTGCAGTTGAACAGCAAGATCTTCATGGAGACATCGCACAAAATGCCTGAGTATACTTTGCCAAATGCAATGTTGATTGAAATGCTCGCTCTCGCACGTAGCGTTGTAAAGGTTCCGCCTCAAAAAGGTGCTCAGTGGTACGAGATCAGGAAGTACGAAGTAGCCAATCGACTGATAGGTCTGCGCTCAGCGACGGGTGGTCCAGCTGACCAAGGAGCTGCGTTCGAACTCTATCGACAGCACGCTATCGAAAATCCTGATTGGAAGCATCTCATGTGCGAACGCCACGGGGAACTGATCCCTGTATGAAAAGTAAAAGCCAGTCGCGCAGCGACTGGCTTTTCAATTATTTGCCTACACCAAGTGTTTTGAGAAATGTTTGCAACTCAGCACCCTGTATCTTTCGATACTGATTTGGCTTCAGTGAACCGAGCTCAATGTTCATGATACGTATTCGCTTCAGTGAGCGGACCTGGTAGCCAAGCGCTGCGCACATGCGGCGTATCTGGTGTTTCTTTCCTTCGATCAGCGTTAGCGTGAAGCGCTGCCTATTTTTCTCACTCTTGATCGCCTTCGCTGGTTTTGTTTTATAGCGTTCTATCTTTACACCTTGCTCGAGTTGCTTCAAGAAAATCCCATTGACCGGCTTGTCAACTTCAACCTCGTACTCTTTCTCATTTCCTGAAGCAGGGGAGAGTAGCGGTTCAGTAACTCGGCCATCGTTTGTGAGGATAAGGAGACCTTCAGAATCTTTATCTAGTCGACCTACTGGGTATACATCGGTGAGTCCGTAGTCATCGAGAAGACGCTTGGCTATGTCTATCTCGTCCTTTCCCGGCGAATGGGTGATGATGCCGCGACCTTTGTAGTAGGCGAGGTAGGTGCGCTCTGGCAATGACTGTCCATTATTTACAGTCACTTTGTCTTTTTCCGATACTTGCTGCCCGAGAAAAGCTTTTTTTCCGTTTACTAACACAAGGCCGCGCTCTATGAGCGCGTCCACCTCGCGTCGCGATGCTACCCCCTTGTCTGCGAGATACTTGTTTATTCTTACCGATCCCGCTGGCGCAGCCTGCGCCGGATGTTTACCTCTTGCCATTGTTACTTCTGAGGTCCTGAGGGAATGGTCGGGGTTGAAGGGTAGGTAGGCACGGTCGGTGTGAACATTACCGAGCGGCCAAGTCGTACCTCTGGCGTCCTGAACGTTGCCAGGTTGCCTTCGGCCACCACTTTACGATCACCATCATCGTAGTATGGGATGTTCGTTATCTGGAGTCCCACCAGCCGCTCTGACGTTCCTGCTGGAACGTTGAGTACCACTACGAGCACATACTCACTTTGAGAATTACTTGGCTGTTCGTAGCGTAATTTACCTAGACTGAGGTCTTCGCTACTCAAAATGATGCCCGTACTATCGTAGCCTGTGCGCACGAGCGTACCATCTTGCCTTGTGGCGTAGCCGACAGCGTTCACAGACGAATTGAACGCCAGGCCATTCTCGGCCACGATCGGTACCTCGAATTCATCGCTGCCATTGCGAAACTCAAAAGGAATGATAAAGAGCGCCCTAGTATCGGAAATGCGGTACGCTGCCGCCTTTACGTCAGCGGACGCAGCGTTTGGGATCAGCACAAGTGCGAAGAGCACTATCAGGTAACGGAAGTTTTTCATGAACTTCAGTATACAACAGACCTTCATGAATTTCGTTTGAATATCTAATGATAAAAAGACCACGTATGGCATTTCGCACAAGTAAATTTGCGTAAAATCAAAAGTCGTGGTCTGACTTGCATTCACAGATAATTGGGGGTAGTATGCGCCCAAACACGAGGATTTTAGTCTTGTGTGGGAAGTTAAACAAGCATTAACAACGTATTGTCTTGGGGGAGGCGATCAAGTAAATAAAGGTATTTATGAATACTTTCACTATGACCAATCGCACCATCGCGCGCGTCTTCGCGTTCGTGGCTGTGTTGGCTATGGTCGCTAGCGCCTTTGCGCCTCTGTCTGTTGCACATGCAGAGGGTGAGGAGCTGGTGCCTGTGATCCCAGAGCAAGATCTTTGTCTTGATGACTCTGCGGATAACTACAATGAAGTAGGCGACTGCATCTACACTCCGGACATCCCTGAGGTCGACGATCAGACACCTAACTACAAGACGATCGAAGTTTGTAAGTACGAACCGTACGGCGATGAGCAGTACTACCTCATTGAGGGTTGGGGATTCGGTATCACCAACGTGGATGATGAAGAGCTCGACTACAACCTCACTACAGGCGAAGACGGCTGTGTAACACAAGTTGTCGACGCTAACGACGGACCTTGGTTCGTGGTTGAAGGCGATATTGAGGGCTGGACCTACGTAGAGCACTACGCCTACAACGGTGACACAGAGGTCATCGAAGATATTCCTACCTGCATCTTCTTTGATGGCGAGTGGAATACAGAGGCGGACTCATACAACTGCACCTTCTACAACGTAGAAAATGCTCCAGCTACTTCTACTGCTACCTCAACACCAGAGGAGGAGGAAGAAGAGAATGAGCACAATGGCGGTAACGGCTCAGGCGAGTGTGAGATCGAGGGTCACAAGTATGACCAAGATGGCAACCCGCTTGTTAACTGGGTCATGGGTCTCATGAAGATCCGTACCTACGAGGACGATTCTTCAAACACATTTGACCTCGCTGCTGATACCACTGATGAAGATGGCTACTACTGTCTCGAATGGGATGGTGAAGCAGGTCTCCCTGAAGGAGAGGAAACTACACCATACAAGTCATTCATCTACTACGTCTATGAAGTACTTGTAGATGGCTGGGAGAATGTCAGCGTTGAAAAGGGTGCTTCAGTGAGCGAGCTCGCTGTTGTACCAGATGAAGAAGTTTTCGATCTTCCTGTTGATCGCGTAGCTGTACAGGTGGGGGAAGAGAATGGCTACATTTACAAAGATGCTGCCTACCACGTTGACTTCTACAACACACAGGATGGAGATGGCGGCAACGGCACTTCGACTGATGGCCGCTTCACACTCACTGTGACCATCACCGGCGAAGGTGAAGGCGGTGTCACCGGTTCAACGACCGAGGAAGCGCTCACCATCAACTGCCACTCGAGCAACGGCGAACTTATCGACTGTTCAGAGACCTACGCTTCAGGTACTGTCGTGACCCTCGTTGCAACAGCTGATGAAGGTTCGAACTTCGATAACAGCTGGACAGCTGGTTTCGGTACCTGCACAGGTAACACTACGCCATGTCAGGTTGTGATGACTCAAAACGTTGACCTCATCGCTCACTTCGACAAGAACAGCAATGGTGGTGGAGGTGGCGGCGGTGGACGCTCAAGCGGCCGCAGCAACAACAATGACAACGACGATGACGACGATGATACTCCAGAAGGGGAAGTGCTCGGCGATCAGGTGACGGTCGTACCAGAAGGTGCGCCTGACACTGGCGCTGGCGGTGCTGCTCCAATTGGTGTTTCGTTCGCTCCATACCTCGGTATCGTTGCTCGTCGTTTCGTTCGCTAGCAAAACAACACCCCACAAGAGCTTTTCTCGCAAGAGGCAAAAATACCGCTTAACAAAGCGGTATTTTTGATTTCCCCAGTGTTCTATTGACAAAAATCATTAAATGGTGTAAAAAAGAGCGATTTAGCCCTCTCTCAAAGCAGTTCATCTCCCTTTCAGTAAGGGGAGTTTGTAATGTTTTTGTGGGTGAAACGGCAACGTCATTAAAGGGTCAATCGGAGGTGTTATGAAGATTTCAATTCTTATTCCGTGTCACAACGAGGAGAAGTCTATTAGGGCTTGTGTTTTGTCATGTCTCACGCAGTCGCGCGTGCCTGACCAGATCGTGGTCGTGAATGACGGCAGTACTGACCGCAGCAGCGAGATACTCGAGGAGTTTTCTGAGTTCATCACTGTCATCAATCTCCCTAAGGCAACGGGCAACAAGAGCCACGCGCAGGAGATCGGTATCCAGTACGTGACCGGTGATGTGTTCATAGCGACCGATGGCGACACTATCCTCGACCGCAATTTTGTTAAGTTCGTGGAGGAGGATTACACTGAGAATCCTGAACTGACCGCCGTCGGCGGGTACGTGCGCAGCCAGCGACACAACTGGCTCACCGCATGCCGCGCCTTCGAGTACGCCGTCGGACAGAATCTCCACAAGCTTGCCCAACACCACCTTGGTTTCCTTTTCGTTATCCCTGGCGCAGCCGGCGTATTCAAGACAGCTGACTTCAAGCGTCACATCTCTTTCGAGCACGACACGCTCACGGAAGACCTCGACTTCACGTATCGCCTCCACAAGCTTGACCTTAAGGTCATGTACGATCGCCGTCTCATCGTGTTCACGCAGGACCCAGCTTCGCTACACTCCTACATCAACCAGATGCGCCGTTGGTTCGGCGGAGGCTGGCAGTGTCTCATGAAGCATCGTAAGCTCGCTACCGAGCAGCCAAAGGTGGCACTCGAACTCTCTGTGATGTACGCAGAAGGTCTTGTCTTCTCAGTACTTCTTTTCCTTTTGCCGCTCATTAGCCTCGAATTCTTCTGGTACTTCGTACTCTCGTACTTCGCACTCGCCATCATTTTTGCCATTTATGCGGCATGGAGGGAGCGCCGAGTTGAATTACTCTTGGTGCCGATCCCGTACACCATCCTGGTAGTCATCAACGCGTACGTTTTCTTGGAGCAGATGGTGAAGGAGGTGTTCATGCGCAACAAGAACCTCACCTGGTTTCAGCCAGAGCGATTCATTACCAGCCGTTCGCATAATTAATTAATCGATACCGTATGTTTCTTCAATTTGCAGGACTCTCACTCTTCATCCACCTCGCCATCATCTTCACGGCGGCGGTTGTGAACCGTGTACGCGGAAAGAAATTGCAGTCCGCGTATCAGACCTACAACCGGAACGGCGGCTTCTTCAAGAGTCGGGCTGCAAATCGTTTCACTTCCTACGGCATCCTCGTGTTCATGCTCTTCTACATGTCGCTGCTTGCGAGTGTCGCTATTGCGACCGCGATCCGCGTCGGTATGGATGAGCCGCAGATCCAGTTCTACCTGTACCTCTTCGGTGTCCTCGCTGCGCACTTCGGTTTGGTCATCATGAGCGTTCTTTTGTACCTCACCTACTATGCGGTTCAGATCTCTCACCCGGAACGCGTGGTCTCGCTACCTCGTCTTATCAGTCTCGTTATCAGTACCTTGGTAGATGTGCTCTACGAGGTAGTAATGTTCATCACCATTAAGATAAATTACATGTACAACCTTTTCACTTCACCGTTCGGCCGGTACACGGCGACCCGCGGCGCAGTTGGCAGCCGCACTAGTGCTAACGAAGCGATCAACAACTCGCTCTCGATGGGTACCTCGCTGATGCTCCGCCTATCGGTCGGTATCGTGGTCGCTGCTGCACTCCTCGGTCTTCCTACCTGGGCAAGCGCGCAGATAGTCGAGCCAGGCTTCGAGTCTGAGGTTGTGGTCGACGGCCTCACGCTCGCTACGGCGATGGCATTCACTCCGGATGGACGCATCTTCATTGCAGAGAAGGGAGGTTCAATTCGTGTGGTGAAGAATGGTGCAGTACTGCCTCAGCCGCTCGTGACACTCACCGATGTGAATACCTTCGGCGATCGTGGTCTCATCGGCATGGCAATTGACCCTAACTTTGCGCAGAACGGCTACATCTACCTCTCATACACGTTTGAGAACACTCCTGGTCTCAACATCGGCGGTCCAAAGACCGGTCGTATAGTTCGCATGACCGTTGTTGGAGATACTGCCAGTGAGTCGACCAAGGTTGTCATCCTCGGTACTGTCGGCGGCACTGCTGACGCTCCTTCGTGCGCCAACTACGCTACCACTTCTGACTGTATTCCGTCCGACTCCAACAGCCACAGCGTCGGCGGTCTTCGCTTCGGTCCTGACGGAAAGCTCTATGCGACGCTTGGCGATGGCTCAGACTTCACTGGTGTCGACCCGCGTGCGTTGCGCGCTCAAAGTCTCGACTCGCTCGCTGGCAAGCTGATCCGCATTAACAAAGATGGTAGTGCACCAACCGACAACCCGTTCTACAACGGCAGCTCGACCGCGAACCGTTCAAAGGTCTATGCGCTCGGTCTCCGCAATGCGTTCCGTTTCAATTTTCATCCGAGTACCGGTCAGCTCTACATCGGTGATGTAGGTTGGGGTAACTGGGAAGAAGTGAACCGCGGCGTTCCAGGCGCCAACTACGGTTGGCCATGCCGCGAAGGCAACGGCGCAACTTCATACAACTGTACGCCTTCTTCGGCTGCTACCGGTCCTCTGTACACTTACGCACACAACTCCTCTGGCGCAGGTTCTATTACGATGGGCGCATTCCCTGAGAATGCGGTGTATCCGGCTGCGTACAATAACTCACTCTTTATTGGCGACTATGCGCAGATGTGGATGAAGCGTGTAAATCTTGACGCCGCCGGCACTACCGTACTTTCGGTCAATGATTTTGAAAGCAACATTTTTCCTGTAGACATTTTTGCTGGTCCTGACGGCAACCTTTACTACATCGATATCGTCTTCGGTTCACTCAACCGTATTACACACACGAGCGGCAATCGTCGTCCGGTGGTAAACATGTCAGCAAACCCGACCTCTGGTCTCACCCCGCTCAACGTGAACTTCTCGAGCGCTGGTACCTCAGACCCCGACGGTAACCCGATCACCTACGCATGGGCCTTTGGTGACGGTGGCACTTCAACTGTTGCGAACCCGTCGCACGTGTACACACAGAATGGTTCATATATCGCTTCACTGACGGTGACCGACAGCCTCGGTTCAGCGGTATCAAAGAGTACGACGATTCAGGCTGGGAACCAGAAACCTACTGCGACCATAACGAGCCCAGCCAGTGGTTCTCTTTACACCGTTGGCAGCAACATAACTGTGACCGGACAGGGAACAGACCCAGAGAACGGCAACTTAGCAGCGAGTCGCCTTTCTTGGACCGTTCTCCTTCACCACAACACGCACGTACACACTATCTACCAGGCTAGCGGTACAGCCTCTATCACATTCCCGGCAGATAATCATGATGCGAGCGATGTGTATATTGAGATCATCCTTACCGCTACCGACAGCGCTGGTCTACAAGACACTGAGAGCATCAATATGTACCTCAACAACGGTACTGGCGCTGGTAACCTTGTTTCTAATCCATCGCTTGAGCTCGACGGTCCGGTCGCCGGCAATCCGCTCGACTGGTACCAAGGCTGGTACGGTGTCATGAACCCTATCTTCACCTACCCGGTTGCCGGTCTCGCTGGAGACAAGGCTGCCCGTGTGCAGGTAACAAGCTACAGCAGCGGCAGCGCTAAGTGGTACTTCACACCTGCGTTCGTTACTGCTGGAGAAGAGTACACATTCTCTGATCTCTACACTGCAAACGTAGTGTCTTCAGTGACCGCACAGTTCGGTCGTCCTGACGGTACCTACCAGTACCAGACACTCGCTTCACTTCCTGCGACATCTACTGCAGCGCGCACCAATATCACCTTCACCGTACCTGCAGGTATCGAGACGGTGACGCTCTTCCACGAACTCGATCGTGTCGGGACGCTTACTGTTGATGACTACTCACTGACACTTGCAAGCAATGGTGATGTCGTACCGCCAACCGGCAGCATCACAAACCTCACCAGTACTTCGACCGTGTCAGGTATTACTGCTGTAAACGTCAGCGCAAGCGATAATGTTGGCGTTACCTCAGCGCAGCTCGTTGTTGATGGCAACACGGTAGGTGTTCCAGACTCTGAGGCGCCATTCTCACTCAATTGGGACACAACTTCGCTCACGAATGGCTCGCACACTGTTGCTGCCCGCATTATGGACACTTCAGGTAATACAGCCAACACTGCATCGATCTCGGTCAATGTTCAGAACGGTACGACAACTGCTACCAATCTTTTCCAGAACGGAAACTTCGAAACAGCTGGTGCCGGCGGTAACCCACAAGCATGGGCTCCAGGTGGTACTGGTACGCACACTGCTACCTACACCTACCCAGTCACTGGCGCTTCAGGTACTGGTAAAGCGGTTCGTATCGATGTGACAAAGTACACTCTGAGTGACACTGGTGACGCTCGCTGGATACACGCAGCTATTCCTGTGCAGCAGGGTGTTCGCTACAAGTACGAGACCATGTACCGCGCAAGTACCATCTCTGACGTACTCGGCCACTACACCATGTCGAACGGTACGCACCACTACTTCGGCCTTATCAAGGAAATTCCTGGTACTTCAAACTGGACCCACATCGAGGGTGAGTTCGTGCCGCCTCCAGGGGCTGTCTCGGTCGACTTTGCTCAGGCCATCAGTGCCGAAGGTCACTGGCTCGAAGTGGACGATGTGAAGCTCTACGCCAATGGCACCGGTACTCCATCTGAGATCAATACGCCAACGGTCGACTTTGTCTCGCCATTGAACGGAGCTACGCTTTCAGGTACGGTCACCCTTACCGCTACTTCTTCAGATGATACAGCTGTGGTCGGTGTCTTCTTTGCGGTCAATGGCAGTCCGGTCGGTGTGGAGGACACAACGGCTCCATACCAGCACACGCTCAACACTGCAACCTATCCGAACGGTACCTACATCCTCAAGGCCACAACTCGTGACCCATACGGAAACAATGCCAACAAGACCATTACTGTAACCTTCAACAACTCAGGCACTACCACGCCACCGACCGGCAATAACCTCGTCATGAACGGCAACTTCGAAACTGCCGGCACTGGCGGTAACCCAGCAAACTGGAACCGTGGCGGCTGGGGCACTAACACCCGCACCTTCACGTACCCAGCGACCGGCTCAACAGGTAGCGGTGCTGGTCTCACGGTGACCGGCTACACCAATGGCGATGCCAAGTGGTACTTCACACCGATCGCAGTCACTCCTGGCACGCAGTACACGGTAAGTGATCGCTACAACAGCACGGTTGCTTCGGAAGTGCTCATCCAATACACGCTCACTGGAGGAGCCAATCAGTACGCCTCGCTGCAGACACTTCCTTCGACAGGTGGTACCTGGCAGACCATGAGTCGCACCTTCACGCCGCCTGCAAATACCACTTCAATGACATTGTTTCACCTCATCGCTGGCAACGGCACGCTTACGCTCGACGACGTCAGCGTGACCGGTCCAGGCAGCGCGACCACTACCGACACCACAGCTCCGACCGTAGCGATCACTGCACCAGCAGCGAGCTCGACCATCTCTGGTACTGTTGCCCTCACCGCTTCTTCGAGCGACAACATCGGGGTGGCTGGCGTAACCTTCCTTATCGACAACACTGTAGTTGGGGTAGAGGACACGACAGCACCATACAGCATCAACGTCAACACGACTGGTATTGCCAACGGATCCCACACTATCCGCGCTCGCGCTCGTGACGCTGCTGGCAACCTCGCTACCTCATCAGCTATCACAGTTACGGTAAACAACACGAGCACCACTACACCAGGCACCAACCTCGTCACTAACGGCAACTTCGAGACCGCAGGTACCGGCGGCAACCCAGCCAATTGGAACCGCGGCGGCTGGGGTACCAACACCCGCACATATACCTACCCATCGACCGGCTTCTCTGGCAACGGCGCTTCGCTCACAGTGACCGGCTTTACCAACGGTGACGCTAAGTGGTACTTCACACCTATTGCAGTCACTCCAGGAACCGCGTACACCATCAGCGACCGGTACAACAGCAACATCGCTTCGCAGGTGGTCGTACAGGTCACCTCGACAGGCGGCGCAAACAGCTACCTAGTACTTGATAACCTCGCTTCTACCGGAGGCGCTTGGCAGACCTACACGCGCTCGTACACACCTGCCGCTGGTACAGCTTCTATCTCTGTCTTCCACCTCATTGCGGGCAACGGTACTCTGAACATAGACGACGTCAGCGTTGCTGGCCCTGGTAGCGCAACCACTACCGACACTACTGCACCGACCGTAGTCGTTACAGCACCAGCGGCTAGCTCGACCGTTTCTGGTACCACTACGGTCACCGCCACTGCCACTGACAACGTTGGTGTGGTTGGCGTCACCCTGCTCGTAGACGGCAACACTGTCGGGACAGAAGACACCACTTCGCCATACAGCTTTGACTGGAACACTCGAACTTTTACGAACGCTTCGCACACCATCGCTGTTCGTGCGCGTGATGCTGCTGGAAACTCGACCACCACTACAGCGCGAACTGTGACTGTATCGAACGCTACTTCAACGCCTGACACCATTGTTCCGGTTGTAACTCTCACTTCACCAGCTTCAACTTCGCCTGTAACGGGTGTCATTGATCTTGCGGCAACAGCCAGCGACAACGTCGGTGTTGTGGGGGTAACCTTCCTTATCGATGGTACCGTCGTCGGTACAGAAGACACCACTTCGCCATACAGTTTGAACTGGAATAGCGCTTTGGTTTCGAATGGAGTGCACACATTCCAGGCACGTGCGCGTGATGCAGCTGGCAACTCGACCATATCTGCTCATGTAAATGCGACTGTCAGCAACAGTACTGGTACTACGACACCACCGAGCGACAACAACCTCATATTGAATCCATCACTTGAGACCGCAGGAATCGGCGGCAACCCAGCCAATTGGAACCGCGGCGGCTGGGGTACCAACAACCGCACATACACCTACCCGGTAGCGGGTCAGACCGGCAATGCTGCCGAAGTGACCATGACCACGTACACCAATGGTGACGCCAAGTGGTACTTCACTCCGGTTGCGGTCAATCCTGGCGAACAGTACACCTTCAGCTACGCGTACAAGGCGAGCGTTCCAACGAACATTTCGCTCCAGTACACGATGAACGATGGTACGGTCAGCTACGTCGGTGTTGCTAGTCCAGCGGCAGCTGCTAACTGGACGAACGGTAGCTTCAGCTTCGTTCCACCTGCTAACGTACAGTCAGTGTCCATCATGCATATCCTCTTCAGCGCTGGTACGCTCGCAGTAGATAACTACTCGCTCACCTCGGGCAATGTGCATTCGTTCAATCGTGGCAAGGTCACCTTCTCGTTTGACGACGGTTGGACAGAGCACTCGACCATCGTTAAACCGATACTTGATGCAGCTGGCATGGATGGTACTTTCTACATCATCACTGACCAAATGAACGGTGGTGGCGGTGAGTTGGTTAGCAACCCAGGCCTCGAGACTCCGGGGGCTAATGGTCCTGCAGCTTGGAACCAGGGCGGTTGGGGCACCAACGACCGAGTCTTCACCTACCCGGTAGCGGGGGCTAGTGGCAACGCTGCTGAGGTGACAATCGCCAACTACACGAGCGGCGACGCTAAGTGGTACTTCGAGCCGGTCAACGTTTCGCCTGGCATTGCGTACGCAGTAAGCGACCGTTACCGAAGCACTGCTGCTACCGAGGTTCTCATCCAGTACACCAAGACCGATGGCACTTTCCAGTACGAATTCCTGGGATCTCTCCCATCGACGGGCGGTAGCTGGGAAACGTATGGTAAGAATGTCACTCCTCCAGACGGAGTGACAAAGGCTACGTTGTTTCACATTCTTGCATCCGCTGGAACTCTTGCCATCGACAATGCTTCGTTCAATGGTGGAGCTAACGGAGTGTACGTGAACACATCACAGGTGCTCGCGCTGCAGGCAGCCGGACACGAAATTGGTTCGCACACTCGTACGCATCCTTCGCTCACTTCGCTCACGACCGCTCAAAAGACCAATGAGATAAACAACTCACGTCAGGCACTGCTCAACGCAGGTGTGAACTCTGTCACGACCATCGCGTACCCGTACGGTGACCACGATGCTGAAGTGAAGAACATCGCCGCCAACTCTGGCTACACCAATGGCCGTTCGGTGCTCCGCGGATACAACGACACTACGACCGATAAGTACGCCCTCAAGATACAGCAAGTATCCAGTGATGACAGCCTAGCCTTGATGCAGAGCTGGATAGATCAGGCCGAAGCTTCGAAAACCTGGCTCATCTTCATGTTCCATCAAGTAGGCACCACTCCAGTACCAGAGTTTGGTATCTCTGAATCAAACTTCCAGGCACTCGTGAACTACGCTGCTGGAGCCGATGTTGATGTGATCACAGTGTCGGAGGGTGTGGCACTCATGAATTAATACAGACAAGGCAAAAAAGCGGCGGTCCCTTCGGGACCGCCGCTTTTTCCATATAGCTAAATATCTTATAAGATATTTAGCGACTTGATATAAATGAATTTATCTTAGAATCATTCAACGTAATTTTTGAACACCTCCCAGGTTTCGTCATCAGACCACAAGAGCCAGTTGCGCTCCTTGTTCTGGTTGAAGTACACGAAGCCGATGACGTGCGGGTACTTCGGTAGCTGTACATTCAGCGCATCGTTGAGCCAATCAGCCTTACTGTGCGGTCCTTCGGCGCTAGCAAAAGAAAAGAGCAGGGTAGGCTTGCCGTACTGCGCCAGCTTGCGCAAACCGGGAGCAAAAATTTCATCGAAGGTTTCCCACCCGTAGGTGCCGTAACCCATATTGAAGCCATCGAGTCCGATGTAGTCGACGTAGGTGTCGCCAGGGTAGTAGCGTTCTATCTGGTTTTCAGGAGTGCTCGGAACCGACGCAGCATTGAAAGCAATACCGAAGGATACATTTGGTACGTCATCAAAGAAGCCATGTATGTAGCGGTACGCTTCGACCGCTTCCTGCGGCGTATTGCCGTTCTTCGTGCCTGACCACGGCGTCCAATTGCCGTTCCATTCAGAAAAAGGGATCAAAATTATATGGTCGCCATACTCCTTTGTTTGGCGAGCAAAATCGGCTATGTACGCATCATGATCGCCGCGAAGAATGGTCCGGTACGCGAAAGCAGGCTGCTCAGTGCCGCCAATGGTGAAGTCGCTCGCCTCCCAGAAGATGATGAGCGTGCGACCCTTATCAGCCGCAACACCGTGGAGCCAGGTAGGCAATTTGCCGTCGCCGTTTGCCCAATGCACGAAGTAGGCTAGGTAGTCTGGGTTGACATCGATCCTGGATTCGAAGTCTGCTATCGAGCTTGGATTCGATCCGGTGAACACGCCCCACTTGAGTTTGCGAGGAGCTGGTGTTGGTGCGGGTGTCGGTTTTGGTGATTCGACAACTGGCTGTTGAGGTACTTCCACTGCCGGCTTTGGCTCCGGATTCGTACGTTCTGGTGTTGGTTGTGTTGGTTTTGGTTCTGGCATAGAGACGGGGCTCGATGTGGTTGTGGTCACCTCGCCCAAGATGGCCGCTCCTACTGTAGAAGCGGTTTCGCTCGTTAAAACTGCTGAGGTAGAGCTACTAACAGCAACCCGCTCGGTTCGCGAGGTTTCGATGCGCATGCTGCCGGCGAAAAGTGCTGTCATGAGCCAGAGCATTGCTAGTGAGGCACCAAAAAAAAGCCACGTTTTCACCCCCTCAGTATACCGCAATCGTATGCTTACTTACCCAGCAAAAGGAGAAAATTATGCCCATGGCCCCTATCTCGGAGGAAAAGATAAAGACCAGACACATGAAATTGTGTCTGGCCATTTCATTCGGCTCGAGCGCGAACATTGCTTACATGTTGCCAAGTGGCTCTCTATCAAGCCACCAACGCCTTTTCCGCGGGAGTTCAGCTTCAACGCTGCTGCGGTCGGGAATCCTGACACCTGATGGAAAGTTTCCGTGGTCATCGCGCAGTCTTTCCCGCTGTCGCACGATCTCCATGCCGATGTAGTTGTCACGATAGTTGTAGTCGTGAAGCAGTAGGTAACGCTTCATGCGTTCACACCGCCATGCCCTAAAGTGGAGCAGGGGACGGATCAGAAGCGACCTCTGCAATTCTTCAAGCAAGTTCACAAGGTAGTGCAACAGACCCTCCTCGTTGCTGTCTAGCTGAAGCTTAGCACATAAAAGCTTTCCCAGGGCAGACCTAGGTCTGCCCTGGGATGAGGGGGCTGACAGCGATCAAGGACGTGTTGACAACCTTAAATTATGTGCTAATGTTGCGCCGCATTCGATATGTTTCCAATTGCTCAAATCCTAGGTCAAATCCTTACCGGATCCCTCCTCGCCGGAGGCGTGCTTGCTATTTCACAGTCTGAACTGACCATCATAGCTAAAAGCGCAACGCTCATCGGGGGACTGGTCCTCTGCAGCTTCATTTTTTCGCGCTTGCTAAGGCTTACGCTCGACTCGTAAGAAGCCTTTATGACACTTTTCCAATTCCTGACCTACGCGGTCCTGGTGGTATGTCTTTTCAACCTTCTCCGAATGGCTGTGTTTTTGATAGGCGCCGATATCTACGGCGTCCAGCAAACACTCAGCAAGCGCAAAATGAAGCGTTCGACACTGCCAACTTTTTCGGTGGTGATACCTGCACATAACGAGGAAGAGACCATCGTTCAGGCCGTCAAGTCTGTGTTCGCTTCAGACTATCCGCGCAAAAAGCTCCAAGTAATAGTCGTTGATGATGGTTCGACAGACAGGACGGTGGAATTAGTTCGGGCGCTGTATGAGGACCCACTGTACGATAACTTACTCGTCATTGAGCAAGCCAACTCAGGGAAGGCACATGCCCTCAATTATGGAATGAAGAACTACGCTTCAGGCGACCTGGTGATGTGTCTGGACGCTGATTCCACTGTTTTGCCTTCTTCTATCAGAAATGCTGCTCGGTACTTCCGCGACAAGCGTGTGGTCGCACTGTCTTCGAACGTAAAAATTCGTCCGACCGGCACGCTCCTGAACCTCATTCAGCAGTTTGAGTACATTATTTGCTATCAAATGAAGCGAGCCCACACTGTATTCAATGTGGAGTACATAATCGGCGGTATTGGTTCTACGTTCCGCCGAAGCGCACTTGAGAGTGTTGATTTCTACGATACCGACACGATCACCGAGGACATTGACCTCACGTTCAAGCTGCTTCGCGCTGGTAACAAAGAGAATCGTGTAATCTACGGCTCAGACGTTGTCACGTACACCGAAAGCGTGCTAAGCGTAAAAGACCTCATTAAACAGCGCTACCGCTGGAAGCACGGACGCAGCCAGACATTCCTCAAGAACAAAGAGCTTTTCTTCTCTCGCGACAGCCGCCACAGCAAGCTGCTTACGTGGGTGTACCTCCCGTACGCACTCGTAAGTGACCTGGCATTTTTCTTCGAACCGCTCATTGTTGCGTTCATACTGTACATAGTCATCGCGTTCGTGGACTGGCCAACCATCATCGGTTCATTGCTTGTCATAAGCGCGTACATAGCCCTCAACATTTTTGCCGAAGACACCATTCCTTGGCGGCAACGCTTTCGCTTGGCGCTGTTTGCACCGCTGATGTACGTACTCTTTTACCTGCTTAGCTATGTCGAGTACGTTGCATTGCTCAAGAGCTACGCACGGAGTCATCACCTCATCAAAGGTACAGACACCAACTGCAACTGGGAGCACGTCGCTCGCGCCCAGAGGATCTGAACTACATAGCTCCTGTCTATGTAAAAGAAAAAGCCGCCCGGGGTGGGGCGGCGTCGCTTTAGTCAAAGGCTGTTTGCCCGAGGACAGAGCTCGGGCAGTTCGGTATAAAAAATATAAAGAAAAAGCCGCCCGGGGAACGGCGGCTACTGTTTTTCCTTTATGAAGACTTCATAAAGGCAAGTATTGATTTTTAAGGCTTTTGTATCCGAATTAAGACAGTTCACGCGCTATCAAGCAGAAACCCACGGCTAATACCGACACAATCCCCACGTTGTTAACAATCGCATGCTTCAGGAAAGTCTTATGTATCAAAGACTTCATGAAATTTATACACAGTTGCAGTGCAAATCTTCAGCAAAACTGGCCTGTATTGACGATACTACGTGGCTTAAATGCTGCAGTGTAGGATGAAGTCTATGTGTGATGGGAAGCACCAGCGCTGCGTTTTCTGCAGTAACGGTGACCAAAACGCAGTGTTCAAAAGTTTAGTCATTAATAATTAGTTCTTAGCAATAAATTTCATAGTATGAAAAAGATAGTTACTAGCGTAGGAATGATCGTCTTTGTCGCTGCGCTCGTCGCAGGCGGCACCGGCGCGTTCTTTAGCGATGTAGAAGTTTCTGAAGGCAACACCTTCACAGCGGGAGCCATTGATCTCACTGTAGACAGCGAGCAGCACTACAATGGTGCTGAGTGTATTCCAAATCCAGATGAGGAGTCAGAAGTTCCATATGTTTGGGATGACGGCGCTTCAGAAGTTGGTTGGCCAGTAGAAGGTACTCCATGTACTGGTACTTGGCTTGCAACTGACCTCGGTGCACAGACCTTCTTTAATTTCGACGACGTCAAGCCAGGTGACGAGGGCGAGAACACCATCTCACTCCATGTAGATGATAACGACGCCTACGCTTGTGTAGATATCGAGATCACTGAGAACGATGACGTTGATTGTACTGAGCCAGAGAATGAGGCTGAGGGTGACGGTATCTGTAACACCGATGGTGATCCAGAAATGGATGGTGAACTTGCAGAGAACCTAAACTTCTTCGCTTGGTCAGACTGGGGTGCAACTCCAGGTTTCGGTGATGATGAGGTAACTGAGGGTGACAATATCTGGCAGGTAGGTGAACCAGCACTCTTCTCTAACAACCTTGGTCCAG